>JAXDFO010000388.1:0-2561 GCA_034665545.1 Blastocatellia bacterium
CGCCTCCCCACAACATGCTCAGCAGCAACTTCGCGTCCGGCCTCTCTCGCCGCAGCAACAGGTAGCCCGCGACGACCCCGCACGGAATGACTATCCCGACCAACCCCTTCGCCAGCAACGCGACGCCCACGCCCGCGTAGAATCCGGCCAGAAGCCAGCGACGTTTTCTCTCATCCTCCTCCAACTCCGAAACGAAGAAACATGAGAGCGATGCTGTCACGGCCATCGTCAACACTATGTCGAAGCTCGCGGCGCGAGAAAAGACTATCATCCCTCCGCTCGTCGCCAGCGCGATGCCGCACGCGAGGCCCAGGCCGTTTGTTTGCCCTGCGCCTTCTCCGCCCGCGCGTTCGACGCGACGGCTGGTCCAGTAAACGAGCAGCGCGCCGAGCAGCCCGCAACCGGCGGGTCCGAAACGCGCGGCCCACTCCTTGACACCGAACGCGGCGAAGCAGCCCTCCATCATCCAGTAAAGCAGGACGGGTTTCTCGAACCAGGTATGGCCGCCTAGGGTCGGCGTGATGAGGTCGCCGCGCATGAACATCTCGCGCGCCACCTGCGCATAGCGCGGCTCGTCCGGGCCAAGAAAGGGGAAACGACCCAGACCGTAAAAGTAGAAGGCAATCGCGGCGAGAAAAAAGAGCAGCCAGGCGCGCTTGGCAAGCGTCGAACGTTGCAAGTATAGTCACCCTGAAATCAGAAGTCAGGAGTTCAGGAGTCAGGAGCCGGAAGAAAAGCTATCGCATGCTTCTCGCGTCCGGCTCCTGGCTTCTGGCTCCCGTAGTTGAATAAGCTAAACTGAAAAGAGGAAACTGTAAACCGACGTGACTCTACGCACAGCCGTCATAGGGGTCGGGCATCTGGGCCGCCAGCACGCGCGCCTGCACGCCGCGCTCGCCGCAGAAGGCGGCACGCAGTTCGTCTCCGTCTGCGACTCCAACGAAGAGACCGCGCGCGCGATTGCGCTTGAGAGGGAAACTGACTGGACCACCGATTGGCGAGACCTGCCGGGCCATGTTGATGCCGTGAGCCTCGCCGTGCCGACCGAATCGCACGCGCTCATAGCCACGCCCCTGCTCGAAGCGGGCGTCCACGTCCTCGTCGAAAAGCCCATCTCGCGCACGCTCGAAGAGGCGGACCAGATGATAGCGGCCTCACAGAAAAGCGGCGCGTTGCTTCAGGTCGGACATCTCGAACGCTTCAACCCCGCGCTCGTCGCCCTGCGCCCGCACGTCCGCGCGCCGCTCTATTTCGAGATACATCGCGTCGGCGAATTCACCGCGCGCTCTCTTGACATAGACGTGGTGCTCGACTTGATGATTCACGACCTTGACATAGTTCAATGGCTCGTCGGTGAAGAAGTAGAAGTGACGGACGTGCGCGCCGTGGGCATTCCGGTCTTGACGAACAGAGTTGACGCGGCCAACGCCCGCATCGAGTTTGCATCCGGCGCGGTCGCCAACATCACGGCCTCTCGCATCGGCACGGAGAGAATACGCAAGATGCGATTCTTTCAACCGCACGACTACATCGCCGTTGACTACGTCACCAAGTACGCTTCCATCAGCAGCCTCGCGCGCACGCAGGGAGCGCGCCCCGGCGTCAATACTCGTCAACTTGAAATCAAAGATGTCGAACCGCTCCGCGCCGAGATAGAAGCCTTCCTGCGAGCCGCCAGGGCCGGAGAGCCTTCACCCGTCAACGGCCAGGAAGGACGCCGCGCACTCGCCCTTGCTCTCCGCGCACTCGAACGCATACACGAGCACGCCGCGCTCCCCGGAGTAGCTTCGCTGAACCTGAAAGCCAAATCTTGAGCGAAGCACAAAGCAACAATAGCATTTCGTCCATGCTCGCAGAACGCATCTCGGCGGGCGATTTCCCTTCGGCAGTCTACATCGTCGCGGAGGGCGCGCGCGTGGCCTTTGCGGATGCGTTGGGCCAATCGGTCGTTGAACCGGAGAGACGCGCGGCGACGCTTGAGACCGTTTACGACCTCGCCTCTTTGACCAAGCCTTTAGTGACGGGACTGCTCACGGCGCAACTTGTCGAGCGCGGTGAGTTGGACCTTGATAAAGAGGTCGCGCGATACCTGCCGGAGTTCGATGTTGAAGACAAACGCGCCATCACCATCAGACAATTGCTGACGCATACTTCCGGCCTTCCAGCGTGGCGTCCGCTCTATCTACTCGCGCGCGGCGAGAGGGCGCAAGCCTTGCCAACCATCGCGGGTCTTCCTCTGGAATCCGCGCCGGGCAAGAGTGTTCTTTACAGCGACCTGGGCTTCATCACGCTCGGCTTTCTCCTGGAGAGGATGAACGAAACATCTCTCGCCGCCCTCGCGCAGCGAGAGATTTTCGCGCCGCTCAATCTCAAGCGCACCTTCTTCAATCCCGAACGCGCGATGCAGACTGAAACGGCGGCCTGCGAAATGGGCAATGCTTATGAGCGCGCGACCTGCGGCGAAGAGCAGGCCGCGCGCTATGACGGATGGCGCGACCAACTCATCTGGGGAGAGGTCCACGACGGCAACGCCCATTTTCTAGGCGGCGCAGCCGGGCACG
>JAXDFO010000389.1:0-11228 GCA_034665545.1 Blastocatellia bacterium
CATCTCTTGTAGGTCGCGTGGGTAGTTCAATGGTGACTTGAAGACCGCGCGGGCCGGGGCTGTCCAGTCTCACGGAGCCGCCGAGCACGTCTATCAGACGACGCGCGATGACCAGTCCGAGTTCGTTCATGCTCGCGGCGTTCTCGCTCGGCGCGCAGATGTCAATCGGCTCGAAGATGCGCGACATGTCAACGAGCGTTTCGCCCTCGTCCTCTATGATGACTTTGAAACGTGACGCCGCGAGCGTTTCCGAGCGGACAGTGACGTGCGCATCTTCGGGGCTGCGACTGATGGCGTGCGCCAGAAAGTTGTAGAGCACCTGCCGCAGCTTGCCCTCGTCGGAAACGATGGAGGCGAGGTCGTTTGACGGTCGGCAATCAATCTTGACCTGCTGTTTCTGTGCGAGGCGCGCGACCGCCGCGCACGATTCGCGCAGAGCCTCGCGCAAAGAGAACTCGTGGAGGAAGAGTTCCGTCTTACCCGCTTCGAGTCTTGAGAGGTCCACTAATTGATTGAGGCTCATCTGAAGCTGCCGCCCCGAAGATTGAATCTTTTCGCAGAAGCGTCGCTGCGTGTCCGTCATCTTCTCCTGGTCAATCAATATCTCCGAGAAGCCGAGGATGGATGTCAGAGGCGTGCGCAACTCGTGCGACATGCGCGCCAGAAAGAGCGAGCGATAGTGGGCCACGCGGCGCAGTTCGCGGTTGGCTTCTTCGAGGTCTCGGCTGCGCTGCTGCAACTCTTCGACGAGATGTTCGATGCGATGATGCTGCTCGCGCATGGCGGCGGTGCGGCGCGCGTTGCCGACCGCGATGGCAATCGGCGCGGCGATAAAGCGTATGCCGTTGAGCGCGGCGCGCAGCTTTTCCGGGAACGGCGTGAAGACGGCGAGCGCGCCGACCAGTTCGCCCTGCGCGTGAATCGGGACGGTCACTCCGGCCTTCAAGCGCGCCGCGTCGAAAGCCTCTCTCAAACGTGAAGCGCGCTCGCCTTCATCTCCCTCCGGCTCATGCTGAGCGTCCACCCAGACCTGCACCTCGCGGCCATGCTCCTCGACGGCGGCCACCAGCATGCCGCACACATCATGCGCGCTGTCTTCGTCAACATACTCGTCCGTATTGATGGCGATTTCATGCAAGCGCCCGTCTTCGCCGCGCAGGTAGATGGCGATGCCACATAGATCCCAGTAACGCTGCATAATCTCGGAGAAGGTTTTGCAGACGGCGGCGGGAGTCCTGATGCTGCTCTGGGCAAAAATCTGCGTGTAGAAGAGATCAACTATCTCATCGCTCAAGGCCCAGATTTCGCTCAGGCAGGAGATAAGCGCGTTCTTATCTCCTATGACTTCGGGAATAATCTTGTCCGTTAGCTGTTCGCTCATAATAAATGCAGCGCGGCATCATGCCCTCGGCTTGAGGCCGAAAGAATTGGTCCGCAAATTTATAAATTTCTGTTGGACCTAAATATAGTGCCCGACTCATGCGAGTGTCAAAGAAGAAAGCGGTCGGAAAAAGCGAGCCGGTCTGTTCCGTCCACCGAACCCTGCCCACTGTCCACTGCTTTTTTCGCTGCGCTTGCGCTATGATGCTTGGCGGTCGAATGGGGCCGGGGCTTCGAGTATGATGGGCCAACTGTATGAGCATCCGCTCGCTGAACTGATTAGAGAAATCTCCGCCGCGACTCTCTCCGGCGCGTTGCGTCTGGAACACGAGCTTGCCAGGGTGGTCGTGTATTTCGAGAACGGAGATGTCGTTTACGCAGCCTCCAACCTGCGCGCCTATCGCCTGGCGGAGTGCCTGCGAAGGTGGCGCGTGGTTTCCGACACGCAACTCGCGTTGGTGGGCGAGCACGCTTCGGACATGAAACTCGTCTACGCTCTCTCAGCCGCAGGCGCGCTGAATCGTCAGGCGATTGGCGAATTGCTGGCGCGACAGGCGAGCGAAGTCATGCGTCCCGCCCTCTTGTGGACGGGCGGCGCATGGAACTTCGACCCGCGCGTGCGTCTCACGGAAGACATCAAGGGCAAAGTCTCGCTGGGCCAATTATTGATGGAAGGCGCGCGACGCGTGCCGCCCGAATACGCCGCTTCTAGGTTCACCGACGGCAACGAGATTTTAACGCCCGCGCGTGATGTCCCTGAGAATTTCGCGCTCCAACCCGTGGAGGGTTTCATACTCTCGCGCATGGATGCGCCCCTGCGCGTCAGCGAATTGACGGCCCTCAGCGGCCTGCCCGAAGCGGAGACCCTGCGCGCCGTCTACGCGCTCGCGCTCGGCGGCTTCATCCAGCGAGAGCGATGGTTGCGCGCCTTTAACGATGACGCGCTGAAAAAAGCTCTTGCTATCAAGACTGGCCCGTCGCGTGCCGCCGCGACGAAGGACGCGGCGACGGATGCTTTGAAGGAAGAGAAAGGCGCGGCGGCGTCTGCCGAATCTTTGAAGGCGGCGGCGGAGCAGAAGAAGGAGCAGGACGAGCGGCGCGACCTCGAAGCCCTCTTCGCGCGTCTCAAGGTGGCGACCGATTATTATCAAGTGCTCGGCATCAATCGCGCGGCTGACGCGGCTGAAATCAAGCGCGTCTATCATTCTCTAGCCAAGCGTTTTCACCCTGACAAATTTCACAATGACGAGACCGTCAGGACCAGAATCGAAGACGCCTTTGCGAAAATCGCGCAGGCTTATGAGACGCTCAAGGAGAGGCGCAGCCGCGCCACTTACGATTACAAACTGGACGGACGTTAGAGAGATGAGCGTGCGCGATTGACTTCGAGACTGTTAATCTCTCATCAACCGTCCCACATAAAAAGGTCCAATAAAAGGTCCAAAAACTATCTATCAAGGAAGACGGCGATAATAAGAGATGGCGACAACTCACATTGATTTCGGGAAAGAGGCGCGGCTGGCGGGAGAAGCCTTCGCGCGCATGGCTTCCGCGACGGATGCTTTCGAGGGATACACTCATCCGCACGCGTCGCGCATCGCGGCGTTGGCCGACGAGTTGGCGAGGCTCTTTCACCTCGCGCGACAGGACCGCGCTTCTCTGCGCGTGGCCGCGCTCGCTCACGACCTGGGCGAGTTGACGATGGAACGCGACTACATCAAACGCGCCGGTCCTCTCTCGGACGAAGAGCGGCTGGACCTGGCGCGCCATCCACTGTTAGGTGAACGCGAGGCGGCACGCGCCGGAGCGGATCGCGGCGCGCAACTTCTGGTGCGCTGGCATCAGGAATGGTGGAACGGCGGCGGCTACCCGGACGCTTTGCGGCGCGAGCAGATTCCGCTCGCCGCGCGCATCCTTCGGGTCGCGGATGCCTACGCCGCGCTGACGGATGAACGACCCTTCCGCGACGCGTTCTCGACAGAAGAGGCGCGCAAACATTTGCTGGACTGGGCCGGGCTCGAATTCGACCCGCGAGTGGTCCGCGCCTTTCTCTCACTCGGCCCGCTCGAAGAGCTTCGTTCATACGCGAAGGAAAAAATTCAGGAGTCGGAAGTCAGGAGTCAGGAGCCAGAAGAAACACCGGCCCCAGACTCTTCTTCCCCCTCTTCTGCTGACGCTCCTTCCGACGCTTCTCGTTCTGACGCTCCTTCTTTTGACTCTGGACTCCAGACTCTTGACTCCTGACTGTAACCTTTATGTTTTCGTCTCAAGATATGACTATGAACGGTTGGCTCGCTTTTGAACTCGGCATTCTGCGCCGTCTCAAGTTCGGCTCCGTGGCGATTCCCTTCGCGGGCGAGCCGGACCTCGGACTTTATCTCAAACGTTGGAGCGTGCGTGTGGCGGCGGGCGCGGGCTGCGAGTGGGCCTGGACCAAAGCCGCCGCGTATATCGAAAACAACTCCGAGCATCTGTCCGAGACTGACGTTGAGATGCTGCTCGAAGACGCATACATGCCGCGCGACGCTCTCTCGAATCCCGCGCTCGCGCGCTGGTTCACAGGGATGGACGCTTGGTGGTTCGACAACCTGCGTTATAACGCAGAACAGCTTGTCTCTCAAGCCGGTCGCGCCCTTGCCCTCTCGCTCGGCATGACGGTCGGCGATTACGTCCTCTCCTTCGACGATGAGACGCGCGAGTTGCGTCAACCGCTCTCGCTCTCAGATGTCTATCGCCGCGTGTGGCAGACGCAGCCAGCCATCGTCAACAATTCGCTGCGCAACACCTGCGCGCATCAAGACGCGCGCGAATTCATCGCGGGCCAACACACGGACCTGCTCTTCCTGCGCCTGCCCGGCCCTGACGAGGCGCGCGAACAGCGTCGCAATTCCGCGCTCGCCTGGCGCGAAGAGTGGGTGCGAGGCGCGGGCGATTTCTGGGACCAATTCGAGAGCGCGCGAGCGGGCCGACTCGGTTCATACGTCGAGACCAAACAGCAGTATCTATCCCTGGTCGAAGACCTCCTGCGCACCGCCGCGCACCTGCCCACATGGGCCATCGCCTTCGCCGAAGACGGCTTCATCCAGACGCATGAACTGGTGGACACCATCAGCCGCATACGAAAAGTTGAAAGCATCTACACCAAAGATTTCTCCGAACTGATGGGCACACGCGCCGTTATCATCACGGCATAAAACAGTCTAGAGTCAAGAGTCAAAAGCAAGAACCTGTCTTTGATTTCTGACTCCTGACTCTAGACTGTGGATTTGACGATGACGAGGGTTTGGTCGTCGCCTCTCTCCTGTGTGGCGGACCATTTATCTATCTCTGTGAAGATGGCGCGGCGCAGTTCGTCTGCGTCCAGCGAGCGATGTTCGACGGCGAACTGGACCAGCCTCTCTTCGCCGTACTCTTCGCCCGTGAATCGCTCGGCTTCGCTGATGCCGTCGGAGAAGATGAGCAGCGTGTCTCCGGGTTGGAGCAGTGTGTGGGCCTCTTCGTAGGTGGCCCAATCGAAGGCTCCGGTCATCATGCCGCCGGTCTTGAGCCGTTCGACCATGCCATCCTCGCGGACCAGAATAGCCGCGTTATGTCCCGCGTTAGTGTATCGGAGGGTGCGCGTGCTCTCTTCGTAGAGGGCCAGGAAGAGAGTCGCAAAGCGGTTGGCGTCCGTGCTCTGGCAGAGTTGGCGATTGATGTTCGCGGCCATACGCGAGACCGCGCCATCCAGACCGGCGTCCGCCATCACATGCGCGAGCAGCCTGGTGCCCCCGCCGCTTCCATCAACAGAAGCCGCGACGGCACGCTCCGCTATGTTCAATCGCTCTGATGTGATGGTCGCCTGCGCGCGCAGGGCCGCTTGCAAATTTGACATCACGAGCGAGGCCGAGATGCCCTTGCCCGACACGTCGCCGAGCGCGAAGGCGACGAGGCCCGGCGCAATCTCCACGTAATCGTAATAGTCTCCGGCGACGCCGCGCGCCGCGCGACATTCCGCCGCCACCTCCACGCTCAAGAGGTCCGGCACGCGATGCGGAAATAATTGGGCCTGGACCTCTGCCGCAATCTCGACTTCGCGTTCGAGCCGCTCGCGCTCCACACGTTCGTGCAAAAGCGATTCGACGTTGGCGGACATCTCGTTGAATGCGCCCGCCAGTTCGCCCAGTTGGTCGTGCGAGCGCACGCTCACGCGATGCGAAAAGTCTCCGCCCTTGATGAACCCCGTCGCCCTGTAGAGCCTGTGAACAGTGCCCGTCACGGCGCGCGTCATCCATGCGGCTGAGAGCACCGCCAGGAGTTCCAGCAGCAGAAAGAAGATGCCGATGCCGACCAGCACCCAGCGCAAGACTTGCCCGAAGAGACTGCCGGAAAGAATCTGCTGGCCGATGCCGCCGAGCGTCCAGTGAAAGAGAAATAACAGATCCTGTTGCTGCTTGCCCGTCGTCCAGTTCGTGACGTTCTGTGTCACCGGGCCAATCGGCGTTTCGCTCTGTTCACCGAATTGGTCCTGCTTAAAACTGACGACGACCTGCCCCCTTTTACTCGTCACTTTCCCGCTACCGAAATCAACGTTGATGTCCTCCTCCGGCTGCTTCGCCTGCTTGCCCGCGTTCTCCGTCGCGTGCTCGCTGCTGGCATCATTCGTCTGCCTGGTCCTTTTGGAATTGATGAAGAACGGGTGAATCTCAACGCCCGTGCTCTCGCGCAATTGCTGGACCAGCGCGCGGCTGACGGGCACGACGAGCAGTAAGGCGACGCTCTGGCCGCCCGCGCGTGCGCGCGCGACGGAGCGGATGGCGGTGGGCAGGAAAGGCTGCGTTGAATCTTCCGGCGCGGGGATGAAGGCGATGCCGCTCCACTCTTCCAGGCCGTTCAGCCAGGAGGGCAGAGGCGCATCCGTCCGGGTAACATCGCTCCCAGGGTTGCGCGTGTCTTCCGTGCCGGGGTCGCTGGCGAACTGCGCCGGGCCGTCCGCGCCTAGATAAGCATTCGTCTCCGCGTCGTCGCTCGCGCGACGCCAGACGGCCACGCGCGCGCCAGGCAGCGAGCCTTGCATCATCCTCGCCTGCTCATCGAGCCATGACTGTATCTGCTTATCGCTCGCGTTCGCGGGTTGCCGCAAGAGACCGTCACGCAAGAGGCGCGCGTTGGAGAGAACTTCGCGGCGCGTTTCGTCCATGTGCATAGAGACGATGCGCGGCTGGTCAGCGACCGAGACGCTGACGGCGAAGAGCGCGGCCAGCGTCGAGAGCAACACTATCGGCGTCAGGCCGACGAACAGGTAAGTCACTATCAAACGTCGCCGCACTTTCCATAAGAGACGACGCTTGACCCATAGAAAGCCCTTGAGGCCGAAGTAGATGACGCTCGCCGCGACGGCTAGGAACGTGGCGAAGCCGAACAACCCCATCACGGGGTAGTCTTTATAAAAAGCATACTCGTGGACCAGCAGCCATATGCACAACAACGCGACGGCAACAAAGGCTACGCGCGGCATCACCCTGCGCAACAGGACGCGCACGCCACCCGCCACCCTCTTTCCATCCCCATCCATCTCTTCAACCTTATCACTCATAAACTTCACCATTAACGAACAGCAGGAGCCAGAAGTCAGGAGTCAGAAGTCAGGAGAAAAGCTGTTGGGTGTTGTCCCTTCTGGCTCCTGGATTCTGACTCCTGGCTCCTGTTCTTACGTTGCGCGTCCGGCCCTTGTTTCATCCGGCGGATGCGAGGAGGGCTTCTTCGTCCTTCTCCTCTGCGGCCCGCGCGGCCTCGTTCGACGCGGGCAGGTGCAGGCTGCCCGAAACGAAGAGCAGCAGCCAGACGATGCCCGGACTGGCCGAGAGCAGGCCGGAGATGACCATCAACGCGCGCGGCGAAATCAGATGCAGCGACCATCCGGCCATGACGGTCGTGATGCTCGTGACCAGTATTTCCGCCGCGCGGTCGGTCGTGATGACGCGCCCGCGCAGGTGGTCCGGCAAGAGACGCACGAGCAGCGTATCCTGTATCCCGAACTCTGCGGCGATGACGACGCGCGAGATGAGTATGACGAGGCTCGACAGCAAGAGCGTCGGCATCAGTCCCGCCAGGGCGAACAGAACCCCGTGCGTGAAGATGGTCCAACCGATGAACCTCACGGTCAACCCATGCAACTCCACGCGCGAGCCTACGCGACGGGCCAACATCATTCCTATGAAGAGGCCCGCGCCCGAAGCCGTGTAAATCGCGGCCACGTTCTCATCCGCCTGCCAGCCGCCCTGACGCGCGAAGACCTCGCTGCCGAGCCGGTCATAAACCAGGTAGATTGCGCCCCCGCCGATGGCCCACAAGATATTCATGCCGAGCAAGGCCGCGACCAGTCTATGCTCCACGATATAGGACCAGCCCTCGCGCAAGTCCGTCCACAAACGCGGGCGGCCTCTCTCCATCTCCGCCGGTCCAATAGCGCGTCTCTCATCATTCTCCGCCCGGACCATTTCCCTGCCGGGGATGAGCCAGATTGAATACGCGGAGATGATGAAGGAGACCGCGTTGACGATGAAGGCGACGGCGTAACCGAAGCGCGCGGAGGCCGCGCCGCCGAGCGCAGCGCCCACGGCCATTAACAGAAAGCGCGATGAGAACATCAGCGCGTTGCCCGCCAGTAATCCTTCATCGCCGGTCACGTTTGCCAGCGCGCCGTTCTTCGCCGCCTCGAAGAAGGCCGTCAGCAACGCCAGCATGACCGTGCAGGTATAACCTATCCAGAGGTCTTCCGGCCTTCTCACGAGCAGGAAGCCGAGCGCGACGAGGCCGCGCGCACAGTCCGACACGATCATCACCGTGCGCCTGGACCAACGATCCGCGAAGGCTCCCGCCACAGGCGCGAAGAGCGCGAACGGAATGAGTCGCAGGACCAGTATCAATGCCGTCGCCTCAGGCGCGCCCAGCGTCACCTTGCGGACCAGACCCAACACGGCGATGAGGTTGAACCAGCTTCCGAGTTCGGAAACCACCTGCCCGGACCACAATCGTCTGAACGAACGATTGCGCCGCAGTAGTTGCATATAAGTCAGCGATGTCATAACTCACCTCAACACTTCATCCAATGGAAAGAGCCGCCGGATTCAATCCTGGCGGCTCGCAGCCTTTTCGGAAAACCTGTCGAAACGTTTCATCCACCGACGAACCTGGGTGGCCGTTTCTCCATAAAGGCTGCGACGCCTTCCCTGAAATCTCTCGTTTGTCCAGACTGAAGCTGCGCCTTGTGCTCCAGGTCCAATTGCGCGCTGTAATCGTTGCTTGCGCTCGCTTCCAACAGTTGCTTGATGCGTCCGATTGTGGCGGTCGGCGCTTGAGCCAGCCGCGCCGCCATCTTGTAAGCCTCGCTCATCAACTCTTCGTCGGGCCAGACGGCGTTAATCATCCCCATCTCAGCGGCGCGCGCAGCCTCGACCGTCTCTCCCAACATCAACATCTCCGTCGCCCGCTTGAGGCCCACGAGGCGCGGCAAGATGAATGTGCCGCCGCAATCGGGTGATAATCCGATTTTGATGAAAGCCTCGTTAAAGCGCGCGCTGACGGAGGCTAGAACGAGGTCGCAGGCTAGAGCGAGGTTGCAGCCCGCGCCGAACGCTGGACCATTAACGGCGGCGATGACGGGCAAGGGCGTGCGCCTGATGAGCATGATGCACTCATGCAGGAAGCGCAGAGGCTCCTCGAAGAACGCTTCAATTTTGCCCTCTCGCGCCGCTATCTTCTGCATCTCGCGCAAGTCTCCGCCCGCGCAGAAAGCACGCCCCGCGCCCGTCAGAATCACGGCCCGCGCCTCGCGCTCGCGCGCTTCATTCATGGCCGCGCAAAACTCGCGGGCCAACTCAAGCGTCAGCGCGTTGAGCGAGTCCGGGCGATTGAGCGTGATAATCGCCACCGCCGGGTCTCGCATTTCTAATTGGAGCGTTTCATAACTCATCACGGATGCAGCATTCACCAACTACAAACTCGGAAAAAAGTTTACGCGCGCTGGCCGAAGCGCAAAGTACAACTCAGGCTAACGCGTGGCTTAAAGGGAGCGCGCCGCCAACTTATAAAACGTTTTCTCTTGTCTACGGTCACTCAACGGCGCGAAAGTGGTCTTGCTATGTGCCTGATATTTCGGGCCGTCAAGTTTGCTATACGGAAGTGGCCGCCGATTTGTTCTGAAACTGAGCAAGCGGGCAGCCGCTTAAAGTTAAGTGCGCTGGGCGCGGCCCGCGCTGAAGCAATCGCTACAGAGGACGGGCCTGCCGCTCGAAGGCTTGAAGGGCACGGTATCGCTCTTACCGCATTGGTCGCAGGTGATTTCAAAACGCTGACGGTCGCCGCCGCCACCGCCGCCGCCCCTGGCCCCTCCGCCAAACTGGGAGCGGCGCGCATCTCTACAATCTTTGCATCGCTTCGGCTGGCTCAGGTTGCGTTCGTTGTAATACTCCTGTTCGCGCTCCGTGAAGGGGAAAGTGTTCCCGCAATCAGCGCATGTAATGTCAACGTCTGGCATGGTCTCTTGTCTCCGTTTGAAAGCGAAGCGGGATAGATGACTCCGCCCTCATGTTCTGATCGAGCACCCTACGCTCGTTTCGGCTCTCCTCGGAACGCTTGAAGAGTTAACGCGCCCGTGAAGCCCCTGGCTAGATTACTCAAACGCCTCGCCCGCGCATGGCGTTCTGGATGCGGGACTTTTGAGTGCTAGGAAGTTTACTCCACCCACGCATCCATATACAAACTTTTTTAGCGATCTTCGGCGGGCCGTAGACGGTCAAAGATAGCTTGCCTTTCATACTCAACGCCCACTGTTCGCAAGGGCAGCGACGTGCGTGCGGACGGTCTCACCGAGGGTGTCCAGGTTATAGCCGCCTTCGAGGCATGAGATGAGGCGGCCCGCGCACGCATCATGGGCCCACTGTTTGACCGTCTCTGTCATGAGCATGAAATCTTCGTCCTGAAGTTTCAGTTGGCCCAGAGGGTCGGCCTCGTGTGCATCGAAGCCTGCCGAGATGATGATGAAGTCCGGCTTGAACTTCGCGCTTATCTCTTCGAGCGCGGCCTCGAACATACGCCTCTGCTCGTGCCGCGCAGTGGCCGCGCGCACCGGCGCGTTAAGTGTGTAACCGCGACCGCGCCCCAGGCCCGTCTCGCCGCGCGCGCCCGTGCCCGGATACCAGGGATACTGGTGCATCGAAAAGAAGAACACGGTCGGGTCATCATAAAAGATTCCCTGCGTGCCGTTGCCATGATGCACATCCCAATCAACGATAGCGACGCGCTCTATCTCTTTATAATGAGTCTGCGCGTAACGCGCGGCGATGGCGACGTTGTTGAAGAGGCAAAAGCCCATGCTGGTCTCTGCGGTCGCGTGATGTCCGGGCGGTCGCACCGCGACGAAGGCGTTGCGAGCCTCGCCATTCATGACCGTCTCAATCGCGCGACATGCGCCGCCCGCTCCGTGCAGCGCGGCATCCAACGAACGCATAGAAACGATGGTGTCCGCATCAAGATAACCGAGACCTTCGCTGACCGCGCGCTCGACCCGCTTGTACTGCTGCGGCGAATGGCACGCCTGCACGTCGCCGCGCGGCGCGGGTCTGGCCCGGACCTCCAATAAATTGGTCCATAAATCCACATCACCGCGCAGGGCTTCCATCAAGACCTGATAACGTTCCGGTCTCTCAGGATGATGCTCGCCCGTCTCGTGCTCCATAAAAACAGGATGATGAATAATCGCAGTCGTCATGCCAGGAATTATGCGAGACCGCGTTCGCACAGGTCAACAAGGCAACGGTCGGTCGTCAGTGTTCACTTCAATGAGTTCCGTTCTTACTGACCATTTC
>JAXDFO010000390.1:0-5829 GCA_034665545.1 Blastocatellia bacterium
ATGGCTCCGATTCTAGAATCGGAGAATCTCCGATTCTAGAATCGGAGAATCTCCGAATCAAGAATCGGAGATCTTCCGAATCTAAAAACGGAGAATCTCCGATTCTAGAATCGGAGATTCTCCGATTCCCTACTAAGAAGAAAAACACAAGAGAAAAAGACTCAGAGAAAAAACACACACACAAAGGCGCGCGCGCCGACGGCGGTGTGCGTGTGGGTTCAAAATTTACGTTGGAAGAATGCCGGAAGTACGCGGCCCATCTTCAAACCACGGGGCAGGGAATTACAAACCCTGGCGGTTACGCAACCATCATCTACCGTTCGGGCGAAGCAGACGCGTTGATTAAAAAATTCCTACACCCACCCGCACGGGCATCAACGTCTCCGAACGTTTCGGAATGTCAGGATTGTCACGGCACTGGATTCTGGTACCCGCAAGGCATCGAGCGAGGTGTCTCGAAGTGTAAGCACAAGCGTCTGCAAAGTCATCCACGGAACCCTGAAAGGGCTTTGCAAAAACGCAAACTCGCGTCGGATGAGCTTACCGAACACGCGACCATGATAGCGGAATTGCTTGAGAGCGGTTATACGCTGGACCAGGCAAAGGCTCAGTTTTCATCAGGCTTCAGCCTCGGCGACTGGCAGACCATTTGTGATATGGCTGCCGCACAAATGAGTGATGGAAGTTGAATGGTATTTGAGCGAACGCCTGGGGCGCGATGTGGGACTGCGTGTGGCCGCCGTTGATTACTTTGAAAACATTCAATCGCCGCGCCAAATACGTGCGAGGCGTGGCGGGCCGCTGCCACGGTTGCCATTCATGCGACCGTTGAGTGCGATAGGAAATTAGATGAGCGAAAGTAGTTAAGAGGAATGCGAACTAAGATGTAATTTGAAAGCAAGAATCGGAGTGCCAGGAACAAGGGCGGCTGTTATATTGTGTTCGTCAAGGCAATCTTGGGGAGGAACATGTATGAACAGCATAGCAAAACACGACCGTCTGGTAGCCACGACAGTAAGCGATGCTCGCTGGGCTTCTGTGGTCGCACGCGACCCTCAAGCGGACGGTAAATTCTTCTACTCGGTCAAGACCACCGGCGTGTACTGCCGTCCCTCTTGCGCATCACGTCTGGCGAGACCGGAGAATGTGCAATTTCATGCGACAGGCAGGGAAGCGGAGGAGGCCGGGTTTCGCCCATGCAGGCGTTGCAAGCCGGACCAGTCCTCAAGGGTTGAACGGCACGCCGCCACAATCGCGGAAGCCTGCCGACTCATAGAAGAGTCGGAAGAGTTGCCCGGTCTTGAACGACTGGCAAGCCATGCGGGATTGAGCGCGTATCATTTCCATCGCGTCTTCAAAGCGACGACGGGGTTGACACCGAAAGGATACGCGGCGGCAAATCGCGCCAGACGAGTGCGTGGCACGCTCGACCGTAGCAGCACTGTGACGGAAGCTATTTACGACGCCGGGTACAACTCGAACGGACGATTTTACGAAACCTCAAATAAGGTGCTTGGGATGACGCCTTCAAACTATCGCGCAGGAGGCGCAAGCACAGAAATACGTTTTGCCGTTGGAGAATGCTCTCTAGGCTCAATCCTCGTCGCCAGGAGCGAGCGCGGCGTATGCGCTATTCTTCTCGGCGATGACCCGGATGAACTGGCGCGAGATTTACAGAACAGATTCCCTCGCGCGAATCTAATCGGGGGTGACGGAGAGTTCGAGCAACTCGTCTCGCAAGTGGTGGGCTTTGTCGAAGCCCCCGCGTTGGGGTTGGACCTGCCTCTGGATGTGAGGGGCACGGCATTTCAGCAGCGCGTCTGGCAAGCCTTGCAGAAGATTCCGGCAGGCTCGACGGCGAGTTACGCCGACATCGCTCATCGCATCGGTTCGCCAAAGTCTGTCCGCGCAGTTGCTCAGGCTTGCGGCGCAAACGCCCTCGCCGTAGCGATTCCTTGCCATCGTGTAGTGCGCAACGACGGCGCGTTATCGGGTTATCGTTGGGGCGTTGAACGCAAGCGCGCGCTTCTCGAACGGGAGGCGCGGGCGTGAAGGCGGCATTTAGAGAGAGACCTTGTGAGTAAGAAAAACAAGGAAGGAACAAGGGGCATCCCTTTCTCGGTTCTGGACCTCGCGCCCGTCAAGGCTGGCGGGACGATAGCAGAGTCTTTCCGCGAAACTCTGGACCTGGCCCGGCACGCCGAAGCGTGGGGCTATCGTCGCTTCTGGCTGGCGGAGCACCATAACATGGCGGGCATCGCCAGCGCGGCGACCTCTGTGCTAATCGGCTATGTCGCTTGCGGCACTGAGACTATCCGCGTCGGCTCCGGCGGCGTGATGTTGCCGAACCACGCGCCGCTCGTCATCGCAGAGCAGTTCGGCACGCTTGAATCGCTCTACCCAGGCAGGATTGACCTAGGACTCGGGCGCGCCCCCGGGACGGACCAGCGCACGATGCGCGCGCTTCGTCGTACACTCACAAACGTTGACGAAGACTTTCCGCGAGACGTGGCCGAACTCATGTCCTACTTCGCCCCGGCTCATACGGGTCAGGCGGTGCGCGCCGTGCCAGGAGCGGGTTTAAACGTGCCCGTCTGGCTGCTGGGTTCGAGCCTCTATAGCGCACAACTCGCGGCCCTGATGGGCCTACCGTTCGCCTTCGCCTCACACTTCGCGCCAGACTACTTGATGCAAGCTCTCGAAATCTACAGGGAAGAGTTCCAGTCGTCCGCGTCGCTCGATAGGCCGTACGCGATGCCTTGCATCAACGTGTTCGCGGCTGAGACAGACGCCGAAGCCCGACGACTTTTCACGTCCCTCCAGCAAGCGTTTATCAACCTCCGGCGCGGCCAATCAGGCTTGCTATCTCCGCCCGTAGAGGATACGCGAAGCCCCTGGTCTGAAATCGAAATGGCCGGGGTTGAGCACGCGCTACGTTACTCTGCGGTCGGCTCGCCGTTGACCGTGCGACGCTGGCTGGAATCATTCATTGAACTAACGAAGGCCGACGAAATTATGGTGACGGCGCAAATCTTCGACCACCCTGCGCGACTGCGCTCAATAGAGATCGTCGCCGGATTGCGCGACTAGCCTGGCCCAACAATTCAGATGGGCCAACAATATTTTGGACCCGCACGGATTCGGCTCAACAATATCTGGTAGTCAATTCACAATCGTTGAGTAAAGCCATCTTTATGCGGTTGCCTGTGACTTGAGTTGAAGCGCGCCGGTAAAGAATGTTCGCCGGTACCAGAGCGTCACCACGGCAGTTGTTATCGCTACTGCGGCGGCCTGCATGAAGACCACAACTATCTGGTAGCGAACAGCCGTTAAGGGCGATGAACCGGCGAGAATTTGTCCCGTCATCATCCCCGGCAGGGTGACGAGTCCCACGACCATCAACCCGTTGACCGTCGGAATCAAAGAGGCGCGCAGAGCTTGCCGCACAGGTTGGCGCGATGCCTGTTGATAACTCGCCCCCAGAGCCAGATAGGCTTCCACCTCCGCCCGGCGCGCTTCCATCTCTCCCGCCAGACGTTCCAGCGCAATGCTCGCCCCGTTCATCGCGCTGCCGACAATCATGCCGAAGATTGGAATCATGTAGCGAGGGTCATACCACGGATGCACGCGCACGACGAGCGCGCTGATATAAACGAGGGTGAAGCCGGAACCGAGCAGCATCGCCGTGCCCGTTATCCAATGGAGTGTGCGACCCGCTTTCTTTTTCTGGCGGCCCACCGCCGCAAAGGTCGCCACCGTCAGCATCAAGAGGAGCGCGGCGACGGTGATATACCAACGGCCAACGGCGAAGATGTAAACGAGAACGTACCCGACGAGCAGAAGTTGAACGATGGTGCGAATCGCTCCGATGACGAAATCCTTCTCAAGCCCCAGCCGTTGCCAGCGAGACAGGCTGACGGCAATCAGAATGAGGCCGCATGCCAGGGAGAGATCGAACCACGAAACATCAATGATTGCTCTGGCGGCGGTCTCGGAACTCTGAATGAGCAGCATAAATTACTTCTCGCTGTCTAGAAAGGCACGAAGTCTCTCATTCGCCGTCTGCTCGAAGAGATGAGCGGTTGGCCCGGCCTCTACGATGCGCCCGCGCTCCATCAAAACCGTGGCATCACTGGCACGCCGCGCTTCGGATAAGCGATGGGTAATCATGACGACGGTCAGACCTTTTTCGCGGCCCAGGCGATGGACAGTCTCCATCAAACGATCCGCAGTTTCAGGATCGAGGGCCGATGTAGGCTCGTCCATAAGCAGCACCTCAGGCGAAGTCATCAACGCGCGGGCGATGTTGACGCGCTGCTTCTGCCCGACAGAAAGACGCTCGCCGTCGCGTTCGGCGAGCGCAGCTTCCAACTCTGCGAGAGCCATTACTTCCCGCACACGTTCTTCAAGGTCTGCGCTGTTATTTTCCGCAAGCTTCAAAGCTTCGTGTAAGTTGTCGCGGACTGTGCCGGGAAACATGACCGGCGTTTGAAAGACGAAGCCCACCTGCCGACGCAGTTCCCGCACAGGGTACTCATTGACGGGCCGCGCACGATAGAGCACCTGCCCGCCGACAGGGTCATCGAGCCGGTTCAGGAGGCGAATGAGGGAAGTCTTGCCCGCACCGGAGGGACCGATGAGGGCGGTTATCTCTCCTTCGTTAATCTCCAACTCGATGCCATCGAGGACCGCGTTTCCTTCCTTCACCTGGCGCACGCCTTTGAGGACAAATATTGAAGACATAACGTGGAAAGCGTATCACAGTGAGGGCCGTTCCCCGTTATCATCGAATATTCGTCCAACATAAATGTGAGGGTCGCCAGTGCCCGCGTTGGAAACCTTTCATGCGCGGCAGCAACACATCACAGGTCGCTCAGGTCAAGGTCGGAGGAGGGCAGATTCCCTGCGGTCTTTGGTCCGGGCAATTGTTGAATCCCGACACTGGAAGCCAAGGCTGGCTTGAGCGTCGCGCTCAAGCGGCGGATGCTTTCTTCGACATCTCTGATATCGTCCGGGCTGGCGTCATGTTCGTAGAGGTCTAAGCGTAACTCTTTCAACCTGAGGATTCTTTCCTGAACTGAAAGTAGCTCCTTCTTTTCCTGTTGCCAACCGAGTTGTTTCAACTCGTCTTCCCAATCCCAGTGAATGGTCGTGAGCCTGATAGCCAGCCCGAACTCATCAGCGATTAGTTTTCTGGCCGCTTGCAAGGCATCTGTAATCAAACCGTTGAGTCCCGTCTGTTCGGAAAAGGTCAACTGGTCTTCGCGCGCGCCTTTGAGACGGGCGCGGATACTGTCTTCTATACGCTTGCGGATTGCTTCAACATTAGCGTCGCATTGCTTGAACGCCTGCCAGCCATCAACACCATCAGCTTTAAAGCTCCCTTTCACTATCACGGTCGGCGCGCCGGGGAGACTGCCCAACTCCGCGACCGCCGCGAAATCGTGCGACCCCTTTGACACTTCATCCAACTTCCTCGTCAAATCCGTCTGCACCCGCTTCATGACTATATCAACCACTTCCGAGTTGAATTCAGTCTTGAGCAGGTCGCCGATTTTTTGTCGCAGTTCATCTTCAAAGGGTATCTCGCCCGGATAGAATTCATGGTTAGTGTGTGAGTAGCGCATGTAGAAACGTTCCGGGTCGGTTCCATGCATCAACTTCCTGACCAGCCGGATAATCTCTTCTTTCATTCTTTGCGGAACGTCCTGCTTTGTGACTAAATAATGAGAGATACCTCGCAAGTCCTTCACCCTGGCGGTGAGAAAAATCTCCAGTCCGACATAAAAGTTTGAGAGACTGGTTTCAAACATCGCTTCCGATTTCTGT
>JAXDFO010000391.1:0-19117 GCA_034665545.1 Blastocatellia bacterium
CTCTATGTGCAGTACATACGCAAGGACACGGACAAGTTCATAGACTTCTGGGAGGCGCACCGCAAGCGCATCATAGAATCGTCGCCCTTCACCAAAGGCTACAAGCCCTACGCGATTGGCCCTGTGACGCAGGGCTATCGCCTGAGCAATGCCAGGACGGGCGCGGCCTACCAGTTTCTGGTCTACCCGAAGGGAGCTTTCATCCTGCACATGCTGCGCATGATGATGTACGACCCGAACAAGGGCGGCGACGCGC
Organism: Blastocatellia bacterium; assembly: GCA_034665545.1. Lineage (GTDB taxonomy): Bacteria > Acidobacteriota > Blastocatellia > Pyrinomonadales > Pyrinomonadaceae > DASYML01. The sequence continues at coordinate 257 of JAXDFO010000391.1, forward strand.
GTTTTCAAGCTCTCATGAACGACTTCGTCAAGACCCACTTCAACCAGGACGTGACGACCGAAGACTTTAAGCGCATCATCGAAAAACACATGACGCCGCAGATGGACCTCGACGGCAACGGTCACATGGATTGGTTCTTCAACCAGTGGGTCTACGGGACGGAGATACCGAGCTATCGTTTTGAATACAGCATCAGTTCCAACGGCGGCCAGGCGACGCTCACGGGGCGCATCACGCAATCCGGCGTCTCCGACAACTTCCGCATGAAAGTGCCCGTCTACGTTGATTTCGGAAAGGGCTGGGTGCGCCTCGGCTCGGCCAGCATCACCGGCAACTCTTCCGTTGACCTGCCCGCCATCCCGCTCCCCCAAACGCCCAAACGCGCCGCCATCTGTGCCCTAGACGATGTGCTCGCCCTCAACATTGATAACGCGAAACGATAAATAACGTGAGTTCGACGTAAGCAGCAGAGCCGCAGTTACATGTTTACGTCGAACTCGCGTTGAATTTGTTGTGCGCAATAAACTAATTGACACTAGGGAAGTGCGGGCGTAGACTACGCTCACATTGAAAAAATATTTGTGGTAGCGAAGTTGGATTGAGTTTCTCAGCGAAGAATTCATCCCGAGACGGAGCGACCCGACACCCTCCGCAGAAATGCTGCGCTGAACTCCTTCACTGAACACCTGTCTGCCATTGACGGTGTGTCTTCCACGTTGTTTCGTGACTCCCCCAGTCGCGTAAATGTAGTCTCCTCTATACGTCCGTCTTTACGCACGAGCCAGGGGTTATTGTCAGCAGAGGCTGATAGCGAGCGAAGGCTGATGGTCGCGGCGCGTTTGCGCACTCATAAAGAGAGGGCGGCAATCCGACCCACCACCAACAATCCGTTATAAGTACAGGCTGAAAGGAGAGAGAACGATGGCAGCGGAAACGGCTCCATACGGTCGCATTACTCAGCGCGCGCCTGCGGTCAAGGAGGTCCACATTCTCTGGATCACAGCCGGGTTAAGCTGTGACGGCGATACGGTCTCGATTACCGCAGCAACGCAACCGAGCATCGAGGATGTGGTGATGGGAGCGATACCAGGACTCCCGAAAGTTCATTTGCACAATCCTGTCTTGGCTTATGAAGTCGGCGACGATTTCATGAAGTACTGGTACCAGGCTGAACAGGGCTTGATTGACCCCTTCGTGCTGGTCGTCGAAGGTTCGATTCCGAACGAAAAGATTAAGGCGGAAGGCTACTGGGCCGCGCTCGGAAACGACCCGATGACGAACCAGCCTATCCCGACTACGGAATGGATAGACCGTCTCGCGCCGAAGGCCGTCGCGGTCGTCGCCATCGGCACTTGCGCCACCTACGGCGGCATCCACGCGATGGCGGGCAATCCGACCGGGGCGATGGGCCTCGCAGATTATCTCGGCTGGGACTGGAAATCGAAGGCCGGTCTCCCGATTGTCAACGTGCCGGGGTGTCCCGTGCAGCCGGACAACTTCATGGAGACGGTGCTCTATCTGCTCTACCAGTTGGCGGGCCTCGCTCCTATGATACCGCTCGACGACCAGCTTCGTCCGACCTGGCTCTTTGGCAAGACCGTGCATGAAGGCTGCGACCGCGCGGGCTATTACGAGCAGGCAGACTTCGCCACCGAGTACGGCTCGCCCAAGTGCATCGTCAAACTCGGATGCTGGGGGCCAGTGGTCAACTGCAACGTGCCCAAGCGCGGCTGGATGGCTGGCATCGGCGGTTGCCCGAACGTCGGCGGCATCTGCATCGGATGCACGATGCCCGGCTTCCCGGACAAGTTCATGCCCTTCATGGATGAACCGCCGGGCGCGAAACTCTCCGCCGGGATGGTCGGCGTCTACGGCAGGATGATTCGCAAACTGCGCGCCGTCACCAACTCGACCGTCAACAAGGAACCGAAGTGGCGTCATAATAAAGCGGAACTGACGACCGGCTATCGCCCCAAGTCCTACTAAGTAAGGAGCAACACGAGATGAGTACAACAACGACCGTTGGCACGAAGGCTCCGGCCAAGCCCAGAACGCTGGTAGACATGAACTGGGATCCGATTACCCGCATCGTCGGCAGCCTCGGCATCTACACCAAAATTGACTTCGCCAACAAGGAGGTCGCAGAGTGCTACTCGACCTCTTCCATCTTTCGCGGCTACAGCATCTTCATGAAGGGCAAAGACCCGCGCGACGCACACTTCATCACCAGCCGCATCTGCGGCATCTGCGGCGACAACCACGCGACCTGCGCCACCTACGCGCAGAACATGGCCTTCAACGTCCGCCCGCCCGCCATCGCCGAGTGGATAGTCAACCTCGGCGAAGCCGCCGAGTACATGTTCGACCATAATATCTTTCAGGATAATCTGGTCGGCGTTGACTTCTGCGAGCAGATGGTCAGGGAGACCAACCCAGGCGTCTGGGAGAAAGCCAGGAAGACCCCGGCCCCGCACGCCGAGGACCACGGCTACAAGACCATCGCGGAGATCATGACCGCGCTCAATCCCTTTAGCGGCGAGTTCTATCGTGAGACCTTGCACGTCAGCCGCTACACGCGCGAGATGTTCTGCCTCATGGAAGGCCGTCACGTACACCCTTCGACGCTCTATCCGGGCGGCGTCGGGACCGTGCCGACCGTCCAACTCTTCACGGATTACCTCGTCCGCCTGATGCGCTACGTCGAATTCATGAAGAAGGTCGTGCCACTGCATGACGACCTCTTCGACTTCTTCTACGAAGCCCTGCCCGGCTATGAGAAGGTGGGCCAACGCCGCATCCTGCTCGGCTGTTGGGGCTCGTTCCAAGACCCTGCGGTGTGCGATTACAAGTATGAGAACATGGACGAGTGGGGCAACGCGATGTACGTCACGCCGGGCATCGTCGTTGACGGCAAACTCGTAACCACCAACCTCGTTGACATCAATCTGGGCATACGCATTCTGCTCGGCCATTCCTATTACGACGACTGGCAGAACGCGGAAACGTTCGTCAAGACGGACCCGCTCGGCAATCCTGTGGACCAACGCCATCCCTGGAACCAGACGACGACGCCGAGGCCGCAGAAACGCGACTTCGATGACAAGTATTCATGGGTCATGTGCCCGCGCTGGTATCACGAGGGCGAGCAGGGCAACGGCAGCAAGTATCTCGCGCTCGACACGGGCGGCGGTCCTATCGCTCGTCTGTGGGCCACGGCTCTCGCGGGCAAGGTGGACATCGGCTATATCAAGGCGACGGGCCAGAGCGTCAAGATTTACCTGCCGCAAACCGCCCTCAAGCCGGAGGTCGAGTTCGAGTGGAAGATTCCGAAGTGGTCCAACGCGCTTGAGCGTGACCGCGCGCGCACCTACTTTCAGGCTTACGCGGCTGCCGCCGCGCTGCACTTCGCGGAGCAGGCGCTGGCGGAGCTTCACGCCGGACGGACCAAGACCTGGTCCGAGTTCAAAGTGCCGGAAGAGGCCATCGGCTGCGGCTTCCATGAAGCCGTGCGCGGCGTCCTCTCGCATCACGTCGTCATCCGTGACGGCAAGATCGCCAACTATCACCCGTACCCGCCGACGCCCTGGAACGCCACTCCGCGCGACAGCTTCGGCACACCCGGCCCCTACGAGGATGCCGTGCAGAACACGCCCATCTTCGAGGAGAACGGTCCTGACAACTTCAAGGGCATAGACATCATGCGCGCCGTGCGCAGCTTCGACCCATGCCTGCCCTGCGGCGTCCACATGTACCTCGGCAACGGCAAGGTCTTGGAGACGCGCCACTCGCCGATGTTCGGCACGATGAAATAAAGGTCAGGGAGTCAGGAGTCATGAGTCAAAAACAAGAACTTGCTTTTAACTCATGACTCCTGGCTCCTGGCTTCTGGCTCCTGACTCCTGACGTTCTTATGGAATCTCAACAACTGATTCAGCGGATTGACGAACTCGTCCGCAAAGTGGAGACGATGTCCGACCCCGAGGCGCGGGCCGTCGCCCTTGAGCTTCTACAATCGCTGATGGAACTTAACAGCGCGGGGCTTGAGCGGATGATGGATATTACCGTAGAGGCCGAAGGGGTGGGGCAGGCTATCATTGACGACTTTGCGCGCGACGAGTTGGTGGGAGGGTTGCTGCTGCTGTACGGGCTGCATCCTGTCGCGCTTGAGGAGCGCGTGATGAACGCGCTTGAGAAGGTGCGGCCCTACCTTCATTCGCACGGCGGCAACGTGGAGGTGCTCGGCATAGAAGAGGGCGTGGTCCGCTTGCGACTTCAGGGAAGTTGCAAGAGTTGCCCTTCGTCTTCCATGACGCTCAAACTCGCCATCGAAGAGGCCATCTATGAAGCGGCCCCCGACGTGGCGGGGATTGAGGCCGAAGGCGTCACGGAACAACCCGCTCCGGCGGCAAGCTTCGTGCCCCTTGAAATGTTGAGGAGCACGCGAAACGACCATTAAGAGGAGAAGAGACGATGGACGGACACGATACTACGCACGACTCGCCCGCGCATGACTGGGGCACGGGCAAGGGCGAAGAGAAATCTTCGATGGAAGGCAAGGAAGCCGGTCGTCATGATTCGGGCGACACGCACGCCGACCGGCCCGCAGGCGGCTCGACGGGCAGAGACTCTACGAGCATCAACCCTGATAGCGAAAACCCTATAGACCCGAACAGCCCGAAGATGCCTCCGGCGTGAAGACGGACGAAGGCGGGCGGATGGCTGATGTGAAATTTGTGGATGAGAGATTCGCGGGTCCGCCCTCCGCGATGGAAAAGAGAATGTCAAACGAATCGGAAAAAGAGCAAGCCGGAATCCGCCCGCCTTCAAACACCATCGGCACTCAGCAATCAACGCTCGCCGCGCTCCGGCGTTTCGTGCGCCCGCGCACATCAACTCTTGAACGATGCGAACTTTGCAGCGCGGACCTCGCAGCCTCACATCAACACCTGGTCGAGCCTGCGAGCAGGCAGATAGTCTGCGCCTGTGAGGCTTGCGCCATCCTCTTTAGCGGCGAATCCGAGATGAAATACAAGCGCGTCCCGCGCCGCATACGTTTCCTTCAGGACTTTCGCCTGACGGACGGGCAGTGGGACGCTCTCACGATTCCGATTCAACTCGCCTTTTTCTTCAAGAGCACGCCGGACCGTAGAGTGGTCGCGCTTTATCCAAGCCCGGCAGGTCCGACGGAATCGCTGCTCCCGCTCGATTCATGGAACGACATCACACAGGACAACCCGCTCCTGCGAGAGATGCAGGCGGATGTCGAAGCCCTGCTCGTCAATCGCGTGCGGGGCGCGAGCGAGTATTACGTCGTGCCGATTGACGAGTGCTACAAACTGGTCGGCCTGATACGCGCGCACTGGCGCGGCCTCTCCGGCGGCACGGAAGTGTGGAGAGAGATAACGCAATTTTTTAACGAATTGAAAGAACGCTCCGTCAACGTGAGCATGACGACAACGACGACGAGTGCCTGACTTGAATTTCCAGGTTGAGGGAGCCGAACGGGTCGCCTACGCGGCGGCCCCGCTTCTCGTGTTCAAGCTGCGCGTCTCGAACGCAGACGACCTTGAGCCGATTCACACCATCGCGCTGCGCTGCCAGATTCAGATAGAGGCCACGCAGCGTCGTTATAGAGAGCAGGAGCAGGAACGATTGCTGGACCTGTACGGCGAGCCGGAGCGTTGGGGGCAGACCCTGCGCACGATGTTATGGACGCACGCGAGCGTCATCGTCACGCCGTTCCAGGGAAGCACCATCGTTGACCTGCCCGTGCCCTGCACTTTCGATTTCAACGTCGCCGCCACGAAATATTTCGCGGGGCTGGAAGATGGCGAAGTCCCGCTCTGCCTGCTCTTCAGTGGGACCATCTTCTATGAGGCAGAGGACGGCGCATTGCAGGTCCAGCAGATTTCCTGGTCCAACGAGGCCAGGTATCGTCTGCCCGTGCGCGTGTGGCGGGAGATGATGGACCATTATTATCCGAACAGCGTCTGGCTCTCTTTGCGCAGAGATGTGTTCGACCGCCTCGCCCGTTACAAGATGCGGCGCGGCATCCCGACGTGGGAGCAGGCGTTGTCGAGCATCCTGCCAGCAGAGCAGGAGACGCATGATGATGAGCAGCAGATTGAGGAGAACGTGCCGTCTTGAACCTCGAACTGGTGAAAAAGATAGCCGACGCCGTGCTCTATGAAGGCTACATCCTGTATCCCTACAGGCCGTCGGCGGTGAAGAACCAGCAACGCTGGAACTTCGGCGCGCTCTGCCCGCCATCCTACAGCGAGGCGCAGGGCGGGACGGAGGCTTGCATCATGCAGACGGAGTTTCTCATCAAGGGAGACGAGCGCGCCGTGCTTGATGTCAGGGTCCGCTTTCTGCACCTGCTCGCGCGCGAGGTGGGCCAACTGACGAATCCGCTCGCTGAGATTCAAGAGGGCCGCGAGCCTGACTTTCAAACAGTCCACGCGATGGAGGTCTGCGGCCAGATTTATCAAACGTGGCAGGAGGCAACAGAGCGCGAAGTGAACGTGGCCTCCGTTCGTCTGAACGAACTCGTCGTGGGAGGGCTGCGGCAAACTTTCGCCTTCGAGCCGGGCCGTGGGATTGAGCCTTTGCGCGAGACGGACGGGCACACAGTCGGAGTCATCGTTCGCAGCCAGCAATCCATCGAAGGCTCTATCGAAGTCGCAGCCGAACGCGCGGGCGAACGCTTGTTCAAAATCAACGTTCGCATCCTGAACCTGACGCCGCTCGATGATGCGAAGAATCGTAGCCGCGACGAAGCCCTGATGCGCTCATTCGTTTCGACGCACACCATCCTGAGCGTGCGCGACGACGGCGAATTCGTCTCACTGCTCGAACCGCCCGAAGCCTTTCAAGAGATAGCAGCCGCCTGCCGCCAGGTAGGAACCTGGCCCGTCCTCGTCGGTGAAGAGGGAGAGAGAGATTGTTTGTTATCATCTCCGATTATTCTCTACGACTATCCGCAAATCGCGCCGGAGAGCGCGGGCGACCTCTTCGACGGGACGGAGATTGACGAGATTCTCACCCTGCGCATCATGACGCTGACCGACGAAGAGAAGCGGGAGATGCGCGGCGTGGACGAGCGCGCGCGCCGCATACTTGAGAGGACGGAGACTCTGCCCGTCGAGCAGATGATGAAAATGCACGGCTCGATGCGCAGCCCGCGTCAACGCGAGGAAGATGAGCGATGAACGAATGGGAATGGCAACTGCTCGAAGAGAAGACGGCGTTGGACGGCGTGCAGGTCCGGGGCGTTGAATTGAAGACGGGCGCGCGCGTCCGCCTGCGCCCTCGCGCCGGTGGCGACATCTTCGACCTCGCGCTCGCGGGGCAAGTCGCCATCATCGAATCAATCGAGCAGGATTACGAGGACAAGGTCCATCTCGCAGTCGTCCTTGAAGACGACCCTGGCAGGGATTTAGGGATGCTTCGCCAACCCGGACATCGCTTCTTCTTCTCCCCCGAAGAGGTCGAGCCACTGGCGCATGACAGCAATGCGAACGAGGCAAGCTCATGACCGAAGCGCGCATCCTCATCGCTGGCATCGGCAATATCTTCCTCGGTGACGATGCCTTCGGCTGCGAGGTGGCGAGGCGTCTAGCCACGCGCGAATTGCCGCCGGATGTGCGCCTCGTTGATTTTGGGATACGCGGCTTCGACCTCGCTTACGCGCTCCTTGATGGTTACGAAGTGACCATCTTTATTGATGCGACCCCGCGCGGCGACGCGCCCGGCACGCTCTACACCATAGAGCCTGACCTGGCCCAACTCGACGAGATAGATGCGGAGGGCATGATGGTCGAGACGCACGGGATGAATCCTTTGAAGGTCTTGAGCATGGTCAAGTCAATGGGCGGCGAGTTCAAGCGTATCCTGCTGGTCGGGTGCGAGCCTGCGCCGCTCGAATCGGAAGAGGGCTACATGGGTTTGAGCGAGCCCGTCGAGGCCGCCGTGGATGAAGCGGTCGAAGTGGTCCAATCGCTCGTCAAGCAGATTCTCGCAGAGGATCGCCCGAAAGCGACGGCCCCTTGAAGTCATAGTTCAGTAGAAAGGGAGAACACCTGTCATGAGACGAAATCAGTCTTTGGAAAGAAGAGAGAGGAGACCTTCCGGCATGAATATGTGGTCAATCGTTGGAGGCGTCGCCCTGGTAGCGATGGCGGCAGCCGTCATCGTCAGCCTGCCTGACATCAAACGTTATATCAAGATCAGCACGATGTAATGACGGAAAACGAGAACACACCCGTTCGTTACAGGATAGATGCGAAGCAGAGTCAATTCCTCGTGCAAGCCTTTGCAGAGGGGATGCTCTCCATGTTCGGACACAATCCGAGCATCGCCATCTGCGGCTTCGGCGGCGACGCGCGCTGCGTGCCTGAGACGCTCCGGCAGGCTTCGCTCTTAATGCTGGTCCAGTCAAGCTCTCTCGCCGTGACAGGCAAAGTGAGCGAGCAGGACCGCGCCGAGATAGAGCGTGCGATGCGCGCGGATGTGCTGGAAATCGCCCGCTATCCTGAAATAGTTTTCATGAGCAAGAGCATCGCGGCCAGCCCCTCTGCTCAAGGCCAATTTCAGGCGCGCATCAAGGGCAGCCTCACGCTCCACGGCGTGACGCGAGACGAACAAATTGACGCCCGCGTGACCGTCAACGGAAACGCCTTGCGCGCGCGCGGCGAATTTCAACTGAGGCAGAGCGATTACAACATCAGACCCGTCTCTGTCATGGGCGGCACGCTCAAAGTCAAAGACGAACTCAAGTTCTCGTTCGACATCAACGCTGAAAAGCAGGGATGAAGGCGTGAGGATGAAGGATGCCAGGGTTGAATCAATAACATGTTGAATCAATCCGTCCGTCCGTTGCTTCCGTCTTCCGCCTTCGGCCTTCCTACTTGCTCTTATGCATGAGCTTTCGATTGCCGTGAGCATGGTGGAGATGGCTGCGGAGGAGGCTGCGCGCCGTGGCGGGGCGCAGGTCCACGCGGTCTATCTCAAACTGGGGCCGCTGTCGGGCGTGGTCAAGGACGCTCTGCTCTTCTCCTACGCGGTGGCCTGCGAGGGCACGCCTCTTGAGGGTTCGCAACTGGTGATAGAGGACGTGCCCGTCACGGTCTATTGCCCGACCTGCGAGGGCGAAACCGCTCCGGTTTCGCTTCAACAGTTTTGCTGTTCGGTGTGCGACACTCCGACGCCTCAGGTCTTGCGCGGAAGAGAACTGGAAGTCACCGCTTTGGAGATACAATGATGAGCACAGAGCCTCGCCTCGTCGAAGTCAGACAGAACGTGCTGAAGCAGAACGACCTGCTCGCGCGTGAGCTTCGCGCGCGCTTTCAGGCGGCGGGCGTCTACGTCGTCAGCCTCGTCTCAAGTCCCGGCACGGGCAAGACCGCCCTTCTCGAAAAGACGCTCTCTCAACTGCACTCTCATCACGCGGTCGCCGCACTCGTCGGAGACCTCGCCACGGAGAATGACGCCGCGCGGCTCGCGCGCAGTGGCGCGCCGGTCAGGCAAATCTCCACGGGCACTGTCTGTCATCTGGACGCCACGATGGTCCAACACGCGCTCGAAGGCTGGAACCTGGAAGAGTTGGAGATGCTCTTCATCGAAAACGTCGGCAACCTCGTCTGTCCCTCAAGCTACGACCTGGGCGAAGACCTGCGCCTCGTCCTGCTCTCCGTCACCGAAGGCGAGGACAAGCCTCTCAAGTACCCGACGATTTTCAACACGGCGGACATCGGTGTTATCACCAAGATGGATTTGGCCCAGGCGGTCGAATTCGATTTGCAGGCAGCGCGCGATAACATTCAGAGAGTGCGCCCAGGCATGCGCGTCTTTGAAGTTTCCGCGAAGACGGGGACGGGCATGGATGAGTTGGCGGGCTTCATCGCAACGCGCGCGGCGGAGTCTGAGAAAACTCTCGCGCGCTGAAAAAGTTTGCGAGACTTAGTAAGACATCCCTTATGCGTAGCGGCACTCTCAGCAGCAGCAGTAGTAGCATCGAACATCATTCGAGCACCACTCGCGTGCAGATACTGGTGCGCGGCATCGTGCAGGGCGTCGGGTTTCGTCCCTTCGTCTTCTCGCTGGCGAGGCGGCGCGCGTTGAAGGGCCAGGTGCTCAACAACGCGACCGGCGTTCTGATAGATGTAGAGGGCGAGTGCGCCACCATCGAACAGTTCATCAAAGAATTAGAGACTGACGCGCCGACGCTCTCTCTCATCGAATCAATCGAGCGCACAGACAACCTGGACCCGGCCCACTATCAAGACTTTCGCATCATCGAGAGCGCGCCGGGCGGCGAGCAATTCACGCCCATCTCCGCAGACATCGCCACCTGCGCCGATTGCCTGCGCGAACTCTTCGACACGCGCGACCGTCGTTATCGCTATCCCTTCATCAACTGCACCAACTGCGGCCCGCGCTTCACCATCATCGAAGACATCCCATACGACCGCGAGCGGACCACGATGCGCGACTTCAAGATGTGCGCCGCGTGCCGCGCCGAGTATGAAAATCCGCTCGACCGCCGCTTTCACGCGGAGCCGACGGCCTGCCCGCGTTGCGGCCCGCAATTGAGTTTGACGGACGCACAAGGACAGGAAGTCTTGATTGAGCAGGGCGAAGACATCACCTCTCGCCTGCGCCTTCTCTTGTCTGCTGGCAAGATAGTCGTCATCAAAGGCATCGGCGGTTTTCACCTCGCCTGCGACGCGCTGAACGCGGAGGCGGTCGAGCGTCTTCGCCAAAGAAAGCACAGGGAGGACAAGCCGTTCGCGTTGATGGCGAACTCCGTCGAAGTCGTCAGGGAGTATTGCTTCGTCTCCGAACCGGAAGAAGCGTTGCTGACTTCAGAGCGTCGCCCCGTCGTGCTGCTCGAAAAGAGAAAGGACGCGCGCCTCCCGGAAGCCATCGCGCCGCGCCTCAACACGCTCGGCTTCATGCTGCCCTACGCTCCCTTGCATCACCTGATTTTGGAAACGCTGGACCGCCCTCTCGTCATGACGAGCGGCAACGTCTCCGACGAGCCTATCTGTTATGAAGACGATGATGCTATTCGCAGGCTCAATCGTATCGCGGACTATTTTCTCTTTCACGACCGCCGCATACACATTCGCACGGATGATTCCGTGGCGCGCGTGCATCTGGGACGAGAGATGACCTTGCGCCGCTCGCGCGGTTACGCGCCCGCGCCCGTCAAGACCTCCTTCAAATTCGAGCGACAGATTCTGGCCTGCGGCGCGGAACTGAAAAACACTTTCTGCCTTGCGCGCGGGCCTTACGCCTTCATCAGCCATCACATCGGCGACCTGGAAAACCTTGAGACCCTGCGCTCCTTCCGCCAGGGCATAGAGCATTACCAGCGACTCTTTCATCTTCAACCCGAAGTCATCGCGCACGACCTGCACCCGGAATATCTCTCGACCAAGTACGCCCTCGCGCTCGATGAACATCAGACCAAAATCGGCGTCCAGCATCATCACGCGCACATCGCCAGTTGCATGGCCGATAACCGTGTTGACGGCGAAGTCATAGGCGTGGCGATGGACGGCCTCGGCTTCGGCGCGGACGGGCGCATGTGGGGCGGCGAATTCTTCGTCGCGGATTTTCTGGAAGCCGAACGCATCGCGCATCTTGAGTACATCCCGATGCCCGGCGGCGCAAAAGCCATACGCGAACCCTGGCGCATGGCCGCCGTCTACCTGCATCGCGCGCTCGGCGACGAATTTCTGGACCTGGAAATCCCCTTCGCGCAAAACCTCGACCGGCGCGCGTGGACGACCCTGCGCAGCATGGTCTTGACAGGGACGAACAGCCCGCAGACTTCCAGCATGGGCAGGCTCTTCGACGCGCTCTCAAGTTTGTTGGGTTTGAGAAACGCGGTCAACTATGAAGGGCAGGCGGCGATTGAGTTGGAAACGATAGCGGAGCGGGAATGTTCTGAATGGTATGAGTTTGAGATGGAAGCTGGCGGGAGCATCATCAGGGCGGAGGCTTTGATAAGGCGCGCGGTGGAGGACTTGCTCGAAGGGCTTTCAACTGCGAAGGTCTCTGCGAAGTTTCATCTCGCGGTCGCTCATCTGATAGCCACGCTCGCGCGCAATATCAGAGACCAAAGGAGGCTCAATCGAGTAGTATTATCGGGAGGAGTTTTTCAGAACATGTTGCTTCTGGAAAATGTGCGCCGCTTGCTCAAAGCCGATGGCTTTGAGGTCTTGACGCACAGCCGCGTGCCGACCAACGACGGCGGCATCTCTCTAGGCCAGGCGGCCATCGCCAACGCGCATCTCGCATCACGGAGGATTCTATAAAATGTGTTTAGCCATACCCGGAAAAATTGTCGAGATTGTTGATGAAGAGAACAGCATCGCTAAGGTTGATGTCGGCGGCGTGAGGCGCAACATCAACACAGGCATGCTCGATAAGGAAGAGGCGCAGGTCGGCAACTACGTGCTCATTCACGTCGGCTTCGCCATGAGCAAAATTGATGAGCATGAAGCCGAGGAGACGCTTCGCGTGCTCAATGAAATCGGAGAGTACCAGGCGGAGCTTGAACAGTTCAGCACTTCGTTTGAATAAGTCGTCAGGAGCAAGCCAGATGAGCAAGGCAGCGGCGGATGATTTTTCGAGGGCGTTTTATCCTTTCCTGCATGATGATGATAAGAAGCCGCAGGATTTGATGGAAGAGTTGCGCTTTTCGTTGATGGAGAAGACGCGCGAGAGTGTGGATGTCAAAGCCAAATTCTTTGAAGAGAATAAGGACACCATTCTTAAGGCGTCGCTGGAGATGGCGAAGGCGTTTCATCGCGGGCGAAAGATGCTCGTGTGCGGCAACGGCGGCTCCGCGACCGACGCGCAGCATGTGACCGTGGAATTTATGCACCCGGTCATCGTCGGGCGCAAGGCTCTGCCAGCCATTTGCCTGACCAGCGATATGGCGATGGTCACAGCCGTCGCTAACGATGTCGGTTACGACGACGTTTTCACAAGGCAGATAATCGCGCTCGGAAACGAGGGCGACATCCTGCTCGGAATTTCAACGAGCGGAAACTCCGAGAATCTGATGCACGCCTTTGCGACCGCCCGCCGCATGAAGCTCAAGACCATCGGTTACGCGGGCAACGACGGCGGCAAGATGGCCCAACTATGCGCCGAAGGTTCGCTGGATTTTTGCCTGACCGTCCCGACTTCCAGCATTCATCGCATACAGGAAACGCACGTCGCGCTTTATCACATCACCTGGGACATGGTTCACACTTTCTTACAGCATCGTTCATTGGTTGAAGAACAGTCTTAAAGAACAGGCTTTCGGTTGAGAGGGGTTCTCATGAAATTCATAGACGAATACAGGCGGGGCGACATCGCGCGTAAGCTGGCGGCGCAGATAGCTCATCTGACAACCAGCCCGCTCAAGATTATGGAAGTCTGCGGCGGCCATACTCACGCCATCTTCAAATACGGGATAGAGGATTTGCTGCCCGAAAATATCACGATGATTCACGGGCCGGGCTGTCCCGTCTGCGTCATTCCACTGGGACGCGTTGACGATGCCATCTCGATAGCCGAGCAGCCGGGCGTCATCTTCACCACCTTCGGCGATGCGATGCGCGTGCCCGGCTCTAAGACGAGCCTGCTCGACGCGAAGGCTTCGGGCGCGGACGTGCGGATGGTCTATTCGCCGCTCGACGCTTTGAAGATAGCGAAGAAGTACCCTGAACGACAGGTCGTCTTTCTCGCGCTCGGATTCGAGACCACCGCGCCCTCTACCGCGCTGACCGTGCTACAGGCCGCGAAGGAAGGCTTGGAGAATTTCAGCATCTTCTGTAATCACATCACGATTGTGCCCGCGCTCAAAGCCCTGCTCGATTCGCCGGACCTCCAACTCGACGGCTTTCTTGGACCAGGCCACGTCAGCACCGTCATCGGAACCAAGCCCTATGAATTCGTCCCGCGCGAATATGGCAAGCCCGTCGTCGTCGCTGGCTTCGAGCCTCTGGACGTGCTGCAATCGGTCTACATGATAGTTCAGCAGATAGTCGAAGGGCGCGCGGAGGTCGTCAACCAGTACGCGCGCTGCGTCAACCGCGACGGCAATCTGCGAGCCTTGCGAAGTCTCTTCGAGGTCTTCGAGCCGCGAGATTATTTCGAGTGGCGCGGCCTCGGCTCAATCGCGCATAGCGGGATGAAGTTGAGCGCGAAATACGCGGCCTTCGATGCCGAGTTGAAGTTCAACGTGCCCGGACTCCGCATCGCGGACCCGAAGGCGTGCCAGTGCGGCGAGATTCTGAAAGGGGTCAAGCGGCCCTGGGAGTGCAAGGTCTTCGGCACGGCCTGCACGCCTGAGACGCCGATTGGTTCGTGCATGGTCTCAAGCGAAGGCGCGTGCGCCGCCTATTACAACTTCGGTCGGTTGTCGAAGATAGCCGAACGCTCAGGCGCGAAGTCTGCGGCTTGAGAGCGCGCGCGTGCATGTGAAAGCCGGAAACGTATGACGAGCAAATTTACCCCTTCGCCGCTCTTTGAACGGGTCGAGCGAGCGCGCCGGAGAAAACATAAAATCAAGGACACCCAAATCACGCTCGCGCACGGTAGCGGTGGCCGCGCCATGCATGAGCTCATCGAAGGACTGTTCCTCGAATACCTGCGCAACCCCATGCTGGAGATGTTGGAAGACCAGGCGGTCTTCGAGGTCGGCGGAGAAACTGGTCCAGAAACTAGCAACGGGCGAGGACCGACGAGGCTCGCTTACACGACGGATTCATACGTCGTGGACCCTATATTTTTCCCCGGCGGAGACATCGGCAGCCTCTCCATCCACGGGACCGTCAACGACCTGGCGATGAGCGGCGCGCGCCCCCTTTATCTCTCCGTCGGCTTCATCCTTGAAGAAGGCTTCGCCATCGAAGACCTGAAACGCGTTCTCACATCAATGCGCGCGGCGGCGACGGAAGCCGGTGTTGAAGTCGTGACCGGAGACACGAAGGTCGTGCAGAAGGGCAGCGCGGACAAGCTCTTTATCAACACCTCCGGCATCGGCATCATAGAATCGCCCGTCCGGCTTTCGGCCTCGCACGCGCAGGCCGGAGACAAGGTCATCCTGAGCGGCACTATCGGAGACCACGGGACGACCATCATGATCGCGCGCGGCGAGCTTGAGCTTGAGACGGAAATCGAGAGCGACAGCGCGCCGCTCAACTCTCTGGTGCGAGAGATGCTTGACGAAGCCGCGCGACTCAAGAGCGTTGACGCCGTTCATTGCCTGCGCGACCCGACGCGCGGCGGCGTGGCGACGACCCTCAACGAAATCGCCATGAGTTCCGAAGTCTGCATAGAGATTCAGGAGGAGAGCATTCCCGTGCGCGAAGAGGTCAAGGGCGCATGTGAGATTTTAGGACTCGACGCGCTCTACGTCGCCAACGAGGGCAAGCTCGTCGCCATCGTGGACGCGGAGATTGCAGAAGCCCTCGTCGCGCGCATGAGAGAAAATAAGTATGGCCGCGAAGCCTGCATCATCGGCGAAGTCAAGCCGGAACCGCAGGGCATCGTGGCGATGCGCACCGGCTTCGGCGGCACACGCATCGTTGACATGCTCGTCGGCGAACAGTTGCCCAGAATATGTTAGCCGCGCCGTTTGTTGAGCGTCGGCTTGGCAGCGCGGCCAGCGACGGGTTCTAGACTGAATTTGTACTGGTAGGGCTTGGGCGGCAAGAGGTACTGCTGGTGCGGCCACGCGCCCCAACTGTTGTCGCCGCCGACTCCCATCTGCCTGTAATCAAGATTGACGGTGATGTCATCGGACCTCACAATCTCCGATGGATGCTTGCGGCGTTCCAACTCTTCCATGCGAAAAGGCCACGCGCTGAAATAGATGAGGGGCAGCCCCGTCGCTTTGAGGCCCACGCCGTCCCGGTTCGTGAAAGTCACCCAGCGCACGTCCGTGCGATTGCCACTCTCCTGCGGCTCTATGTAAGGGAAGAAAAGATTCTCGACCCCGTCGGAGTAGAGCCCGACCGCCGCGCTCGAATTACGGTCCCAGTAATTTTCCTGCGGCCCGCGACCGTACCATGCGACCTGTCGAAACTCTCCGGGGATTCGCAACTGCATCCCGAAACGCGGCAGTGCGGGAAGCTCGCCCTCCGGCGTGAGCGCGCTCTCGATCTCTATATGGCCGTCGCCGTCAACCGTGTAGACGGTGCGATAGACGGAAGCCTCTGCGGCGGGCAGCGAGAAGAGGGCCGTGACCTTCAATCTCTGCGGCGCGAGTTGTTCAGCCTTGATGCTCTTGAGCGTGCGCCCCGGCCCCGCCTCGCGCCAGACATCAAGCTTAACAGGCATACTATTTCCACGGTCATTGTCCGTCGGAGGACGCCAGAAGTTTGGAGCGAGCGCGCCCGTCATCAACTCTTTCCCGGCGAACTCGTATGACTCAAGCGCGCCCGTGCTCCTGCTGAAACGCGCTTTAAATTGTTGGCCCAAGACGATGAAACTCTCGTCCGTTTGCGTGAGCTTGAGCGGCGGAAGGTTGTTGATGTTGCGCTGAGGGGCGGGCGTTGATTCGTATGGAATGGAGTATTGGTCCCATGCTAGGACGTGCCCCTTCTGTGCCCATGAGGTATCGGCAGAAAGGGAAAACGTGACCTTCAAAAAATACTCGGCCCCCGCCACGAGTGGCGGACGCTTCATGCCGAGCGAGACTTCGCGCGACCCGCCGGGAGCGATTGAGAGTTGCGGCACTGGCCCGCGTTGAATGACCCGACCGTTCTCAGTCAACTCCCACACGCCCCGCGCGAAACTGAGGTCGCGGAAGAGATACTTATTGCGAATCATCACGCGGCCCGTCTTGAGGTCAACCGGCTCGACCTTGATGTACTGGTAGACCTTCTTGACTTCGGCCAATGTCGGGTGCGGCGTGCGATCCGGCAGGACGAGGCCGTTGGTGCAGAAATTATCGTCGTTCGGAAAGTCTCCGAAGTCGCCGCCGTAGGCCCAAAACTCTTTGCCGTTCGCGCCGCGCCTGCGGATTCCCTGGTCCACCCAGTCCCAGATGAAGCCTCCCTGAAGCTGGCGATGCGCTTCGATAGTGGACCAGTATTCCGGCAGGTTGCCGTCGCTGTTGCCCATAGAGTGCGCGTACTCCACCAGGAACATCGGACGCCCCTGCCCGTGCTTCTCCCATGATGAAATCAACTCGTCCGGCGGCGTGTACATGGGGCAGAAGACATCTCCATGCGCGCTGTTGCCGGGCTCGTAAGAGATGATGAACTCAGGATAGTGCGACTTGGCCCACTCGCGCGCGGCGACGAAGTTTCTCCCGATGCCCGCCTCGTTGCCCATCGAGAAGATGAAGATGGAGGCGTGATTCTTATCGCGCTCAATCGTGCGGCTGACGCGGTCAACGTGCGCGGCTGTGTAGTCTTCGCCCGTCGAGATGCGTTGCTCCTCGTTCGCGCCGTAGCCGTGCGATTCGATGTTGGCTTCATCCAGAACGTAAAGGCCGTAGCGGTCGCACAGTTGATACCATTCGGGAACGTTCGGGTAATGGCTGGTCCGCACGGCGTTGATGTTGTTCTGCTTCATCAACCTGATGTCTTGAATCATGCGCTCGGTCGTGACCACCTGGCCCAGGTCCGGGTCGAACTCGTGGCGGTTGACGCCCTTGATGTAAATCGGCCTGCCGTTGAAGAGTATCTGACCATCCTTGATTTCGGATGAACGAAAACCTACGCGCCACGGTATCGTCTCAATCGCTCTGCCATCTTTATCCTTCAAGGTCAGGAGGAGCGTGTAAAGGTTCGGTTCTTCGGCGGACCATTTTTTCGGATGAGAGACAGCTTGTTCCAAATCAAGAACGGTCTCGGACCCCTGCGCAACGTCGGCCCGCTTGACGATTGTGCTGAAGACCGGGCGGCGCGCATCGTCCAGCAGTTTCGCTTCAAGAGAGACGGGCGCGATAGCGGTTCCTTCGTTTTTCAACTTGACCTGCAAGCGCAGGACGGCGTTCTGATATTCCTGGTCCAGAAGTGTGCGAGCGTAAAAGTCTCTGATGTATGAGGGCGCGCGCGAGACGAGCGAGACGTTGCGGAAGATGCCGCTCATGCGCCAGAAATCCTGGTCCTCCATATAGCTGCCATCGCACCAGCGATAGACTTCGACGGCGAGCGTGTTCTCGCCGGGCATGAGATAACGAGTGATGTTGAACTCTGCGGGCAGGCGGCTGTCTTCGCTGTAGCCGACGCGCTCGCCGTTGACCCAGACGTAAAAAGCCGACTCGACACCGTCGAAGATGAGGAACGTCTGGCGGCCTTTCCAGTCTTCAGGGATGTTGAAAGTGCGGCGATAGGAGCCGACCGGGTCTCTCTCTTTGTACGCGGTCCAGTTCTGAGGAGGCTCGCCCGTGACGCGCGGCGCGTCTCGCTTGAAGGGGTAGGTGATGTTGCTATAGATGGGCGTGCCATAGCCTTCCATCTCCCAGTTGGAGGGCACGCGAATCTCTTTCCACGCGCGGACATCGTAGGCGGGCTTGTAAAAATCCGCCGGACGCTCGGCGGGCGTTCTGGACCAGTTAAACTTCCAGCGACCGTTGAGCGAACGCATGAACGTTGAGACTTGCGAATCCGAGCGCAGGGCCGCCGCCTCGTTCGGGTAGGGCGCGATGGTCGCGTGCGCAGGCTCTTTGTTGATGCCGAAGACGCGCGCGTTCTCCCAGTCTCTTGAGGGGGCGGGCTTCTTCTCCGGCTGCTGTTGTTGGGCCTGGCCTGAGATGATGATGGATGAGAGACAGAGAAAAATTAAGAGGCGTGGAAACAGTTTCATCTTATACTCCTGGCTCGCGCTTCTAACTCATAA
>JAXDFO010000392.1:0-4887 GCA_034665545.1 Blastocatellia bacterium
GACCACTTGCATTCGACGGGGCAGGGAATC
Organism: Blastocatellia bacterium; assembly: GCA_034665545.1. Classification (GTDB taxonomy): domain Bacteria; phylum Acidobacteriota; class Blastocatellia; order Pyrinomonadales; family Pyrinomonadaceae; genus DASYML01. The sequence continues at coordinate 31 of JAXDFO010000392.1, forward strand.
ACCAACCCCGGCGGGTTCGCTATGACGATTTACCGTTCGGGGATAGCGGACGCGATGGTCGAAAAATTTCTTCATCCGGTTGATGATAAAGTCCTGCGTGAGATAAGTTCATGCCCAGATTGCCAGGGAACAGGTTTTTATTATCCGAAGGGCGCGGCAAAGGGGGTCATCAAATGCACGCATGCGCGATTAACTGCTGCGAGCGATTCAGTCACTGCTGAAGGCTCAGCGAGACGGCGTTTCACAGCGTCTGAGATTAACGAGCAGGCGAGAATCATCGCGGAGTTGATCGAGAGCGGTTATACTCTTGAGAAAGCCGAAGCAGAGTTCGCGTCGAGCATGCATCCGGCAGACTGGCGAGATGTCGCCAGCCGAATCAAGGGGCTCTGATTTTCGCACACGAAAATTGTCGTAGGGAAGTATTCATAAATTGTTTTTCTCGATACACATTCCGAACATGAGCAAGGCGCGTATACGTCGCTTGTTTTTACATGCGCTTAAATGCGCTTTGCTTTTATTCGCGTTTCAATTCTCGCTGGCTCTTTCTGCGAGGGATGCCAAAGGGGCCACGCGTTGGTCCGCGAAGCTTGACTCTGACGTGCGCTTCTACCAGTCAACGGAACTGGGCGTGCTCGTCGTGGGCACTGACAAGTCTCTCTACGGCGTTGATGCTGAGTACGGTGATGTGCTTTGGCGTCGTAAGAACGTGCATCTGGACGAGACGGATGTCGCTCCTGTTCCGGGCACGGACCTGCTGCTTTTGAGTTTGGATCAGGGAGACAAATCCAGACTCGAAGCGCTGGACCTGTTGACAGGCGATGCGCTCTGGCGAAGCGAGAAGGTGCGCGGCTCCGTCATGCAGATGGCTCTGGACCAGAATACGAACATGCTCGCGGTCGTGCTGGTACGTGATGCGCGCGGTCATGCGCGTGAAGGCTTCAAGCGTCATCCGGTTGTGCATCTGTTCGACTTGAGTGCGGGCAGGGAGTTGTGGAAGTACGAGCTTGAGAGCGAAGTCGAGATGATGCCTGCGCGTTGGAGCGAGGATAAGGATGTCTCCTACACGCTGGACAACTACCGCGCTCCTGCGTTCCTGGATGGCAGGCTTTATCTTTTCTACGAGGGTGTGACATCGCTGGATGAAGAGTCCGGGAAAGAGCGCAGGCGCGAGAAGTTTCGCGTCAACGAAGAGGGGTTCGCGCTGACGGACGCTGACCCTGTGATGGATGAGCGGTACATATACGCTTCGGGCCGTGGGCACGTGCGCGCCATCTCGCGTTCGAGCGGTGAGACCGTGTGGGAATCTAAAGACCTCGGACTGACGCCGGAGATAATACTCGCGCGAGGAGTGCTCTACGCGCGCACTGGGGGGCGATTCACGCGACTCAAAAACGGCGAGGTCGCCGAACGCGGCCCCTATGGCGTGAGCGCGATTGATGCCGGGAACGGAAAAATTCTATGGCGATACAAGGGCGCGGACAAAGGCATCACGAACCTTGCGCTCCCTGATTCGTCAACCATCATCATCGCGGACCGCGACGATCTCATGATGCTAGACACGGCGACGGGGAAGCTTCGTCTCAAGACTTCGCACGAAGTTGAGAGGGCCGCTTTCATACTCTTGAACGAGCGCGGTCAGGCTGTGGTCGGTGGTGAGAATGAAGTCGCGGCCTTCGACGCATCCGGCGGACGAAGCCTTTGGCGTTCCAAACATGACCCGCCCGGACGCGGGCTGTTGCGGACCGTCGCGGCCATCGCGGCGCGAGCGACCTCGCTCTATTTTCGTTATGGCGGCGCGGCCACGACCGTTTTTCGCGGCGCGCAATTACTCAACGCCGCCAGCACTCTGCGCTGGTCCGGCCTCTCCGTACACGCGGCCCTGCCGAACCTGACGAGCCTCGCGGAGAACTACGCGCGTGACTCTGTGAGGGAGAGGTTCAACTCCTTCGGCATTCTTTCGAGAGTGCGACAGGCTCCGAACCTGCGCGTTCCCGTGAGGGGGCCATCTTCCACGGAAGTTGAAGAGAGGCTGTTGGACCGTCTTGACCCTGCGACGCAACTCGAAAAACTCTCGCGCTTTCTCTGGCGTCGCAAACGCCAGGCCGCGCTGCATGGTGAATGGATGTATTTCTATACGAACTTGAAGGGGAGCGTCGAAGGGCATGGCCTGCTCGGCGTCAATCTCAACACGGGCGCGGCCCAGAGGTCTATCCGGCTCAACAACCCTGACGACAGGTTCATCAGCGACGAGACGACAAACCTGCTCTACGTCTCTCAGGACAATCGCATGCTCGCTTATGAATTGAACGATGGTCGTTAGCCTGACTAGCTAACCCGCTAAATCGCAGGCGTCCGATAACGCCCAGGCTTTGGCGTTCATCTATTTGTTATTGCTATCGTGTGTCTCGCAAGGATAAGCTATCCTTAGTTTATCGGACGCTGCGGGTTGTTCCTCAGCAGTTTTCTACTCCGGTAAGTGATAACCATCATCTTGGCCCCCTGCAAAAACTTCGACTTATACATCCCCTTACGCATCTTAAGAAATTAGAACCTGATCCTGATAAAGATATGCCTCGCTCGCATCAGGTGTCAGAAATCTATAAATGCAGATTAAACACACTCCCACATCGTTCCTTGCGCGGACTTTTTTTTTCGCGGCATTGTTCCTCATCATGTGCGTCGTGCTTTCGCTCGCTCGCTCACGCGAGGCCGGACGCTTTCCGCCACTGAGTGTTCATGCGAATAGACCGGTGGAGTCCCTTACGATTAGCCTCTCGGACTACGGGGCTGTGGGAGACGGTTTGACGGATGATGGGCCAGCGCTCCAGGGCGCGCTTGATGCGCTGTGGGATGCCGGGGGCGGGACGCTCTACGTCCCGGCGGGGCACTACGCCATCAATACTCCCGTCAACAAAGACTTCACTGGACAGGGCGCGAGTATCATGATTCACGGTGAGCCATCAACGAGCCCGCCTTTGTTCGGAGGCAACGGCGAAGAGTTGAACCTCTCCGCAGATTTCATCATAGGCGTGGGCGAGACCGGCGAGGCTCTGCGTCTCAAAGGTCTGGACGCGCTGTTAATCGAAGACATAACTTTCAGCGGAGTGCCCGGCGCATCAACGGACGCCCTCATCACGCTCAGCCTGTCAGACATCAATGACGCAACTATCCATCGTTGTGAATTCTACGGACTCGCCAGCCTGGTCGCGGACGGGGCTATCGTCCAGGCTACCAACAGCGACCTCAAGATTGACGGGGCGGCTTTTCTCGGCTGCACTACGAGCAGCGCGTTACAGGCTTCCATCGTGCAGAACATTCTGTGGCGCGGAGTCTCCGTCTCTAACTCTAAATTCATAGATTACGGAAACAGGCCGGGCTTATACTCTAAGACCGTGCAAGCGCCTCCTTACTCCTGGATTGCGATTAACAATGCGGCCCCGCGCAACAATCTCTCAACGCGCAGGGAGGCGCTCATTCGTCATGTGATTCTGGACGAAGGCGCGTTGATGGGCGTGACCTGCGTGCCGTCCACGCCCGTTGACTTGCTGTTCATTTACGACCTACAGATGAACGTCAGCAACCTCGGAGCCTTCGGCGTCTATGTGGACAACGTGAAAGACCTCTTCATTGACAAATCACTCTTCGGTTGGAGCCACAACGCGGGCGCGGCGATTCTCATAGGCGCGGTTGATGAGGCCATCCTCTCAAGCGTGGAGTGTATCGCAGGCGCGGACAGAATCAGCGTCTCTCAATCCACGCGCCAACTGACCGTCATCAACTCAACATACAACCGCCTTGATTCGTCCGCGCAGGAGACTAACGTCCTGACGACGACAGATGATGATGACCCCGTGCGCTATCTCAACCGGCAATACGTCGCGCTCTTGGAACGTCTGCCGGACCCCGCCGCGCAAATGTTCTGGACGAGTCGGCTTGCCGCTTGCCGTAATCATGTCGAATGCCTAGCCCCTTTGAAGACGGGGTTGGACGATTATCTGAGGACCACCCCGCCCGCTAACTTTTCAATCGTCGGACAGGTCGTTGACAACGAAGGCACTGGCATCGAGGGCGTGACATTGAATCTCGGCGGATTGCAGCAGGTCTTGACGACCATGACGGATGCGGACGGCAACTTCCTCTTCACAGGTCTCCCCACGAGCGGCAGGTATTCCTTGACGCCGTCCCAAACATACTTCACCTACGCTCCCTCGCAGACTTCTTTCGAGATCGTGAGCGGCGACCAGACGGCCCTCTTCTACGCCACGCTGGTCCACAACATCAGCGGGCGCATCACTCAAAGCAACGGCCCGACCGTCCGGGGCGTGGCCGTCAACCTGACAGGCTCGCGGGCTGCGACTGCCGTCACAGACATCAACGGCGACTACTCTTTCGTCAATCTTCCCGCCGACGGAAGTTATACAGTGACGCCCAGCAGGTCCGGTTATTATTATCAACAACCGAGCATGACATTCGACGGGCTGCACGGCGACCAGATAGCAGACTTCACGGAGACCATCAGCATCAACGGGGGCATAGTGGACGAAGCAGGCCATGGCTTGAGCGGCGTTAATCTCATCCTCAGTGGCTCCGCTAATCTAACCACGACGACGGATGCGGATGGTAATTACTCTTTCACGGGCCTCTCGGAGTTCAGCGGTTATTCCTACACGGTCGCGCCCTTCAAGGCTTCCTATAGCTTCAACCCGTTGACGAAAACCATCACTCACCAGGATGCAGGAAGCAAGACTTTAAACTTTACGGCGATGCCGCACCTCACCTATAGCATCTCAGGCAAACTGACGGATGGCGTCAACGGACTCGGCGGCTTGAATGTGAACCTCAATGGCTCATCCGTCA
>JAXDFO010000393.1:0-10073 GCA_034665545.1 Blastocatellia bacterium
CGGCCCATGATGACGTTCTCTTTGAGGCCGCGCAGGTAGTCTATGCGACCTGAAATCGCCGCTTCGGTCAGGACTCGCGTCGTCTCCTGGAAGGAGGCGGCGGAGATGAACGAGTCGGTCGAGAGCGAAGCCTTCGTGATGCCTAGCAGGAGCGGTTCGGCCTGCGAGAGTTCGCCGTCTATGGCCTTGACGCGCTCGTTCTCGTCCGTGAAGCGGAAGCGGTCCACCTGTTCGTCAAGCAGGAATTCCGTGTCTCCGACTTCGCGTATCTTCACCCAGCGCAGCATCTGCCGGACAATCACTTCGATGTGCTTGTCGTTGATGTTGACGCCCTGCAAGCGATAGACCTCCTGAATCTCGTTGACGAGATACTCCTGTAGCTTGTTCATGCCGAGCACGCGCAGGATGTCGTGCGGGTTTAATGGACCATCCATCAACGCCTCGCCAGCGCGAACGCGGTCGCCCTCCTGCACGTTGATGTGCGTGCCGCGAGGGATATCGTACTCGCGCTCTTCACCGTCATCTCCGACGATGATGAGCTTGCGTTTGCCCTTGGCGATGGGACCAAGCTTAACGATGCCGTCAATCTCTGACATGACGGCTGTCTCGCCGGGCTTGCGTGCCTCGAAGAGTTCGACGACGCGCGGCAGACCGCCCGTGATGTCTTTGGTCTTCGTAGTCTCACGCGGAATCTTGGCAATCACGTCGCCGGGTTCCACCACATCGCCGTCGCCGACCATGAGGTTGGCGCGGACAGGCATCTGGTAAGTTTTGAGAATCTTGTTGGCGGCGTTGCGGATTTCCAGACGCGGCTGTTTCTTCTCGTCCGGCGAATCCTTGACGACCATGCGGGACTGCCCCGTCACTTCGTCAACCTCTTCGTCAACCGTCACGCCTTCCTTCAAGTCCTGGAACTTCACATGGCCCGCGACCTCCGTCAAGATGGCAAAGGTGAAGGGATCCCAGGTCGCCAGCATCTGGTCCTGCGTGACGCGCGCGCCGTCCGGCACATGCAGGTGCGCGCCGTAGACTATCTGGTAACGCGCCACTTCGCGCCCGCGCTCATCAATGATGGTCAGCGCGCCGTTGCGATTCATGGCGATGATCTCGCCCTTGCGATTCTTGACCGTGGAAAGCTCCACGTACTTGATGCGACCGTCCACGCGCGCTTCGTGCTTGGAGCTTTCCTCAAGACGGGCCGTGCCGCCGATGTGGAAAGTACGCATGGTTAGCTGCGTGCCCGGCTCGCCGATTGATTGCGCGGCGATGACGCCGACGGCCTCGCCTATGTCAACGGGCCTTCCGGTCGCCAGGTTGCGCCCGTAGCACTTGATGCAGCAGCCGCGACGCGATTCGCAGGTCAGGACCGAACGAATGCGCACGCGCTGAACGCCGGAGCGTTGAATCTCAGCCGCGAGGTCTTCATTAATCTCGTCGCCTGTTTCGACAATCACGCGGCCTTCGACAGGGTCAACCACATCATCGAGAGAAGTGCGTCCGACGATGCGGTCGCGTAGTGACTCAATCTCTTCGCCGCCTTCGACAATCGCCGTTGCGCTGATGCCTCTGAGCGTGCCGCAGTCGTCCTCGCTGATGATGACATCCTGCGCCACGTCCACGAGGCGTCGCGTCAGGTAGCCAGAGTCTGCGGTCTTGAGCGCGGTGTCGGCCAAGCCTTTACGCGCGCCGTGCGTCGAGATGAAGTATTGCAGCACGTTCAAGCCTTCGCGGAAGTTTGCGCGAATGGGCGTCTCGATGATTTCGCCCGAAGGCTTAGCCATCAACCCGCGCATGCCAGCAAGCTGTCGAATCTGTTGCGCGGAACCGCGCGCGCCCGAATCGGACATGACGAGAATCGGGTTCAACTCGCCCGAGTCCTTCTCGCGCTGGTCCATCGCCTTGAACATCTCTTTCGCCACGCGGTCGGTCACTTCGGACCAGATGGCGATGACCTTGTTATAACGCTCGCCGTTCGTGATAACGCCGTCCTGATATTGCTGCTCGACGTTAATCACATCATCGTCTGCCTTCTTGACCAGAACCTTTTTCGCGTCGGGCGTGACAAGATCGTCAATGCCGATGGAGATGCCAGCCTTCGTCGCGTAGAGGAAGCCGAGGGTCTTGAGGTCGTCAAGCATCTTGACGGTCGTCTCATGGCCCAGGCGTATGTGGCAGTAATTAACTAAGGACTGCAAGCCCTTCTTCTTGAGCGTGCCGTTGATAAAGCCGAGCCCTGCCGGAATCGAGTCGTTGAAGATGACGCGGCCCACGGTCGTGTTGACGACGCGGCGGACGTTCTCCTGCAACGTCGCGCGCATCACGTCCTGATTGTCATGCTCCTGCGTCAAGTCAACGAGGTCGCCCTGGATGCGCAGCTTGATGGGCGTCTGCGTCGTCACCTCTTTGGCATCGAGCGCGAGCAACACTTCTTCGAGCGAAGCGAAGACGCGTCCCTCGCCCTTCGCGCCAGCCTTGTCGCGCGTCAGGTAGTAACAGCCCAGAACGATGTCCTGCGAAGGGACGGCGATGGGCTGCCCGTTGGCCGGACTCAGGATGTTATTGCTGGCGAGCATGAGGACCGCCGCTTCAATCTGCGCTTCGGGCGAAAGCGGAATGTGGACGGCCATCTGGTCGCCGTCGAAGTCCGCGTTGAAGGCCGTGCAGACGAGCGGGTGAATCTTAATCGCCTTGCCTTCGACGAGGACAGGCTCGAACGCCTGTATGCCGAGGCGGTGCAGCGTCGGAGCGCGATTGAGAAGAACGGGATGCTCACGAATCACCTCTTCGAGGATGTCCCAGACGACAGGCTCCTGCCGCTCGACCATCTCGCGCGCCTGCTTGATGGTCGCGGCGTGCTGCTGCTTCTCAAGCTGGTTGTAGATGAAAGGCTTGAAGAGTTCCAACGCCATCTTCTTCGGCAGACCGCACTGATGCAGTTTCAATTCCGGACCAACGACGATGACGGAACGTCCCGAATAGTCCACGCGCTTGCCCAGGAGGTTCTGGCGGAAGCGGCCCTGCTTGCCTTTGAGCGTGCCGGAGAGAGACTTCAACGGGCGATTGTTGACGCCGCGCAGCACGCGGCCTCTGCGACCGTTATCGAAGAGAGCGTCAACCGCTTCTTGAAGCATGCGCTTCTCGTTGCGCACGATGACTTCAGGGGCGCGAAGTTCCATCAGCTTCTTCAAACGATTGTTGCGATTGATGACGCGACGATAGAGGTCGTTGAGGTCCGAAGTCGCAAAGCGACCGCCATCGAGCGGCACGAGCGGGCGTAGCTCAGGCGGGATGACCGGAATCACATCCAGAATCATCCAGTCCGGGTGATTGCCCGATTTCAAGAAACTGGTCGCCACCTTGAGACGCTTGGAGTACTTCAGTTTCTTCTGCTGCGAGGTCTCCTCTTTCATCTTGACGCGGAGTTCCGTCGCCAGTTCCTCGACGTTGACGGACGCGAGCAGTTCCTTAATCGCCTCCGCGCCCATCTTGGCGACGAACTGCGCGGGGAAGTCGCGCGTCAGTTCACGAAAACGCTCGTCGGTTAAAAGCTCACGCTCTTTGATCGGCGCGTCGCCCGGGTCAATCACGATGTACGACTCGAAGTAGAGCACCTTTTCGAGTTCGCGCAAGGGGATGTCGAGCAGGTGGCCGATGCGAGAGGGCAAGCCCTTGAAGAACCAGACGTGCGAGCAAGGGCTGGCGAGGTCTATGTGGCCCAGCCGCTCGCGGCGCACTTTGGCCTGCGTCACCTCCACGCCGCACTTGTCGCAGATGACGCCGCGATGCTTCATGCGCTTGTACTTGCCGCAGAGGCATTCCCAATCGGCGACTGGTCCAAAAATACGCGCGCAGAAGAGGCCGTCGCGCTCCGGTTTAAAGGTTCTGTAATTAATCGTCTCAGGCTTCGTCACTTCGCCGTGCGACCACTGGCGAATCTTCTCCGGTGACGCTAAAGAGATGCGAATGGCCTCGAAGTTGGGCGCAAGCTGCGTTTTATCTTGTTGGAATCTAAACACGTCTTTAATCTCCTGGAATGCAGGAACCAGAATTTCGATAGTCAGAATGAATGGACGGCAACCATTTGCTTCCGGCTTCTGGGTTCTGGCTCCTGACTCCTGCTTTTATTCTGCGCTGACGCCACCAACGATGATGGCTTCGCCTGTGCCGTCGCTGCCTGTGAGCGCGCCGTCGCCGTTCTCTTTATTGATGAGTTCGACATCAAGGCAGAGCGATTGAAGTTCGCGCACGAGCACGTTGAAGGATTCCGGCAGGCCCGGATCGAAATCCGCTTCGCCCTTGACGATGGCCTCGTAAATCTTCGAGCGTCCGGCCACGTCGTCGGACTTGGCCGTCAGGAGTTCTTGCAGGATGTGCGCCGCGCCGTAGGCTTCGAGCGCCCACACTTCCATCTCTCCGAAACGCTGTCCGCCGAACTGCGCCTTGCCTCCTAAAGGCTGCTGCGTAATCAGGCTGTATGGTCCAATCGAGCGCGCGTGAATCTTGTCGTCCACCAGATGCGAGAGCTTCAGCATGTAGATGTAACCGACCGTCACCTTCTGCTCGAAGGGGTCTCCCGTGAGACCGTCATAGAGCACGGTCTTGCCCGACTCGTTGACGATTTCCGGCAGCCCGTTGTCGCTCAAAAACTTCGCGGCCTCACGCAGGCGTGCTTTAATCTCGCTCTCGCTCGCGCCGTCGAAGACGGGCGTGGCGAAGTGTAGGCCGAGGACGCGCGCGGCCCAGCCGAGGTGCGTTTCGAGAATCTGCCCGACGTTCATGCGCGAAGGCACGCCGAGCGGGTTCAAGACTATCTCGACGGGCGTGCCGTCGGGCAAGTAGGGCATGTCCTCTTCTGGAAGGATGCGCGCGATGACGCCCTTGTTACCGTGGCGTCCGGCCATCTTGTCGCCGACCGACAGCTTGCGCTTCATGGCGATGAAGACCTTGACCATCTTGATGACGCCGGGGGCGAGTTCGTCGCCCTGGCGCAGCTTCGCAATCTTCTCTTCGTAGATGTCGGAGAGAATTTTTATCTGGCGTTCCGTGCGGTCCTCGTATTCCTTAATCTCGCCGGGGATGTTGACGCTCGTTCCAGATAACTGGACCTTGCGCAAGACCTTCGACTCGATGCCCGCTATCATGTCGCGCGTGATGGTCTGTCCCTTCGGGACGAGGACTTCCTTATTCACGGCGAGGTCGGCGGCGAGTTTGCGGCCTTCCAGGAGTTCGTAGATGCGCTGGTCGCGCTGTTCGCGCAGGATGCGAATCTCGTCGTCAAGGTCGCGCCGGAGGCGGTCTTCCTCTTCCTGCTCGATGCTCTGCGAACGCTGGTCCTTTTCCTGGCCCTTGCGCGTGAAGACCTGCACGTCAACGACGGTCCCGTCAATGCCCGGAGGCGAGACTAAGGATGCGTCCTTCACGTCTCCGGCCTTCTCGCCGAAGATGGCGCGCAGGAGTTTCTCTTCCGCAGTCAGTTGCGTCTCGCCCTTCGGCGTGACTTTGCCGACGAGGATAGAGCCTGGCTTGACCTGTGCGCCGATGCGTATGATGCCGCTATCGTCAAGATCGCGGAGCATGTTCTCGCCGACGTTCGGGATGTCGCGCGTAATCTCTTCGGGTCCGAGCTTCGTATCGCGCGCTTCGATTTCCAACTCTTCGATGTGAATCGAAGTGTAGTAATCGTCCTTCACGAGACGTTCCGAAACGAGAATCGCGTCCTCGAAGTTGTAACCGCGCCAGGGCATGAAGGCGACGAGCACGTTGCGGCCCAACGCGAGTTCGCCACGATCCGTGCATGGGCCATCTGCGATAACGCTGCCCTTCGTGATGCGCTCGCCGACGTGGACGATGGGACGCTGGTTGATGCAGGTGTTCTGGTTCGAGCGTTTGAACTTAATAAGGGTGTAGATGTCCGCCGTCACCTCGCGCGAGATCGTCCCGTCCATGTTATGGTCGGCCTTGACGATGATGCGTTCGGAGTCAACGTAGTCAACGACGCCGTCGCGTCTTGCGCCGACGACCGCGCCCGAATCTCTGGCGGTCGTCTTCTCCATGCCGGTGCCGATGTAGGGCGCTTCCGCGCGAAGCAGGGGCACGCTCTGGCGTTGCATGTTCGAGCCCATGAGGGCGCGGTTCGCGTCGTCGTTCTCCAAAAACGGAATGAGCGACGCGGCCACGGAGACGAGTTGCTTCGGGCTTACGTCCACATACTCTATGTCTTTCCTCAAGGCGAGGATGAACTCGCCAGCCTGCCTGGCGGCGTTGCGGTCGTTGACGATATAGCCGTTGTCGTCCAACTCGATGTTGGCCTGGCCGATAACGTGCTTGTCCTCTTCCCACGCCGTCAGGTAGAAGGGCCACGGCTCGGAATCCGCCTTGCGGCCATCCGCCGAGACTCTCTTGTTGGCCTTATCAATATCCTCCTGCGGGACGTGGTCGCCCGGCTTGAACTTCGTATCGCCGCCGTTGATGACGCGCGCGTACTCGACCACGCGTCCCTCGTTGACCTTGCGATAGGGCGATTCGATAAAGCCGAACTCGTTAATCCGCGCGAAGCAGGAGAGCGACGAGATGAGACCGATGTTCGGACCTTCAGGCGTCTCAATCGGGCAGATGCGACCGTAGTGCGTCGGGTGAACGTCGCGGACCTCGAAGCCCGCGCGCTCGCGCGAGAGACCGCCCGGCCCGAGGGCCGAGAGGCGACGCTTGTGCGTAATCTCCGAGAGCGGGTTGGTCTGGTCCATAAACTGCGAGAGTTGGCTCGACCCGAAGAACTCGCGGACGGCGGCAGTGACCGGCTTCGCGTTGATGAGGTCGCGCGGCATGGTCGTCTGCATCTCCTGATGTATGGACATCTTCTCCTTGATGGCGCGCTCCATGCGCTCAAGGCCGATGCGGAACTGATTCTCAAGAAGCTCACCGACCGCGCGGACGCGGCGATTGCCGAGATGATCAATGTCGTCAGCCTGAAACTCCGCAGGGTTCTTGCGCATTCGCAGAACATAAGAGACCACGTCCACGAAATCCTGCGCGGAGAGAAGCGGGTCGTCTATGCGGTCACGCTCCGGCTTGCCCATCTTGATGTTGAACTTGAGACGGCCCACGCGCGAGAAATCGAACTTGCGCGGGTCGAAGAACATGCCTTCGAGCAGGCGATAAGCCGTCTGCACGGTCGGCGGGTCGCCGGGACGCATCTTGCGATAGATTTCAAGCAGCGCGTCAACGGGCTTCTGTATGACATCCTTCTTCAAGGTCTGCGAAAGGATTGGGCCCAGGTCGTCGCGCTCAGGGAAGAAGACAGAGAAGCCGGGGATGCCAGCCTCTATTATCTCCTGCAACTTGGCGGGCGTAATCTCGTTGTTGGCTTCGAGAATCACTTCGCCCGTCTCCGTGCTGACGATGTCGGCCACAGCATAGGCTCCCTCGAACTGCGCCGTGTCAATCTCGACCTCCGTGATGTGCGCCTTGCGCATGTGGTCGAGCGCGCTGTTCGTCACCTTCTTGCCCGCGCGGACGATGGGTTCGCTGTTGCCCTTCTTGATGTCAGCGTCAATCTTCATGCCGACGAGATTGCTCGCGCCGCCCGCAGGAACCTGTATATGCAGGCGGCCCTGCTCGACCCTCACTTCGTCAATCGTGTGAAAGGCGCGGAGGATGGCTTCGTCGTTGAAAGAAGCGTTCTTGACGGCCTCTTCCAAGAGGGCGTCGGTGTGAAAGTTGGCGTGAGCGAACTGCGGGTCGAGCCAGATGCCGAGGGCGCGCAGGAAAATCGAGGCGAGAAACTTGCGCTTGCCGACGCGCACGTAGAGCAGGTTCTTCTGGTCGTACTCGAATTCGACCCAGGAGCCGCGATAGGGAATCACTTTCGCCACATAGAGCGGGCCGCGTTTGAAGAAGACGCCGGGCGAGCGATGAAGCTGCGAGACGATGACGCGCTCCGTGCCGTTGATGATGAAAGTGCCGTTGTCCGTCATCAAGGGAATTTCGCCGAAGAAGACCTCCTCCTCCTTGATGTCGCGGATTGAGAGGGTCTCTGTCTCCTGGTCCTTATCGAAAACGGTCAGGCGAATCTTGACCTTGAGAGGCACGCTATAGCTCATGCCGCGTTCCTGGCATTCCTGCTGGTCGTGCTTGTGCTTGAGGCCGACGGGTTCGCCGCAGTTGTCGCAGAGTTGCGGGCGCACGGCGTTGAACGTGCCGCAATTATGGCATAGGGTTTCGCCGGGCGTGAGCGGGTCCACCTTGATGGTCGAGCCGCAGTTCTTGCAGTTGGCGCGCAGGTAGTTGAGACCTTCCAGGCGACCGCACTTGCACTGCCAGTTGCCTATCTGGAACTCCACGAAGTCGAGCGTCGCCGTGCCGCGAAAGTCCGAGATGGGGAAGACAGAGCGGAAGACCGCCTGTAGACCCGTATTCGCGCGCTCTTCCGGCAAGAGGTCCATCTGTAGAAAGCGGTTGTAAGACTCGCGTTGAATCTCTATCAGATTCGGGATGCGAACGGCGGTCTTGATTTTGGAAAAGTCATGACGTTCGGGAGACTGACTGGTGCGCCGTCCCAGACCATTATTAGCAATTTGAAGCGGATTTGCAGACATCAGAGATTCCTCAAAGGATTTGCGATTTTAGATTTCGGATTTTGGATCGTCAGGGCTGGCGTGCGGGACAATCCAGAATCGAAAAATTTCATTGAATCTAAAACCCGCAATCTAAAATCCAAAATATGTGAAGACGCCAAAGCGCGGTCAGAGCGCAAAATGCCCCGACCGCTTTTCTACCAAAAGCAGCTAAGTTTTTCTTCGTCAAATTTTTGGGAGTAACGCCAGCGCCTCAATACTCCCCTACCTTAACCACGAACGGTTAAAATGTCAAGAAAAATGAGCCAAACGATAACCAGTTGCGTATGCGAAAAGGTCTGATGCGGGAGGAGGGCCGCAAGTTGTACAGCCCCCTCCCCCCAACAGATGTGGCTGCGGGGAATGCTTCCCCGCAAACCTTTCTTACTTGACTTCGACGGTCGCGCCCGCATCCGCCAGTTTCTGGCGAATGGTCTCTGCCTCTTCCTTCGAGACGCCTTCCTTGACGGCCTTCGGAGCGGCCTCGACGAGGTCTTTGGCTTCCTTCAGACCGAGGGCCGTGACTTCGCGGACGACCTTGATGACGTTAATCTTGTTGCCGCCAACGGTCTGCAAGATAACGTCAAACTCTGTCTTCTCTTCGGCAGGGGCCGCCGCTTCGGCGGTTGCGCCGCCCGCAGGAGCCGCCGCGACCGTAGCCGCCGCAGCCGAAACGCCGAACACTTCCTCCAACTCCTTGACGAGTTGCGAGGCTTCCAGAAGGGTCATGCCCTTCAGAAACTCTATAACATCTTCTTTTGTAGCTGCCATGATTGCTCTCTATCCTCCTCCAAAAGGGGTTCTAGTGTGCTGTCTTTGTGTTAGTGTCGCAGCAGGAGAACCCACGGGACGCTTTCTGAAAGTTTACTGCATCGCAAACCCTATAAAAGCATCCGAGCCGTAAAAGACGACCTGACAAATCGCCCCGCCCGTTTTCCGCGTCCGGCCCTACTGGTTCGATTCTTGATTTCAGAAATCAAAAATCGCAAATCAAAAAATTCGCTAGGCGGTCTCGCCGCCCTCTTTCTGGTCTCCGATCTGTTTGACGACGACGGCCAGGTTGCGCGGGACGGCTGAAAGGACCGTCACGAGGCGTTGTGCCTGGCAGTTGATGAGAAACATGATCTTCGAGATAAGGACTTCCTTCGGCGGCATGCTCGCTAAAGCTTCGAGGTCGCCGATGTTGACGACTTTCCCTTCGACGATGCCGACCTTAAAGCTGAACACGTCGGGGTTGGCCTTCGTAAACTTGGAAATCGCTTTCGACAAACTGACCGGGTCGCCCTCGCTGAGGGCCAGGGCCGTCACCCCCTTGAAATGGTCCGTCGCCTGCTCGAAGGGAGTTCCCTCGGCGGCCTTACGGGCCAGAGTATTCTTCACGACCTCGTAGCGCACGCCCGCCTCGCGCAGTTGATTGCGCAATTCCTGGTCCTTCGCCACCGTCAATTTCTGAAAGCCGAC
>JAXDFO010000394.1:0-12860 GCA_034665545.1 Blastocatellia bacterium
GATATGCCCTCACGCATCGTGGCAATGTGCTGTGGCAGATGGGTCTTGACAAAGAAGCCAGGGCGGCGCTCGCTCAAGCTTCCTCTATCGCACAACGTCCCAACGGCAGCAATAAGGAGTTAGCAGCTGAGATCAAAATGATTAAAGGCCGTTTGGAATTAAGCCTTTTGCATTTTCGGGAATCTCAAGACAACAGCCGCCAAGCCCTCAACTTGGCTGGCACAGAATATAAGGACATAGCCATTCAGGCTAGGTCTACACTTGGATTGGCGCTGGCCCGTTCCGGCGAACTACATGCAGGAAGCCTTCTCTGTGAACAAGCAGTTGACATGGCCGCACTTACGGGCGACCCGCAACTCCTCTCTGGCGCATTACTGGCCAGCGCCGAGGCGATGCTTGAGAACGGCGACCCGCAACGCGCATTGGAAATCGCATTGCAGACGCAGGCCAGCTTTGCGCGTTTTGGGCAGCAAGACTCAGAGTGGCACGCATGGTTGATTGCCGCACTTGCCACAGAGAGGACAGGCGATGCGACGGCGAGGCGTGAATACGCCTCGCAAGCTGACATCGTACTTTCAAATCTAACACAAAAATGGGGAGTGGAAACATACCACAGCTATCTCGCCAGGCTGGATGTGCAGCGCTCCCGCAAACAACTTGGTCAAGTACTTAAACCTCAATCTTGAAAGGAGCAATAAGATGGCGCAAGAACCTATTATCCTTGCTGGGGGCGCTCAGATGATTACGATCCAGCTTCCTCTTTCCTTCAAAAGGGATGCAGAGAAAACAGAAGGGAAGTTCTCCATCTTCTCCATCTCTCCTGAGCCAAACACCGAGATCCTGCAGAGTATTGTGTTTACGGACACTAAGACGGGGTGTGAACTGTTCAAACTGCCTCTCGATGACGAAAACACATGGATGATAGAGATAAAATAAAGCCCTGTGATTAAAAGGCACTCATGGGCTACACCTCGTTTTGAGAGCCAGCGCACAGAGTGTCAAGCTATATGCATAGCAGAACCGCGCGGCCACACGCTATCGTCATATATGTTGGCTAAAGAGCGGTGTGCATCTTTGTGCCCTACCGAGCACTCAATGATGCTTGGGCACGGGGGCGTTAATAAAGTTCATAAGTGCCCAAGTCCGCAAAGGCGGCTTTAAGTATAGGAGAGCCATCCATCATGCACGAGGTTACCGCGATAGCCGGGCAAGATGTTGATCTGCTCGATAGCCCCTCGCCCACGCCGTGCATCATAGCCATAGTGCGTCAACCTTGAGTTGCTCGCCACATGCACGTAATGACACTTCTTATCTACTCTCAAGCCGGTCTCATCAGCGTGCAGGACCACAGCGCGCCGCAACCTGCGCTTGATTTGCAACTCCGTCTCGACCAACTGCCGGGCGCATCCTGAAACACTCCTGGACAGGATCCCCAGCGACATCTGACAACCGAACAGGTCACGCATGGCTTCACTGGTCCGGTGGTAAGGCAGCAGTTGATAGTCGTGCAGGTAGAGGGCGCGGGCCATGACAGAAGGGCCGTACTGGAGGGCGGCTCGCACACCTTGAAGGAAGGTTCCTTTCGTTCTCTGCCCGCAACCGGAGCAGCGCACTACTTCGGCACGGTGCTCAATGATCCGCAACTTGGCCGGGATCATCTCGATGACCTGCCGCCGTTCGCTCCCCATGATCTGACCATCGGCCAGCGAACTGAAGCAGTGCCGACACTGCACAGGCCGGTGCCGGAGCAGGCGTGAGGGCTTGGCCGTTAAAGGACGTGTATGTCCAGGATGCCCCATCTGACCACCAGGACTTTTACCTGACGGGCGACGCAGACTTCGGGTCCGTTTGGCCCAGAGTGGGTCACTCGAAGGAGGGCGGCTTGAGTTGTGCGAGTCTCGGCTGGTGACGGCTTCGAGTTCTGCATTGCGGCGTTGTAACCGGTGATTGTCAATACGCGCCTGCCACAGTTGCGCTTCGAGTCGGCACAGTTGTGCCTGGAGGTGGTCAAGTTGCTCGGCTTGGCTCTCAATGGTGCGCTCTTGTTGGTCCGGCTCCGGCGGCCCGTAGAGTGCCAGGGTGCCGAAGACCTGTTCGAAGAGGCGGATGACAGCCGCCGGGCCACGCAGGTAGGTTTGGTAGATCTCATAAGGGGTCGGCATCACCATTGTCCCGGTAGAAGCATCGGTAGAGGCACAGACTTATAGCAGAGGAAAATGGCTGGAGGGTGTCGTGCAAGTGGCTTTTTTGCTGACTTTAGTGGGGGTTCTGAACAGACACCGTCAAAAATTTCCTTCCCCAAAGGAGCATTTCCGGAATTGAAGGTTGAGAGAGATAAGTTGTGAGAGACTTCCCTTTTCTCGCTGTTGTTTACGGGATTGTGAAACCATGTAGAACTGCGGATGCGGTTGCATTTTATATGGCGTTGAAGTGTAGTCTTTGATTTATCAATTTGCTCTAATACGAATTATCTTGAACTATTTCGCGCGATGAGGCATTATCCCGCATTATGGATAAACCCAAAGACCTTATAACGACCTACGAAGCCAGATGTTTGCTGGAAGTGAGTCATACAAAGATGGCCCAGCTTATTAGAGACGGCATCCTGCGCTACTTCCCTAACCCACTGGATAGACGCGAGAAGCTAGTTAGTAAGGCTGAAGTCCTGGCTCTCAAACCGGCGCGCGCGGAGGCTGCATGAAAACCATAGCCATTGCTAATCAAAAAGGGGGTGTAGGCAAGTCTACGACTGCTGCTTCGGTCGCTACGGAACTGGCCATCCGCGAGTATGAAACACTACTCATTGACGCAGACCCACAAGGGAATGCTACGCAAATTTTCTTCAGCCCTGAACTCGTCAAAAATACCTTGTCCGATGTGCTTATCGGTGGTGGCAGCGAGCCAGCCGCATCCCTTATTGACAAAGGCATGACGACGGCTATTCCGCATCTGGATATGGTGGCAGCAACCATATCGTTGGCTAAATTCGAGCGAGAAAGCCCCCTGGCTATTACCAAGCTGCGCACTGCCCTCAGGAATGTATCCGATCGCTATGATTTTGCCATCATAGACACGCCGCCGAACCTCGGACTCCTGCTCACCGCGACGTTGACGGCTGCGGATTATGTGATTATTCCGGTCAAGGCCGCGCCGTTTGCTCTCTATGGCTTTGATGATTTAATGGATGCGATTAACGGGGCTAGAAGCCTGAACGAACGATTAACGGTCCTGGGAACAGTCTGCACGATGTTCGATAAGCGAATGAACGTTTCCGGCGCTTCCCTTTTGGAGTTGAAGGAAAAGTCCGGCGATTGGATATTCAACACCGTCATTCATTCCCAGGCCAAACTCGAAGAGTCCCCTTCTGTCCATCAACCTATACAAATTTATGCCCCGAACACTCGCGGCGCACAGCAGTACGCCGAACTTACTGATGAGATAGTTGAGCGCATGGGCGTGGCGGCTAAATCCCCACACCTGAGCATGGTGCGTCATAAATGACTGAGACTAAACATAAAACCCGCAAACCCAGGCTTGAACTGCGTGAACCAGCAAAGCCTCTGAACGAACAATCCCGGCCTCTGAGCGCAGATCATCCCGTTATGGAAATCTTTGCTCCCGCTATTGAGGCGGAAAAGGCACGGCGGACAGCAGCAGCGACGACGAGCCCGGCAGAATCTGCTAGCCAGGAAAATTCTGCCAGCCTAGCAGACAATGCCAGTCAGGCAGAATCTGCTAGACTAGCAAATCAAGCCATGCAAGCACGGCAAATTGCTAGTCTAGCAGGATCTGCCAGCCTAGCAGAATCTGCCAGTCATATCGCCAGGCCACACCCTAGCTTGACGGCCAGCTTACCTGATGTAAAAGGCTACTTGCGTCTCCATTATCAACTCATTGACCACCTGCTGCCGCAACTTCAGCCAGCCGAGGCCATCGTCTATCTGCAACTGTATCGCCTGAGTTGGGGGTTCAGGAACCCTAGTTGTCTCATCAGTTACCCAGGAATCGCAAATCGCTGCGGGATGAGTACACGCGCCGCGCAGGATGTAACCGCCCGTCTCGTTATTAAAGGATTGATTGAGCGGGCCAATATCGTGACGGGGGCGGGAAAGGCGCAGGGGATTGAGTGGAGAGTGGTAATTCCTGCTAGCCTAGCAGAATTTGCCAGTCTAGCAAATTCTGCTACCAATAAAGATAAAGCTTTAAAAGAAAATAATAAAAGGGAATCGGCTCCGCCGGACTATAAAAACTGCCCGGATTGTCAGGGTTCTGGTTTCTGGTATCCAGAGGGCATCGTAAAGGGAGTCGCCAAATGTCGGCACGAGCGGTTCACAAAAGAGAAGTGATAGATAAGCGGAAACGAAGTGTTGACGAAACCCATTCTCCTTTCGTAATCCCAAATATAAATTCCAATGCTTTAAGAAACCCTTTGATGTGACAACAGCCATTGTGCCTTCTCACAAATGGTGGTGCGTCCTGTTGCGTCTGTTCAGCCCTGTGAATAAAATTGATGATTCCGATTCGTAATGAGACTCCACATGAGCTACCTGACTGAACGCATCGCGGCGCTTTCTCCGGAACAGCGCGCACTGTTTGAGGCGCAACTCAAGAAGCGTGGGTTGAATATTCAGCAGTCGCAAACGATTGCCCGCCGGAAGCAGCAGAATTATTGCCGGCTCTCCTTCGACCAGGAGCGCATCTGGGTCGTGGACCAGATGGAGCCGGGCAATCCCGCCTACAATATTTTCTCCGTCAGTCATCTCAACGGAGCCATTGACGTGGCGTTGATGGAACGCGCGCTCAATGAGATCGTCCGTCGTCATGAAGTTATGCGGACGACCTTCGCGGCGATTGATGGCGAGCCGCGACAGGTCATCGCGCCGTCTCTGTTTGTGCCGCTCGAACTGATTGACTTGCGTGCGCTGACCACCGAAGAACGTGAACGCCAGGTCAGGTTAGTGGTCAATGAAGAGACCTCGCGCCCGTTTGATCTGGCACAAGGCCCTCTGGTGCGCTTCGGTCTCATATGGGTTGAGGAGCACGAATACGTGCTTCACTACACGATGCATCACACGGTCACAGACCGCTGGTCCGGCGACATTATCGAAGCCGAGATGGTGGCGATTTACATGGCCTTCGCGGAGGGCAGGCCGTCGCCGCTGCCGGAGTTGCCGATTCAATTTGCGGACTTCGCAGAATGGCAGCGTGATTGGTTGCAAGGCGAGGTGTTGGAAACGCAGATCGCCTACTGGCGCAATCAACTGGACGGAGTGTCGCACGTTCTAGAACTTCCGACAGACCGCCCGCGCCCGTCCATCCAGACCTTCAACGGAGCGCGTTACATGTCGCGGCTGCCGAAGTGGATTCTGGATGGTCTCAAGGCTCTCGCCGGGCAGGAACAGGCCACGATGTTCATGACGTGCCTGGCCGCCTACAAAACGCTGCTCTACCGCTACACGAATCAGGAAGACATACTGGTCGGAGTCGCCGTCGCCAATCGCAACCGCCCCGAAATGCTCGGCCTCATCGGCTACTTTCTCAACATGCTGGTGATACGGACGAACTTCAACGGCAATCCTACTTTTAGAGAGATTGTGCGGCGCGAAAAGGAAGCGGCTGTCGGCGCGTTCGCGCACGGCGAATTCCCCTTCGGCAGGCTGATGCAGGAACTCAAGCCGAAGATTGACCCGAGTCGCAACCCGCTCTTCCAGGTGGCCTACATTTACCTGGACTTCGCGGAGACGACGGACGCGCAGATGGCAGGCATCACGCCGACGCCGATGCAGTGGGATAACGGCTCGTCGCGTTTTGATATGACGCTCGCGCTGACGGAATTGGAAGATGGTCTCGAAGTCATCATAGAGTTCAACACGGACCTCTTCGACCGCTCCACTATCGAGCGCATCTTCCATCATTTCAGGACCATGCTGGAAGCGATTGTCGCAGACCCTGACCAGCCGGTTGCGCGTCTGCCGCTCTTGGCCCAAGCCGAGCGCGAGCGGCTACTGGTCCAATGGAACGATACGGACAGCCCTTATCCGTCGCACAGTTCCATCCAACAGCTTTTTGAAGAACAGGTCTTGCACACGCCGGAAAAGATTGCTCTCGTTTTCGGTGACGAGCAGTTGACCTATGCGGAACTGAACCGGCGTGCAAACCGTCTCGCGCATTACTTACGCGCGATGGGCGTGGGCCTGGAGGTCATGGTTGGCCTTCTCTTGGAACGTTCGACGGAGATGGTCGTGGGGCTGCTCGCTATTCTCAAAGCTGGCGGCGCGTATGTGCCGCTCGACCCGTCGTACCCGCTCGAACGCCTCGATTTCATGTTGATGGATGCGCAGCTTTCCGTGCTCTTGACGATGGACGAGTTGATGGATAACTTGCCTTCCTTCTCCGGCCAGATTGTCTGCCTTGATACGGATGCGAAACTCATCGGCGGCGCGAGCGATGCGAATCCGGCGCACGAGACGACGGGCGAGAATCTGGCCTATGTCATCTATACTTCGGGCTCGACGGGCCAACCCAAAGGCATCTCTATCATGCATCGCGCCGTCACGCGCCTTGTGCTTGAGACTAACTATCTTCGGATTCAACCTTCCGACAGAGTGGCGCAAGCTTCCAACGCTTCATTCGACGCGCTGACCTTCGAGTTGTGGGGAGCGTTGCTCAACGGCGCGCAACTGGTCGGCATGAGCCGCGATGTGACCCTCTCGCCCGCAGACTTTGCCCTTCAGATTCGAGAGCGTGAGATAAGCGTGATGTTCATCACCACCGCGCTCTTCAACCAGATAGCAGCCCTTGCGCCGCACTCTTTTTCGACCATTCAACATCTGCTGTTCGGCGGTGAAGCCGTCGAGCCGAAATGGGTCCGCAAGGTCTTAAAGGAAGGTGCGCCCGCTCGCCTGCTGCATGTTTACGGCCCGACAGAGAGCACGACCTTCACCACCTGGCATGAAGTCTCCGAAGATGCTGAGAACGGCGCGACGATACCCATTGGCCGCCCGCTTTCAAACACGCGGGTCTACTTGCTGGACCAGAATCTTGAGCCTGTTCCGGCGGGCGTGCCCGGAGAGATTTATATCGGCGGCGACGGCCTCGCGCGCGATTACCTGCGGCGGCCCGGTTTAACGGCAGAGAAGTTTCTCCCCGATGCGTTCAGCAGGGAAGAGGGCGCGCGAATGTATCGCACGGGCGACCTCGCGCGTTATCTGTCCGGCGGCTCGATTGAATTTCTGGGGCGTGCGGACAATCAGGTGAAGGTGCGCGGTTTCCGCATCGAGTTGGAAGAGATAGAGGCCGCGCTCGGAGCACATCCGTCGGTCGAAGAGGCTGTGGCGCTGGCGCGCGAAGATGGTCTTGAAGAGAGACGCATCGTCGCCTATCTGGTCTGCGATGAAGAGCGCGCGCCGACCGCGAGCGAGTTGCGCGCGTTTCTCGCCGCGAAGTTGCCCGACTACATGATTCCTTCCGCCTTCGTCATGCTTGAGCGTTTGCCCTTGACGCCCAACGGGAAAGTTGACCGCCGCGCGCTGCCCGCGCCGGGCCAGACGCGCCCCGAACTGGCGCAGAACTTCATCGCTCCGACCTCGCCGACTGAAGTTATCCTCGCCGGAATTTGGGCGTCTGTGCTCGGCGTCGAGCGCATCGGCGTGCATGATGGTTTCTTTGAACTCGGAGGCGATTCGTTGCTCGCCATCCAGGTCGTCTCGAAGGCGCGCGAGCACGAGTTGATGTTTTCGATTCACCAGTTATTCCAGCATCCGACGATTGCCGCGCTGGCGCGCGAGATACACCAACAGGAAGCCGGAGTCGTGCAGGTAGAGCGCACGAGTCCCTTCGGTCTCATCAAAGATGAGGACCGCGCGCTTCTGCCGCCTGGCATCGAGGATGCTTATCCTCTGACAAGGCTCCAGGCGGGGATGGTTTTTCATAGCGAGTACGAACCGGAAACAGCCGTCTATCATGACATCTTCAGCCTGCACATACGCGCCCGGCTTGACCTTGAGATGCTGCGCGCGACGGTTGACGAATTGATGTTGCGCCATCCCGTGCTTCGCACCTCCTTCGATCTCTCAACCTACAGCGAGCCTTTGCAACTGATTCACAGCGAGGCGGCGTTGCCCTTTCAGTTTGAAGACCTGACTTACTTGAGCGAGAGCCAGCAACGCGGAACTGTGGCCGCGTATATCGCTGCGGAAAGAAAGCACAACTTCGACTGGCGGCACGCGCCCTTGATGCGGCTGCTGGTCCAACGTCGCGGCGATGAGACGTTCCAGTTCAACCTGAGCTTTCATCATGCCATCCTCGACGGGTGGAGCTTGAGCAGTCTGCTCAACGAACTGTTTCAGCATTACGTCGCGCTCGTAGAGCGTGGCACGGGCGCGCTCGGCTCGCCGCCCGCGATTCACTTCCGCGAATTCGTCGCGCTCGAAATGGCGGCCATGAAGTCGGAAACGCAGCAGCGATTCTGGCTGGAAAAATTGAGCGATGCGCCACAGACGCTCGTGCCTCGTCGTTCAAACTCGGCGAAGGAAAAGAACGCGACGCCGTTGATGCTGCCCTTTCGGGTGGAGATTCCGCTTGAGGTCTCGAAAGGCTTAAAGCGATTTTCCAGCGCGGCGGGCGTGCCGCTCAAGAGTGTGCTACTGGCAGCGCACATGCGTGTGTTGTCGCTCCTGAACGGGCACAAGGATGTCATGACGGGCGTCGTCTCAAACGGGAGACCGGAAGAGGCGGACGGCGAACGAATGGTCGGGCTGTTTCTGAACACGCTCCCTTTGCGCCTGCGCCTCTCAGCCGGAACGTGGATTGACCTGGCGCGCGCGACCTTTGAAGCCGAACGCGAGATGCTGCCGTTTCGTCGTTACCCCTTGCCGTTGATGCAGCAGATGATGGGCGGGCGCAAGTTGTTCGAGATCGGATTCAACTACACGCATTTTCATATCGTGCAGGGGATGCTTCAACTCAAAGACTTGGAGATTCTGGAAGTCGAAGCCGTCTCGGAAACAAATTTTTCTCTGCTGGCAGACTTCGATTTAGAACTGACGACCTCTCAAGTACAACTCGCGCTTGAGTACGACGCGAGCGAGTTCGACCACGAACAGATAGAGGCCATCGGCGGCTATTATCTGAAAACGCTCACGGCGATGGCTGAGCAATCGCAAGAGCAATATGAAACTCACCCCTTGCTCTCTGAAGCGGAACTTGAGCAGCAGTTGGAGACCTGGACAAGGACCGCGCACGCCTACCCGCGCGAGCGTTGCCTGCATCAACTGTTTGAGGAGCAGGTCAAGCGCACGCCGGATGCAGTGGCCCTGGAATTTGAAGACGAGCAATTGACCTTCGCGGAGTTGAACCGGCGGGCCAACAGGCTGGCCCACTTCCTGCGCGGAAAGGGTGTCGGGCCGGAGGTTCTCGTCGGTCTTCTTTTGGAACGCTCGACGGAGATGGTCGTCGGGTTGCTCGCCATTCTCAAGGCTGGCGGCGCGTATGTGGCGTTCGACCCGGAGGCCCCGCCGGAGCGTCTCGCGTACATGATGGAGGATGCCGGAAGTCGTCTGCTGCTCACACAGAGGATGCTCCTGGACCAACTCGCTCCGAAGCACAGAGAGATTATCTGTCTCGATGAAATCTGGCAGAGGTTGAGTGAAGAGAGCGAGGAGAATCCGGCCAGCGTTGTTTCCCCTGACAATCTCATCTATATCGTTTACACGTCAGGCTCGACGGGCCAGCCGAAGGGCATCGCCATGATTCATCGCGCGCTGGTCAACATCATCTATTTTCAAATTCAACGCAGCGGCGTGGACAAGCGACCGCGCACGCTGCAATTCGCCTCGCTCAGTTTCGATATTTCGATTCAGGAGATGTTTTCATCCTGGCTCGTCGGCGCAACCGTCTTGCTCATTCGTGAAGAACAGAGACGCGACGCGAGACAGTTATGGCGGCTCGTCAAAGAGAGAGAGGTTGAGAGATTGTTCCTGCCGTTCGTGGCGATTCAACAGATGGCTGAAGCGACGATGGGCGAACAGAGCGGCACATCGCGCGTGCGCGAAATCATCACGGCGGGCGAACAGTTGAAGGTCGCGCCGGGCATCCGCCGCTTGTTCGATCAACTCGAAGGTTGCACGCTGGATAATCAATACGGCGCATCGGAAGCGCACGTCGTCACGAGTTTTATGCTTGAGGGAGACGTGACGCGGTGGCCCGACTTGCCGCCCGTCGGCAGCGCGGTCTTCAACACGCAAATTTATATTCTCGATGAGAGCTTGCGACCTTTGCCGATTGGCACGGTCGGAGAGATTTACGCGGGCGGCGACGGGCTGGCGCGCGGCTACCTGCATCGCCCCGCGCAGACAGCCGAACGCTTCATCCCGCACCCTTACAGCCAGCAACCCGGCGCGCGTCTCTATCGCACGGGCGACCTCGCGCGCTATCTGCCCGACGGCAATATAGAATTCCTCGGACGTAATGATGAACAGGTCAAAGTCAGAGGCTATCGCATCGAACTCGGTGAGGTTGAAGCGGCGTTGACTGCTCACGCGGCGGTCTCTGAAGCGGTCGTCATCGTGGATGGTGAGAGCGACGGCGAGAAACGTCTCGTGGCATACGTGGTGACGGGTGACTCGGAGGTGACGGTCGGAGAGTTGAGACAGTTTCTCAGCCAGAAGCTGCCCGATTACATGCTGCCGTCCGTCTTCGTCAGCATCGAGCGCGTGCCGCAAACAATTAACAGCAAGGTTGACTATCGCGCGTTGCCCGCGCCGGACGCGGCCCTTTCGCTGGCGGGGACGGACTTTGTCGCGCCCGAAACGCCGACCGAAGAAGCGTTGGCCGATATCTGGTCCCGCGTGCTCGGCGTCGAACGCGTCGGCGCGCGCGATGATTTCTTCATGTTGGGCGGCAATTCTTTGTCCGCCACACAGCTTGTCTCGCGTCTACGCGAAGCCTTCGATGTAGAGTTGCCGTTACGCCTGCTCTTCAAACATCCGACCATCGCGCAGCTTGCATCGTTGATAGAAGAGATGCTTCTCACACAGGTCAATGACATGACGGACGAAGAGGCTGAGCAGTTATTGAACGAAGAACTCTGAACCTCGGCGGGCTAGCGATGACCTACGACGAGAGCAAGCGGCCACAACTTTCGGCGGCGAAACGCGCGTTACTGGAAAAGCGTTTGAAGGGGCGTCGCGTCGCGCCAACGCCCGGCCAGCTTATCAGCCGCCGCGCGTCGCGCGAATCCGCCCCGCTCTCATTCGCCCAGCAACGCCTCTGGTTCCTGTGGCAGATGGACCCGGAAGGATTCGCTTACAACGTCTCGGCGGCTTTCCGCCTCAAGGGCCAACTGGACCTCAAAGCCCTTGAGCGCAGCTTCAACGAAATTATTCGTCGCCACGAATCGCTGCGCACCTCTTTTCGCGTCGTTAATGCCGAGCCGCGCCAGATTATTTCTTCCGCGCTCGTCATTCAAATTCCCCTCGAAGACTTGCAACATCTGCCGGAGGACGCGCGCCATCTGGAAGCCATGCGGCTCGCCAGCGAATCCTCTCAACAACCGTTCGACCTGGAACGACTGCCCCTCTTGCGCATCAGAGTTCTGCGATTGAGCGCGGATGAATATGTGCTGCTTGTGGTGATGCATCACATCGTCACCGACGGGTGGTCGCAGGGGTTGATGGTTGAAGAGTTGGGCACACTCTATCAAGCCTATTCGAGAGGCCGTGAGTCAACGCTGGCGGAATTGGAAATACAGTATGGAGACTATGCGGAGTGGCAGCGCGGGTGGTTGAGCGGGGAAGTGCTTGAGCAACAGGTAAGCTATTGGAAGAAGCAGTTGAGCGGGAGCCGGTTCATGTTGGAATTGCCGACGGATCATATACGCCCTCCCGTCCAGACACAGCGCGGGACGCAAATCACCTTCGACCTCTCGCCGGAGTTAAGCGAAAAACTGAGAGCCTTGAGCCGTGAGCATGAAGTCACTTTGTTCATGACGCTGTTGGCCGCCTTCCAGGTTTTGCTCTCACGCTACACGCACCAGACAGACATCATCGTGGGGACACCGATTGCGAATCGGACCCGGCGCGAGATTGAAAATCTCATAGGCTTCTTCGTCAACACGCTCGTGCTCAGGAGCGACCTCTCAGGCGCGCCGGGCTTTCGAGAGTTATTGCATCGCGTGGGCGAGATGACGGAAGCAGCCTATGCACATCAGGACGTGCCGTTTGAGAAGCTGGTCGAAGAGTTGCAGCCGGAAAGAGACATGAGCCGCTCGCCGCTCTTTCAGGTGATGTTCGCTTTGCAGAACGCGCCGATGCAATCCTTTGAGCTACCCGGCCTGAACCTCGGCCCGATGGAGTTTGAGCACGGCGCGACGGGCTTTGATTTGGAGTGCCATCTCTGGGAGTACGAGCAGAGCCTACACGGCATGCTCGTCTACAGCACGGACCTGTTTGAAGAGGCGACGATGCGCAGGCTGATACGCCACTTCCAGACGCTGCTTGATGCAATCGTCGCGCAGCCGGATGAACGAATCACACGCCTACAGATGCTGACACGGGCCGAAGAGAGACAGTTGCTTGACGATTGGAACGACACTAGAACGGAGACATACACCCACGGCCCTGCTCATCAACTCTTCGTCGCCCAGGCCGCAACGACGCCGGACCATATCGCCTTGAGATTTGACGAAACGACGTTGACTTACTCAGAACTGAACGCGCGCGCCAACAGGTTGGCCCATTACCTGCGGCGGCGAGGCATCGGAGCGGAAAGCATCGTCGGCCTCTGCCTTGAACGTTCGTTGGAGATGATTGTCAGCGTGCTCGGCGTGCTCAAGGCTGGCGGAGCCTACCTGCCTCTGGACC
>JAXDFO010000395.1:0-4818 GCA_034665545.1 Blastocatellia bacterium
ATCAAGACCGAGCCGAGACCCACGATGTTATCGCCGGTAATCAGCGCGCCCGTCCTCTCTTCATAAAAGCATAGATGCCCGCGCGCGTGTCCCGGCGTGTGCATCGCGCGCAAATTCAACTGAGGCTCGCCGCCGAGTTCTATCATCTCGCCGTCTTCAATCAGACGATTCACTTCGACTGTGCCCTTGAGAGCTTCAGCCGTAAGGCGATGCGCGGCGACCCTCACGTTGCCGCCGAGATGTTCGACGAGAGCATTGACGCCGCCGATGTGGTCCGGGTGCAAGTGCGTCAGGATAATCTCGCGCAGGGTGCGGCCCTCGGCTAAGAGTTCATCAACACATTGGGCCAACGCGGCCTGCTCATCTTCATACGGAGACGCGGGGTCAATGATGACTATCTCATCCGCGCCGACGATGTAACAGTTGGTGTGCGTCGCGGGCGGCTTGGTCGGCGTGCGCAAAGGGTAGCAGATAAAGCCCGGTCGAAATTCTATACGGCGGACAGGCTCGCCATGCGCCTGTGGAATGGAGAGCAATCGCTCGACGAGGTTCTCCGTGAGACCGCCCGCGAGCGTCTTCAGGGCATGAAGCACGGGCGGCGCGGCGATGACTTCCGCACGCTCCCAGCGCGCGTAAGCCGCGCGCGCTGGGGTCCACTCGCCCTGGTCCAATTCTCCGTCCGGCTTAACTTGCGGTTGCTGTTTGGGCGGGCACTGGACCAGAAAAAACCAGGTATCGAAACGCCTTGGGCTGAAAGGCGGCGTCACCCAACGGCCCGCGAAGGTCCAGTCGCTCGCATCCAGGTGAAGGCCGTAGTGGTCCAGTAATTCGGGAAAGGACATGCGACCCGATTCCAGGTCGTCAAGGAGCGAAGCGCGTTGGCCCACGGTCAAGGCTTGCGCGCCGCGCGCGACGAGCACGCCCGTCTCCTCGAACAACTCGCGCGCGGCGCAGGAGATCATCGCGCCCGCTTCCGCGTCTTCACAATTACGGACGCGCGCCAGGGCGTCGGACGCATCCCTCTGCCCGCCGGGAAAGGCATGAAAGCCGCCGAGGAACGCCAGCTTTTCGCTGCGCCTGACCCAGTAAACTTCCGCCTCATCCTCTTGTGCTCCGCGCAAGAGGATGACAGCCGCAGCATCCTTCGGCGTCACAATGGCGGCGTTCCTCACTTCATCCTTCATCCGTCCTACTTCCTACTCGCTCTCTTCATCCGCCTGCCAGCGAAAACGCTCGCCGTCATTTCCGGTCCAGGGCACGCCGCGCATATGATAGCCGCCCTCTTCCCAGAAGCCAGCCTCGTCCTCTTCCAGAAAGCGCACGCCCTTGACCCACTTGGCAGACTTCCACGCGTAGAGTTGAGGGATGATGAGCCTCACGGGGCCGCCGTGCTCCGGCGGGATAGGCTGCCCGTCATGCGACCAGGCGAAGAGCGAATCCTCCGCGAGAAAATATTCGAGCGGGACATTCGTGGACCAGCCGCTATCGTAACCGAAGGCGAGCACGTACCTGGCTTCCGGCTTGAGACCGCAGAGGCGCGCGACCTCGCGGGCCTGCACGCCGCCCCACACGTTGTCCAGTCTGGACCAGCGCGTGACGCAATGAAAATCCGCGTAGACCTTGACGGCTGGCAACTGCATGAACTCATCAAGCGACCACGCTCGCGGATGTTCGACGAGTCCATCAACGGCGAATTCCCATGTCGCCAAATCAATCAACGGCGTGCCGTGCGCGTCGAGCACGGGCCACTTGCGCGTGCGCGACTGCCCCGGCGGAAGGCGATTCGCCTTGCGCGTGTCCGGGCTGATAATCACGTCGGATTCCTGGACCTCTTCGGCCCGGCGCGGCTCGCCCGATTGATATAATTGGTCCTTAAAAAGATTTCCCAGAAAACTCATGACAACTTGCTCACTTCTTTTTCGACTCTCGTTCGGCGAGCGAGAGTAGTTCCGGGGGGAGCCACTTGCCGACGCCTTTGTTGAGCGGTTCTTCGATGCCGACGGTGCGGTCGTGCCACTGGTCGCGCTTTGAATCGCCGCCGCGCTGGCTCTCATAGTTCTCGGTCTGTTCGAGGCTCAGGACGATGCCGTTCATGACCTCCTTCCAGTCCTGAAACTGTATACCACGACGGACCAGCGAGAGGCCCGCACTCCAATCCTCTTCGGGCGCGCGGGCGTCCTGTTCGGGAATCGCCAGGCGGTCCAGGGAAGGGAAAGGCGCGCCCGTGTATTCGCGGACGAGTTGGGCCTTGAGTTCCTTATAAGCGGTCTGCGGATTGTCGCGCCGGATGGCCTGCGCCCGGCGAAAAATATCGGCCACGGTCGGTTGCTCTTGTGCCATCGAAGCCACGTTCGACCTCCCTCTTTTTCATGTCTGTATATCTGACTACCTTACACGCCCCGCGCGATGAAGAGCAAGTTGGAAGTGGTTGGGATGAGGGATGAGAGGAGAGCTATTCAATGTTGAATAGCTCTCCTCTCATCCCTCATCATTCAGAGTTCGCACTTGATTTTCCTTCGGGCTTCATCATAATGTGCAGGCATCGAACAGTTAATAAAAGCAATCAAGGGGTCATCATGACAGAGGACATCATCTCTTTAGAACCGGCGGGGCTTAATTCGGACAAGGCGGCGGGCAAGCCCGTCTGTCCTGTGTGCGGGCGCGAGTCGCCGGACGGGTTGGCAGACTTCACGATGCTGCCGGAAGACTTGCAAAAAATCGTGTCGGCCAATACCGCGCCCGGCGTTGTGCTGGCGCAAATTTGTCCTCGCTGCATACAGCTTTTCTCGCGTGCGCGCGAACAGTTTCAGTCAGACTACGCAGTTTTCGAGCAGGGCGGCCTTGTCCTCTCGACGCCGTTGCGGATGGATGCGGACGACCGTTTCACAGGTCGCGGAGTCTGCATCGCGTTTCTAGATTCCGGCTTTTACTCTCATCAAGACCTGACCACGCCCTCGAATCGCATCCTGGCTTATCACAGCATCGTCGCCGCCGAAGGCGATAAGACGACGCTGGAAACGCCGGACGTTTCCAGCTGGCACGGCATGATGACATCGGTCGTGGCCGCCGGAAACGGTTCGCTCTCGAACGGTTTTTATCGCGGCATCGCGCCGGATGCAAACGTCGTCCTCGTCAAGATAGGATACACGCGCGGCATCCCGGAGGCGAACATAGAGCGCGGCCTCAAGTGGGTCATGGAGCACCGCGAAGAGTACGGCATACGCATCGTGAATATCTCTGCGGGCGGCGACGGGCAGGAGTCTTACTTGCACAACTCGCTCT
Source organism: Blastocatellia bacterium (assembly GCA_034665545.1). GTDB lineage: Bacteria > Acidobacteriota > Blastocatellia > Pyrinomonadales > Pyrinomonadaceae > DASYML01. The sequence goes on from JAXDFO010000395.1 coordinate 3,283, forward strand.
CGCAGACAGTCGAGCAGGCCATCAAGGAAGGTCTCATCATCGTCTGCGCTGTGGGCAATGCTGGACACGAGCCGGGCCATCCGGTCTATCCTCCAGCGAGCGCGCCTTCGGCCATCGCCGTCGGCGGGCTTGACGACCAGAACTCGCTCGACCGGGCCAAACGCGGCATGTATCGCTCGTCTTATGGGCCAACAGTTGACGGGCTACAGAAGCCGGAGGTCATCGCGCCCGGCATCTGGGTTCCCGCGCCGATTCTGCCGCACACGCCGACCAAAGAACAGGTCGAACTTCTGGCCGCGCTGGATGACGCGACTGACGAACAGCTTCACTCGATTATCAAAGCGCATCCAGGAGTGGACCAGGAATTGGATGAAGCCATAGCCGTGCGCGTGCCCTTGCTGCGCCAGCTTATCGCCATCAAGATGCGCGAGGAGAATGTCATCACGGCGCATTACAAGTATGTTGACGGAACATCGTTCGCCGCGCCGATTGTCTCTTCGACCATCGCCTGCATGCTCGAAGCCAACCCCGGCCTGACGCCGCAACAGGTCAAGCGCATTCTGATAGACACGGCTGAACGCTTGCCCTCGATAGAGATTGACCGTCAGGGCTGGGGAGTCGTGACGCCCAGGCGCGCCGTCGAATACGCCCTCGCGCTGAGAGGGCTGACCTCTTAACCTTTTCACAAAATGCGGAAGCCCCGTCGCTCTCTTGATGCATGAGAGCGACGGGGCTTCGCGTCCTGCCGGTTTTAATTCTTCAACGAATCATCGCCGGTCCTTTATTGCCCGCACTCCCTGTTCGAGTGAGAGATGAAGGAACTGAACCTCGACTGATACTCAGCCGAAGTGATGAAGGAACAGACCATCCCCCGATAGTTGCCAGGCTCCTTGTTGTTCAGCACGTTGAGCCAGAACTTGTAGCCATCAGCATCCGGGTCTCTCTTCAAATATCCGAAGTACTCCATCAAGACGAATGAAGGGTTATACTCCGCTTCCTTGAAGCTCGTCTGCTCTATCGCTTCTCTCAAAGCGAAGCTACGGCCCTCGTTGATGTCCGCTCCCGCGTTGTACTTGTTGATGAAGTCGCCGCGTTGTCCTGAAAGGTCAACTCCGCTCGCTTGCTTCATGTTCGCCACCAACGCATCCACAAATGATTCGGCACTGTTGTGCCCAGAGTACTTCTGCCGGAACTCTGCTCTTTGCACGAACTGCACTGCCAGCGCGGCGCGGCTCGCATCGAGGTTCGCGCCTCCGATGACCTGCTGGCGATCGGAGGAGAATTCGTTGTAGGAGAGTTGACGGCCCAGGGCGGCCTTGTACAAGCGATAGACGAAGGAACCGGTTTGCTGCGGCTCGGCTTCGATGAAGAAGGCGGCGGAGACACCGATGCGTCTGTGGTTGAGACAGAGAGCGTCAGTGCCGCACTTCTCCAGTTCAGTGGTCCAGTATTGAAGCCCGCCGGTGTCGGCCTCGCGTCCGAGGAAGTCAAGGTATTGTTGACGGACGAAGTACATGTCCGTATCGAGCGGGTTGG
>JAXDFO010000396.1:0-3400 GCA_034665545.1 Blastocatellia bacterium
GTCGAAATTGCCTTCGAGTTCTAACACGGTCGCGCCGTAATCGAGGCTCTGGGCCAACTTGGCATGACTGACTTGCCCGCGCGGAACCAGAATCGCGCAACTCATCTCGGCGCGCGCCGCATAGGCCGCGAGGCTCGCCGCAGTATTCCCTGTGCTCGCGCAGACCACCGTGCGCGCGCCCAGGATGCGCGCCTGCGTGAGGGCTGTCGTCATGCCGGTGTCCTTGAAAGAGCCTGTCGGGTTGCAGCCCTGATGCTTGAGTTTGAGAGGGGCGCGCAGTCCGCAATACTCAGCCGAGCGCGGCGCATCATAGAGCGGCGTGTTGCCTTCAGCGAGAGTGACGATGTTCACATTATCCTCGAAAGGCAACAGTTCCCTGTAACGCCAGACGCCGCTCCGGTCGCGCGCATCCATAGATGAAAGCCGCTCAGTCCAAACTCTGCGGAGCGCGGGCGCGTCCGGGATGCCCTGCCTCTCCCTCAAGACATCGAGCAACCCTCCGCAACGCGGGCACACATAAAGCCGCTCGTTAAGCGCGTAACGCGCGCCGCAGGCTGCCTCTATGCAACGCTGCCACGCGCGCTCCGTCGCGGCCCCAGTCCCGCCCAAGCTCTCCTGTGCTTCCATACGCTCCTTAACGAACTCTCATCATTAACGACAAAGATACCATAAAAATTCAGAGTCCAAAGTCGAAGACTGTTCTCGACTTTGGACTCTGGACCAGTTATTAAACTTTTGAACTTCTCGTTTAGATGTCGAAGTACATGCTGAACTCAAGAGGATGCGGGCGCATTCTCAAGGGCTGAATCTCTTTCTCACGTTTGTAAGAAATCCAACGCTCTATGAGTTGCGGGGTGAACACGTCGCCCTTCAACAGGAACTCGTGGTCCGCTTCGAGGGCTGAGAGCGATTCATCGAGGCTGCCCGGCAGGCTCGGAACATTCTTCAATTGCTCCGGCGACAAATCGTAGATGTCCTTGTCGAGCGGCTCGCCAGGGTCAATGCGATTCTGAATGCCGTCGAGTCCCGCGAGGAGCATCGCGGAGAACGCGAGGTAAGCATTGCATGACGGGTCGGGCGGACGAAATTCAAGACGCTTGAGTTTTGGATTGGTTGAGAACATGGGGATGCGTATCGCCGCAGAGCGATTGCGCGCGGAGTAGGCCAGGTTGACGGGCGCTTCAAAGCCGGGCACTAATCTCTTATAGCTGTTGGTGGTCGGGGCGGCGAAGGCGACGACCGCCGCCGCGTGTTTCAAGAGACCGCCGATGTAAAAGCGCGCCATCTCGGACAGACCGGCGTAGCCGTCGCCCGCGAAGAGCGGCTTCTCGCCCTTCCAGAGAGATTGGTGACAGTGCATGCCCGAACCGTTGTCTCCATAGAGAGGCTTCGGCATGAAGGTCGCGCCCTTGCCGTGACGGCGCGCGACGTTGCGCACGGTGTACTTGAAGAGTTGCAGATTATCCGCCGTGCCCAGCAGCGTCGAGTAGCGAAAGTCAATCTCGCACTGCCCGGCGGCGGCGACCTCGTGGTGATGACACTCGACCTGTATGCCGACCCGCTTCAACTCCGTGGAGACTTCAGAACGAAAATCCTGTAGCGTGTCGAGCGGAGGCAAGGGCACATAGCCCTCCTTGTTGCGTATGTGAAAACCGAGGTTGGTATTGCCGCTCCCGCCGTCGCTGTTCCAGGCGGCTTCCGAATTGTCCAGCGCATACCCTGCGGCGTTCTGCTCGTTATAAAAGCGGACCTCGTCGAAGACGAAGAATTCCGCCTCTGGTCCAAAATTAATTGTATCGGCGATGCCCGTAAACTTGAGATAGCTTTCGGCGCGACGAGCGACCGCGCGCGGGTCGAGCGAATAGCCCTGCTTGGTAATAGGGTCCACGACATCCGCGACCAGACAGAGAGTCTTTGCTTGCATGAAACCATCCGTCCAGTAGCGATAAGGGTCTGGCACGAGCAGCATGTCGGATTCGTGTATGGAGGCCCAGCCGCGCAAACTTGAGGCGTCGAAACCGAAGCCCTCTTCAAAGGAACGCTCGCTCAATTCTTCAATCGGGAAGGTCAGGTGATGCCAGGCTCCTACGAGGTCCGTGAAACGGACATTGACGAAGGCCGCCTTTTCATCCTCGGCGAATTTCAGCACATCTTTAACACTCATGAAATTTTTCCTTTAGGGATATGAGAATGTACGTACACGCCTTGCACCCCTAACAACCCGCGTGCCAGGCGCGCGCCCCTGTCGAGTTCGGGCTCCCAACAACCGCGCCAGCGCATGTCAGAACGGCCTTTGAAGCGTCTGAGAGATAAGCTATTGCCGGACGAGAAGCGTTTGCAGGTTCCATAGCTTCCAACAATTTTGTCTGAACCTTAGATGCTTGCGACGAAATTGTTGGATTTGTCTTGCTCGAACTGTTATTTTAATCTTGGAGGGCGGGCCTGGTTCTTGCAGGATGGAAGAACCGGCCAACTTAAAGGCCAGGCTCGCCGTCTGGCGCGACGCGGGACGCGCGGGAATTCCTTGAGTTTCTATACTTTATAGAGCTTCACCTTTCATCTCCGGGACTCCATTGAAGGGGCGCGGAGGGCGTTGAGGGGGACCGACAAATTTGTCGGCTTTAGCCAGTCAACGAACAAAATTGTCGGAATTCGTCCGGCCAGTTGAAGACTAATTTCTTCGCACATCATTTCCCGAAGCCTTTTATGGATGCTATGGAAACAAACATCACAGGCGCGAGAAGCGGCCCCAAGGATTACGTCAAGAATGATTCCGTAGAGGGGCAGAAGCTGGCGACGCTCCTTGAAATCGGTCAGACTCTCGCTGACACTCCGAACTTGAAGGGCGCGCTGGGCCGCGTTCTGGAAACGTTGGGCCAACATCACGGCATGCTTCGCAGCTTCGTCATGCTACTCGACGCGGACGAGGACAAGTTGCGCGCGGAAGCATGCTACGGCATCAACGCGGAGACGGCGCGGCGCGTGCATTATCGCGTGGGCGAAGGCGTGGTCGGACGCGTGGTCGAAAGCGGCAAGCCCATCGTCGTCACGCAGGCCAGCCGCGAGCCCTTGCTCCTCAACCGCTTCAGCGCGCGTGAGAGAAACAGCAGCCGTCACGAGTTGAGCTTTATATGCGTGCCCGTGCGTCTGGGAGGGAAACCCGTCGGCGCGCTCGGCGCGGACCTGCACTATAAACAGGACCGCGATTACGACGGCGAGACGAAATTCCTGGCTATTGTCGCCTCCATGATGGCCCAGGCGCTCAAGGTCGAACACCTCATCGAAGCGGACAAGCAACAACTGCTCGATGAGAACATCCATCTCAAACAGGAACTCCGTGAGCGTTACGACTTCTCTCATATCATCGGCAATAGTAGCCCCCTGCGCGAAGTCTACGAGC
>JAXDFO010000397.1:0-5689 GCA_034665545.1 Blastocatellia bacterium
CGTGGGTCAATACTATCACACAGGCATCGCATCATTCCAACCGAATCCAGACTCGCGCTTTCCATAGGAGGTCAGCTATGAAGCGGTTTGCGCAAAGCATTAACGACACCCAAGCCAACGCGCAAAATCCACCAACGCCAAACGATGATTTGGCCTCGCTCTATCATTATCCATCGCTGGGCCGTCTCTTCGAGCAGCCCTCAAGCGCGCCGCTCGCGGAAATGCGCGCGCGTCTTAACAGGACCAGTCAAGATTTAGCGCGCGTCGTGCGACAGGGTTCGCGCGAGGACGCGGAACGCGCGGCGCGGGCCTCGCGCGCACTGGACACGACGCTCGCCCTGCTCGACGACCTGGAGAAGTTGCAGCAGTCGGGCGGCGGCAAGACTTAAAAAATTTTTTGGGCCTGAGAGGAAACTTTTCGGGCCAACTGCCGATAATTTCAATGAGAGGGAAAAATCTTTGATTGCAGAGCCGGTGGAAAAGCACTCGCGTGAGAGCGCGAGCGAGCGGGCCGGTTCACAAAGTATTCGCAATAGCTTAGGAGAAAAACAATGGCAGGCGATGATCCAATGATAAGTCCGATTCCGATAACTCAACCCGCGCCGACCGCGCCGATTTTGACGCCCGTGCAGCCGAAGCAGCCCGGAAAGTTTTCGCGTATCTTCGGCGGCTTGCTGGGCGGGGCCGTCAATATTCTCGCGCCCGGCATGGGCGGTCTTCTGGGCAATTTCATCAACGGCTCAGGCGGCATGGACATGAATAACATGCAAGCTATGCTGAACCAGCAGGCGCAGCAGTCCATGCAGATGCTCGCCATACAGAATCGCGTCCAGACGCAGACGCAAGAGTTCACGACCGTCTCGAATTTGTTGAAGGCCAAGCATGACGGCGAGATGTCTGCGGTCCACAATTTCAAGTCGTAGTCGGCTCTTGATTCTGTGAGGTTGAAAGAGAATGAGGCTGAAGGACGTGCAACCCTCTGAAGATGAGTTGCGGGTCATCATGGAAGCAGGTTTCGTGTTGCGCGAAGCGGGCAAGTTCGATGAAGCGGAAGCAATCTTTCGCGGCGTCATTGAACTGGTCCCGCAATCTGATGTGCCGCACGTCGCGCTCGGCACTGTAGAGTTGCAGCGCGGTCGTTTCGCGGAAGCCCTGAGCGCGTGCGGCGACGCGCTCAGGCTTCAACCAGAAAGCCTCTACGCGCGAGTTCATCATGCAGAGGCTCTGCTCTTTCAACAACGCCGCGCGGAGGCCGAAGCCGAGTTGCAGGAGATTATCGCAACGGACCCGCAGTCGCCGCACAGCAGGACGGCGCGCGCGCTGCTCGAAGCCGCAGACCTCATCTGCTCGCAGCAATCTACGGATGCGGCCAGCACCGCGACTTAAAATTTCCAGCCGTCTCTGAGCTTCTACGACATACACTTTTTTTTCGGAGAGCGCATGAAGATTAAAGGTCCAGGTCCACCTTTGAGCGGGGGCGCGGAACCCCTGGAATCTTTAGACCCGCGCGATTTGCGAAAGGCGGTCGAGAGTGAACGCTTCGCCAACGCTCTCTCTCAACTCGAAGGTCAGGCCGCGACGAGCAGCGCTGGACAGACAGGCGGCGCGACGAACGCGACGCGCGCCGCGCTCGCAGAGATTGCGGGCGCGTCCAACCTGGCGAGCAGCGAGGGCGCGGCTACGGCTGTGCGCGAATCCGCGCGCCACATGATTCGCACGCGCCTCAGCGAAAAATACCGTGACACGGAACAGGGGCAGAAGTTAATCAACGATCTGGGAGAATATGTCGCGTCCGATCCCTTGTTGAAACTCAAGCTTCTCAACATCCTTCGCAAGATACAGACTGGATGAGATGGCGCAAGGCGGCGAGAAAACCGAACGACCGTCGGAGAAACGCCTGCGCGATGCGCGGCGAAAGGGACAGGTTGCGAAAAGCCAAGACCTCTCTTCCGCGCTCCTCCTGCTCGCGGCCCTGGCGGTCATCTGGCTCGCGGGCGACCACATGGGCGCATGGTTGAGCGGCGCGGTGCATGACCAACTCGCGCGCGCCGCCTCCTTCAAAGGCGACTTCGGTCGCACCGAAGCTCTGGCCGCGCTTTTCGATGGAGCCAGGACGCTAGGCCTCGTGCTCTTGCCTCTGCTCGCCACGCTCTTTCTTATCTCCGCGCTCGTCAACTATCTGCAAGTCGGCTCCATCTTCGCTTTCGAGCCTATCAAGCCGAATCTCAACAAGCTCAACCCTGCCGAGGGCATCAAACAAAAGTTATTCAAGGGAAGGCCATACATCGAACTCGGCAAGACCATCTTGAAGATGGCACTCGCCACTTTCGTCATCACCACGGTGCTGTGGTCCGCTCGTCACGACCTCATAGAGTTGATGCGGCAGCCGCCCGCGCGCGTGGCTTCTTTCACGCTCAAGTTAATCTTCGAGATAGGTCTGAAGGTCGGGCTGTCCTTCGTCGCGCTCGGCGTGGCCGACTACTTCTTGCAGAAATTTCTTCATCAAAGAGAACTGCGCATGACCAAGCAGGAGGTCAAGGAAGAGTGGAAGGAGATGGAGGGCAACCCGCTTTACAAGAGCGCGCGACGCCAGCTTCATAGAGAAATCCTGATGCAGAATATTATCGCCGCAGTGAACCGCGCGGATGTGGTGGTCGTCAACCCGACGCATGTCGCGGTCGCGCTCGAATACGACCGCGCGAATATGAGCGCGCCCGTTATCGTGGCGAAGGGCGCGGAGTTGACCGCCGCCCGCATACGCGAGATAGCACAGGAAGCGGGCGTGCCCATCATGCGCGACGTGCCTCTGGCCCGCGCGCTTTATGAGTTAGAGCTTGACTCGGAAATCCCGGAAGAACTTTTTGAAGCCGTCGCCGTCGTCCTGCGTTGGGTCTACGAGATGGCTAGAGAACGCGGGGAGGTCTTGAGTCATGCCTGATGTCGGTGGCGTCGGAAAGGGCGGCGTCACGCCACAGCAGAGCCAGCCCGTAGATTCATCTCAACAGGCGAACGCGCGCATCAATGCGCCGGACCAGCCGGTGGGCCAACCGGGTTCGTTGGGCCAACCCACAGGCATCCCTGTGCCGGGGCAGGGAAAAGTTTTGCCCGACGTGCTGGCGGGCAGCGACGCGACGCAGTTAATCGGGGCCGAGCGGATGCGAGAAGCGGGCGGCGTCTCCGCCACGGAAAGGCTCCTCGGCCTCAACCAGCAACCCTCCATCATGGGCGCATTGACCGCGCCGCCCGGCAACAGCGACGCGCTACGCCACATGACTCCGACGATGCGCCGCACGATGATGCGCGGACTCCTCGACAAACAACGCGAGCGCATGCGCCGTCTCGCGCGTCTGCTGCGCGACGGACGCGAGAGCGGCGGGCAGCAAGAGGCTTCACGTCAAGATGCGGATGAGAGGTTCGCTGATGCTCTGCTCACGGACGCGCTCGCGCTGGATGAGATGCAACTGGCTCGCGCGCGCGCTGAGTTGGGCAACGCGGCGCGCATGCTGGACCTGCTCGACGAACTGCTCATCATGCAAGACTACGCCATCAGCCAGATGAGCACCTTCGCTCAAGGCTGAAGAAAATATAATCCACTTAAAAACATGAGTTGGACCTGGGAGTAGAACTGCGGCTCGGTTAGGCTTCGGCTTCGAGCAGGCCGCGCTCTTGCATCATGTCGCGCAGGTGTTGAATGGCCCTGGAATGGAGGCGCGAAATCCACGACTTGGAGACGCCGAGGGAGGCCGCGATGTCCGTCATGGAATGATGCTTGAAGTAGATGGCGTCGAGCAATTGTTGTTCGTCAGTTGAGAGTTCCCTGACCAGCGCGAGGACGAAGCCGACCAGTTCGCGTTCCTCTATGTCTTCCATTGAAAGCGCGTGCTGGTCCACTAATTCGGGCATCGCATCGCTGTCGAGCGAAAGCAGGTAAGCCGGAATGAGCGCATCAATGAGCGATTGCGCGGTGGCTATCTCATCGTCCACCGATAAAGCCGCGCTCTCATCATGCGTCGGCTCATCGTCGGCTGCGGCCTGCATGAGGTCGCCCGCATTGGCGTTGAAACGCGCCCTCGCCGTCGAGCGGGAGAAGAATCCCATCTGTCGCAGGCCGTCATAGATGGCCCCCTTAATCCTGTAATGAGCGAAGGTCGAGAAGGCGACGCCGCGCCGCGAATCGAAACGCTCTGCGGCCTCTATCAATCCCACATCGCCATAAGCTATGAGTTCCTGCAAGTCAACCTGCACGGGTAGGCTCTGCATGATTTTGATGGCGAGGGCGCGGACATAAGTGCGATGCTGCTCTATCAGCTGGTCGCGGTCGAAGAGTGATGATGAGGCGACAGGGTCTCGCATAAGGGAATACCGCTCAAGCCTTCGTGCTCGCGTTTCGAGTTATGCTCTTTAACTCCCGATTGTTCGGGGATTATAGCTCATTTGGGCCAACACGCGAACGATAAAGATGAAAGAAGCGCGGCGGGAAAGACGATGACTTTCGTTGTCGCTTGAGATAGAATCTGCATGACACTTCCCCTGATGAATAAAATCGTTACTGGACCAATTCGCAAGGCGTTGCGCCGAATGAGGTTCGTGAGAAACATTATTCATAGTTCGTTTGTCAATGATGCGACGGGCGCGCGCTTCTTGCTCCTGCTTCCCTTATTGGTCCTGGTCTGCCTGATGAGCGCATGCGGCGAGAAGCAGGTGGCGAGGGTGCAGACCGAGGGTGAGGCGATAGAGATTGTTGACAGGCTGCGGCAGCACGGGCTTGAGGTTGAGAAGGAAGAGGGGGCAGAGGACGAGGCCGCGAAGTGGCACGTCACGGTCAACGAAGGATGGTTCGGCGGCGGCGAGGTCTCGCAGGCGGTGCAGGTCATGCACTACTACGGATTGCCGCGCGCGGAAGCGAACACGAAGAAGGATGATTCGGGGATGTTCCCTTCTCCGTCGGTCGAGAACGCGCAGCGACTGCGTGAGCGAGAGGCGGACATGGAGCGCAAGCTGCGTATGCTGCCCGGCGTGGCGCGCGTCAACGTAACGGTCGTCCTGCCCGAAGACGACACCATCAAGCTGGACCCTTATCCAGCGACGGCCAGCGTCCTTCTCGTCCACGAAGAACAGAAGCCCGCCTTCACAGGCGAGCAGGTCCAGAGCCAGGTCGCGGGCGGCGTCCCCGGCCTCAAGCCTGAGAAGGTCACAGTGACCATGTCGTATGAGCCGCCGCCCCTCATCCAGCAACAGGATTTGAAACTGCGTCGGCGCAACAATCTTCTTCTGGCGGCGGGCATCGGTCTAGTGACTTTGCTCTGTTTCCTGGTCGGCGTGCTGGTCCTGCAATCGCGCAGGCAGCGAGCCGAACTCATCGCGCTGCGCGAAGGCGAAGAGTTGACGGAGGAGACGGAAGAGGAAGAGACGACGGCGAGCGCGCCTCTGACGGGCGAGAGGGCGCGTCTCGGCGACGCCAGTTCAGGCGCGGGCGGGCGTCCATTGCCCAGAGCCGCGCCCGGCAACGCGGTCGAGGATTCGGCTATCGTCAAGTAATTGGACCAACCAAAAAAGATGCCCACGACCAACGAACCCGGACGCATTGATCCGCTGCTCGCGCTGGCCCTCGCGCTGGACCAGGAATCTGAGCGCGAGGCCAGCGCGGCGGATAACGACCGAGTGTTGGAGCGCGAAGCGAACCCTCTGT
>JAXDFO010000398.1:0-9494 GCA_034665545.1 Blastocatellia bacterium
GGCAAGCATGAAGTCTGAAGTCTGAGAGATGAGAGACAAGCTATTCAACGTTGAATAGCTTGTCTCTCATCTCTCAGACTTCAGACTTCATGCTTGCCTTTCTACGGCTCGACCGGGACGGCTTCGAGGGCTTTCTTGGTCGTTAATTTTTTGACGAAGGGCGTGATGATGGCCAGGAGGATTGCGCCGCCGATTAAAATCATCGCCACCTTCGAGAAGATGCCGACCAGGATTCCCGCGTCCTGTTTGAACTCTCCGGCGACCAGCCCGGCGAAGTAGTTGCCCATAGAGATTGATAGAAACCAGACGCCGAGCATGAGGCTGACCATTCTGCCGGGCGCGAGTTTCGTCATCGAACTGAGGCCGACAGGACTCAAGCAAAGCTCTCCGATGGTGTGCAGCAGATAGATGAGCAGGAACCAGACCCAGGTTACTTTTCCGGCGTCCGTGAACGAAGCCGCGAAGGCCACGACGACGAATCCAAGCCCACCGAACAGTAGCCCTATGGAAAATTTCGTGGGGTCCGACGGCTGGCGATTTCCCAGTCTCACCCAGAGCCATGCGAAGACCGGAGCGAACCCGATAATCATCAGAGGGTTGACGGCTTGCAGCCAGCTTGCCGGAAACTCCCAACCGAAAACGGTTCGATCCGTCAGCTTTTCCGCGAACGCATTAAAGCTCGTGCTGGCCTGTTCAAAGCCCATCCAGAAGACCATCGAAAAACAGAAGAGGACGAAGATGGTCGCCAGTCGTTTCCAGTCCGTAAACGTCAGCTTGTCCTGCATGCCCGTCAGCAAGACCGCGATGAGGCCCGCGACCAGCACCGTCGGCATCAAGACATATTTCAAGGCGAACGAGAAATCGCGCATGTAGCTCGCGCCGCCCACGATTGCCACCGCCAGCACTATCAAGACAATCATCTGCCCTATGTAAGCTGGCGAAAAATTACTCTGGCTCGCCTCAACCGTCGTCGTATTCGCTCTTTGTCGCCGCGCCTGGTCCGGCGGCTCTCCGACGTTCTTCAAACGCTCGCGCCCTAGAATGTACTGCACGAGTCCGAAGGCCATGCCGACGCCTGCGGCGGCAAAGCCGAAGTGCCAACTGCTGTTAGGGTCTAAGCCGAGGCGCGCGATAAAGTTTCGGAACGGGTTCGACTGGGCCAGGAATCCGCAAACGATGGGCGCGGCGAACGCGCCGATGTTGATGCCCATGTAGAAGATGGAAAACCCTGCATCGCGGCGCACGTCCTTTTCGTCGTACAAATCGCCGACCATCGCGCTGATGTTCGACTTCAAAAAACCAGTGCCGACGGCCACCAGAATGAGGCCCAGGTAAAAGAAGCTCATCGTCGAGATAGCGAGCGAGAAGTGGCCCAACATGATGATGACGCCGCCGATGAAGGTCGCACGTTTCGCGCCTATGAATCTATCCGCGAGCCAGCCGCCGATGAGCGGCAGGAAGTAGACGGAAGATGCGTACAGTCCGAATATTGGACCAGCAAACTCTTCCTTCCAACCGAGACCGCCCTTCTCAATCGCGCCCGTCATGTAGAGAAAGAGAATCGCGCGCATCCCGTAGTAGCTGAAACGCTCCCACATCTCCGTGAAAAAGAGCGTCGTCAACCCGCGCGGGTGTCCGCCGAGGCCGCTCGTGTCCATCTTTTCCGCACGGCCTACACCTCTCTCATCCGCCGCTGCGCTCATAATTCTTATGCTCCTCTCAGATATGATTTCAAGAACGTTGGATGGCGCGAACGCTCAGGCCAGTTTGCCCTGGCTACTACGCGTTGACGATAATAGAGGATAATATACATGAAAGCAGCGTCAACTGATTAATGTTAATGCAAGGAATGCTATCCTGGATGATTCCAGATGAAAGGGATTCAACATGGCTACGACGCAAGATACTCCGGCGGGGCGCGTGAGCGAGATACAACGCGCGCTCGCTGATGCTCAACTCGCGGGCTGGCTCTTTTATGATTTTCGCAAGAGCGACCCTTTGGCTTACCGCATCCTTAAATTGGACCAGCAAAGCTTTGCCTCGCGTCGCTGGTTCTACTACGTTCCGGCGGAGGGCGAGCCTGTCAAGATTGTTCATCGCATAGAGCACGATAAGCTGGACATGCTGCCGGGCCGTCGTCACATTTATAATAGATGGCAACAGCTACACGCATTCTTGCGCGACGCGCTCAAGGGCGATAATGGAAAGCAGCAGGCGCGCGTGGCGATGCAGTATTCGCCGAACAACGACATCCCCTATATCTCGCGCGTTGATGCCGGAACAGTTGAGCTCGTCCGCTCGATGAACGTCGAGCCGGTGACGAGCGCGGACCTGGTCCAAATATTCGAGGCCGTCTGGTCCGCAGAGCAGAAGCGCACGCACGACGCGGCGGCGGATAACATTCATCGCATCATCCTCGAAAGCTTCGCGGAGATAGGTCGCCTCGTTCGCGCCGGTGAAGCGGTCACGGAGTATGACATACAGCAGTTCATCATGCGGCGTTTCGAGGAAGAAGAGATGACGAGCGACGGCGCGCCGCCGATTGTCGCCGTCAATGCCAACAGCGCGATGCCACACTATGGGCCCACGAGTTCGATTCACTCGCCTATCGGTCGGGGCGACTTCGTCCTGCTGGATGTCTGGGCCAAACTCAAAAAGCCGGGCGCGGTCTATGCCGACCAGACATGGACCGGCTATGTCGGAGAGAGCGTGCCGCAAGAACACGAGCGCATCTTTCGCATCGTCAGCAACGCGCGCGATGCGGCTGTCGAGTTTCTCAAAGAGCAGGTCCGCGCAGGCAACACTATACGCGGCGCGCAGGTTGACGATGTCTCGCGCGGCGTCATAGAGCGCGCGGGATACGGCGAGCAATTCACGACCCGCACGGGCCATTCAATCGGCGAAGAGGTCCACGGCAACGGCGCGAATATTGACAACATGGAGACGCCCGACGCGCGCCATATCATCCCGCGCACATGCTTCTCCATAGAGCCCGGCATCTACCAGGAAAACCTTTTCGGCGTCAGGTCTGAAATTGATGTCTACGTCGGCGAGGGCGAAATAGAAGTGACGGGCCAACCTATCCAGACTGAAGTAGTCCCGATACTTAAAATCACTTGATGCAAGACGAGCCTGCCTTCACGCTTCAAGGGCAGTATGTGAGAGTCGGGAAGCAGCGACATATCAAAAGCCCGCGATGCAAGTCGTGGGCTTTTGATATGTCGCTGTATCCGCGCTTCATGGTCTTGGCGTGGGCGTCGTTGTCGGCGATGGTGTTGGTGTCGGGGTTGGAGATGGTGTTGGGAGGGGCGGCATCTCTTCGCGTTTGAATCTTGGGAGTAGCTCGTCGCGCATCGCCAGTTGATAGAGGGCGGCGGCGATGACGATGGCAGACTTCTTGACATCTTCTTCGATGACGCGTTCGTAGGTGTCGAGGTTCGTGTGCCATGTATGCGTGCCGTACTCTATGGGGTCTTGGAGCGTGCCGATGCCGGGCAGGCCCGCTTGATTGAAAGAGGTGTTGTCGGAGCCGCCGAGACCGCGACTGCGCGTGCTAGTGGCCCCTATGACTCCCAGGTAGGAGAAGGGGCCGAGCGCGTCGCGCAAGGGGCTGGCCGCCTCCGGTGGTCCAAAAACCGACATCCCGCGCGCGCGTCCCGTGCCCGAATCAATGTTGAAGTAACCGCCGAACTTGAAGAAGTCCGGCTTCGGCGTCTCGAACGAACCGAAGTGCTCTTTGACATAAGCCTGAGAGCCGAGCAAGCCCTCTTCCTCGCCGCTCCAGAGCGCAACGCGAATCGTGCGACGCGGGCGCACGCCTATCGCTTTGAGGATGCGCGCCGCTTCCATCATGACGGCGCAGCCGATGGCGTTGTCCGTCGCGCCCGTCGCAGAGTGCCACGAATCAAGATGGCCGCCGAGCATGACGACCTCATCCTTTTTATCCGTGCCGGGGATTTCCGCAATCGTGTTGTAACTGATCGTGCCCTCAGGGAAGACTCTGTTGCGAATGAAGAATTCGAGAGAGACGTTCTGACCGTCCGCGAGCAGGCGAGTGATGCGCCCATAATCTTCGTTGCGTAGGACAATCGTTGGCACGACCTTTTCTATGTCGAAGCTGCGATTGTTGAAGGCGCGTATCTGTCCATGCTCGCGTCCGGCGTCGTTGATGCGAACGAGCGCGCCGTTGTCTCGCAAAAATTTATCCAACTGCTCGACGATTTGCAGGCCGGTTAATTGTCCGGGCCTGGGCGTCGGCGTCGGGCTGGGCGAGGGCTGGGGCGACGGTTTCGCGTCCGGGTCGAAGCGCGGGCGCAAGTCTTCATCGCTCAAACGCTTCGGCGGCGGGGTGAAATTGACGGGCACGATGGTCTGTTTGCCGACGAGAACTATCTTGGCCTTGACCTTATCCTTGACGCTCTCGAAATACGCGGTCAGTTCTTCCTGCGTCGGCCTCTCAGGCAGCGCTATCTGAAAGGCTGGCGCATTGACGACGCCGTTCGTCGAGGGCGTCCAGGCGAGGACTTCAAAGACCAGAGCCTCTTCCACGGGCGCGATGATATGGCCGTAGGCGCGCTCGTTGACCCAGCCGGGATGACCGAAATTCCACGGCTCAAGATGCGCGTTTTCAAATCCCCACGTTTGCATCTGCTTGACGGCCCACTCGCCCGCCGCCTTGAGCTTAGGCGTGCCCGTCAGGCGCGGCCCGTAGACATCCGTGAAGTAATGAAGCGTGCGCATAATCTGCGAATTCTCCATTCCTTCCTTGCGAATCGCGGCGTTGATGTCAGGGTCAACGCGCCCTTGCGCAGAGACCTTGAGCGGTTGTTGCAGGAAGACACAGAACAGCAGGAGCGTGATGAGATGGATGTTGACTCTTCTTTTCATGCTATTTATTTTTGTCGAAATTGGACCTTTAATGGGATGGCAAAGCGAGCGAGAGTTATTCAACTACAATTCGGCGAATATTGAAAGCGCCGCGCCCCTGTGCGGTATGAAAGACGAGGGCTGCGCGGTCGTGCTATCTTGACAATCTTGAGGCGTAGAGAATAATGTGCCTGCGCTTTTTTGTTTGTCGCAGCGAAGACCGGGCACGGAACCCGCACCAACAAAGATAGGAGACGAATGTCGCAGAACAATCTATTAGCGCCGGTCTACGCCGGGCACTTAAATTCTCTTTTTCATCACACGACGAAGGACGGGCAGGCCGTGGATTTTGAACTGGTCAACATCGAAACGCACGCTGCGCCGCCGAGCCATGAAAGTTTCGCACTGACCTTCCGTGCCCCGTCGGACTTTCCGCCTTTGCAAGGTGTATACACGCTTGAGCATGACAAGATGGAGAGCGGGGAAATCTTTCTAGTGCCCATCAGCCGCGACCAGAACGGCGTCCTTTTTGAAGCGGTCTTCAATCGTCTCTTAGATTGAGCGAGATTGGACCAGTGCCCTCTTGCGACGCATCATCCATGATGCGCTTTTTGTTTGCGAAAATTCCCATGTCAAACTTTCCAGATGAGACGGAGAAGATAAGTCTGCGCCCGGCGTTGCCTTCGGACGAACTGCTCCTGTTCAGGCTTTACGCGAGCACGCGCCTGGAAGAATTCTTGATGGTTCCCTGGAACGAAGCGCAGTTGGAAGCCTTCCTGAAAATGCAGTTCGACGCGCAAAGGAGAACCTACCGGATGCAGTATCCTGCGGCGGACCATCACATCATTCTCAAAGGCGCGCAGGAGACGGGCAGATTAATGGTCCACAGAACCGTGGACGACATTCTCCTCGTAGACATCACCCTGCTGCCTGAGTTTCGCGGCAGAGGCATCGGCGGGAAGCTTCTGGGAGAACTACAAAGCGAAGCTGCGCGAGAGGGCCAGCGCGTGCGCCTTCACGTGTTGCGCACCAATCCGGCGCGGCGGCTCTATGAGCGTTCGGGGTTTTCCACAATCGGAGGGGATAGCATGTATGAAGAGATGCTCTGGCAACCTTCCAATGCGCGGAGGGGTGTCCATGACGAATGAAATCTCGCACGCTTCAATGGGCATCACGCTTCGCCCCGTAGAGCCGGAGGATGAATCATTCTTAGTCGCGGTCTATGCCAGCACGCGCGCGCAGGAGTTGGCGATGGTTCCCTGGGATGAAGCGCAGAAGCAGGCTTTTCTGCGGATGCAGTTCGCCGCCCAACAGGCATCCTACGCGAACCAGTTTCCATTGGCCCAACATCAACTCATACTCTCGCATGGAGAGCCGGTCGGTCGCCTCTACGTAGCGCGAGAAAAAGAGGTAATTCGGATACTCGACATCACCTTGCTGCCGCAACATCGCAACGCGGGAATCGGCACGCCTCTCATCCGAGACCTCATCAACGAAGCGACGGAAACGTCGCTGCCCCTGCAAATCTACGTCGAGAGTTTCAACCCCTCGCTCAGGCTTTTTGAACGTCTGGGATTTATTAAGATAGAGGAAGAGAGCTTCAACCTGCTACTCGAATGGCGAGCAGTTGAGAGCAATTAAAAAGTCGGAAGGATGAGGGATGCGAGAAATGCTATTCAATGCTGAATAGCTCTCCTCTCATCCCTTATCCTTCCGACTTCTGACTTCCTACTTGCCTGTCAGCTTCCGCAGTCGGGCGTGGCGGTGTTGTTAATGGTCCAGGTCGAGTCACTGGCGCAGGAGACGACCGTTGAAAGGAAACAGCCGTTCTGGTCTTCGCTGATGACTTTGATGTCTGAGCCGTCGCACGTCACGTTATTGAGTGTCGTGCTTTGACCGGAACCGATGGTGGCCCCGTTGAGTTGGTCCGCTCCCCAGTTATCCTGATCGGCGGATGACAGGTAGACGTGTTTGATCTCCCAGTTGGAAGAATTGGTGATGGTGATGTTAGTCGCCGTTCGCGTCTGCGCGCAAGAGAAGAGGGGGATGGCGACGACCATCAGACAGAAGGCCGAGAGCACGACGGCCAGGCGACGATTGCTGTTCAGTTTATCTATAACGCTTCTCATCAGTCTCTCCTTATCTCAATAACTTGAATCTTCCGGGCGACCCGTTGGGACACGGCCTGAATTACTGGACCACTTAAGGCCCTGGCTTTTACTTGAGCCGTGTCCCGGTGCGTGTTCGCCTCGCGCCACAGGGTTTCGCGCCCTTAGAGTCTCTACGGGCAATTTCCGTTGACGGTGTTGTGCGGCCCACTATCAACCGCTCCGCCGTTGCCCTGGTCATGCGGCACGACCACCTTGGCCGTGGCCGTCCTGACGTTACCCGCCGAGTCCGTCACCCTGAAAGTGATGGTGTAGACGCGGCCATCCAGATTACCGTCGCGCTCGGACCTGAGTTGCACGGACTTGCAGTTAGCGGCGATGACTATATCGTTGGTCGTGTTACCGTCGCCTCCGTTCGGATTGTCATCCAACTCGTCGCTCGTCACGCTGGCGATAACCACACTGCTCAACAAATTCGAGTTGCAATTATCGGTCGCGCTTGAGACGAAGTCCGTGACGTTGAAGGTCTCGTACTTGTGATTGGGCGGCCACATGGAGAGGGTCGGGTGGTTGACCGTGATGACGGGCAAGACCGTATCCACTCCGAGCGTCGCCGCGCTTGAGTATTCAGTGCCGCACGCGTTGGTAAAGACGGCGCGGTACTTGTTATTCCTCACGGCCACAGACGCCGTGACGCTCAGCGTGTTGGAGGTCGCGCCCGCGATGTTGGCGTAGGTCGAGCCGCCGTTGGTGCTCACCTGCCACTGCACGGTCGGGGCTGGCGTGCCCGTCGCGTTGGCGGTGAAGGTGATGACCTGGCCCACGCAGGCGTCGGCCACGCTATTCGGATTGGTGGTCACGACGGGCGGTGAACAGGTCGTGAGAGTGGCCGCGCTCGTTGTCGCCGTCCCGCAAGCGTTGGAGAAGACCGCGCGATACTGGTTGCCGTTCTGCGAAGAGTTCGTCGCAAAGGTCAGCGTCGTGCTGGTCGCGCCTGCGATGTTGCTGAACGACGCGCCGCCGTTGGTGCTCACCTGCCACTGCACGGTCGGCGTCGGGATACCACTGGCCGCCGCCGTGAAGGTCGCGTTGCCGCTAATGACGGTCTGAGACGCAGGATTCGTAGTCACGACCGGCGAGGTGTTGACGTTCAACGTCGCTGTCCTGGTGACGCTGCCGCATGCGCCGCTCACCGTGACCGCGACATTGTGACTGCCACCGCTCAATGAGCCGGTCGCCACGCTCACGCTCGCGCTATCGCCGCCGACGGACGAGCCGTCAACGGTCCATGCATAGTGGAATGGACCTGTCCCGCTCGCCGTTGTGGAGAAGCTGGCGTTTGCGCCCTGGCAGACCGTCTGGTCGTTGGGAATCGTCGCCGTCGTTGTCTCTTGCACGGTCAACGTCGCGTTCTTGGTGACGCTGCCACATGCGCCACTGACCGTCACCGCAACCGCGTGATTGCCCACGCTGAGCGAAGCAGTCGAGACCGTGACGCTCGCGCTATCGCCGCCGACGGACGAGCCGTCAACGGTCCATGCATAGTGGAATGGACCTGTCCCGCTCGCCGTCGTGGAGAAGCTGGCGTTCGCTCCCTGGCAGACCGTCTGGTCGTTGAGGGCTGTGGCCGAAGTGTTCTCCTGGACCGCCAGATTTGCGTTCTGAGTCGCGCTGCCGCATGTGCCACTGACGGTCACTGAAACGGCGTGACTACCAACCGTCAACGAACCGGTCGGGACGCTGATGCTTGATGTGTCACTACCGAAGGTTGAGCCGTCAACGGTCCATGCATAGTGGAACGGACCTGTCCCGCTCGCCGTCGTGGAGAAGCTGGCGTTCGCACCCTGGCAAACCGTCTGGTCGCTGGGGGCTGTGGCCGCTGTGTTGGCCTGTACGGTCAACGTCGCGTTCTTGACGACGCTGCCGCATGTGCCGCCGACGGTCACGGAGACCGCGTGATTACCGACACTGAGCGAGCCAGTCGAAACACTGACGCTCGCGCTATCGCCGCCGACTGCTGAACCGTCAACGGTCCATGCATAGTGGAATGGACCTGTCCCGCTCGCCGTCGTGGAGAAGCTCGCTGGCGCACCCTGGCAGACTGTTTCATCTGCGGGCGCGGTCGCTGAGGTGTTCTCTTGCACGTTCAACGCCGTGCTCCTGGTGATGCTGCCGCATGTGCCGCTCACGGTCACGGAGACGGAGTGAGTAGTGGCACTGAGCGAGCCAGTCGAAACACTGACGCTCGCGCTATCGCCGCCGACGGACGAGCCGTCAACGGTCCATGCATAGTGGAACGGACCTGTCCCGCTCGCCGTCGTGGAGAAGCTGGCGTTCGCTCCCTGGCAGACTGTCTGTTCGACGGGAGCAGTGGCCGAGGTGTTCTCTTGTACGGTCAACGTCGCGTTCCTGGTGACGTTGCCGCATGTGCCATTGACGATCACAGAGACAGTGTGATTACCAACCGTAAATGCGTTGGTCGCTAGACTGATGCTTGCTGAGTCATCGCCGACGGTTGAG
>JAXDFO010000399.1:0-7731 GCA_034665545.1 Blastocatellia bacterium
GCCTTCAGTGTTGATGAGGCAGAGGTTGAACTTCAGTTTGGCGATGTCCATGCCCAGAACAGGTAATGTCATGATGATGAACTCCTCCTTGATAATCAAATGCGGCGCGGGTCAAACTTGCAGATGCAAGCTCATCGGGTGAGCGGCTTAGGATACTGTCTGACCTCTGTGCGCTGCAAGGTAGAGTGGGCACCGGGAGCTTGTCTAACCCACTGACTCATGGTGGTCATAATTCGGGCACAGCTTCACCGGCATCCTGTGTCTGCTCAAGCTTGCGGCTTGAGCAGACATCAGTCAACATACAAATTCGGGCGTTAGGTGCTAGCTTGCTCAACCTAGTAAGGAGAGATTGAATGAGAATCTATGTTAGTTCAACACTTACTGATTTATATGAGCACCGAGAGGCGGTTAAGAGAGTTATTGAATCACTTAAGGACATGAACTTTGAATACGTTGGTATTGAGTACCTAGATACATCTATTCAACCGCCCCTGGATGTTTGTCTTCGAGCAGTTGGGGATTCACAGTTGCTCATACTGCTTATTGGGTGGAGATACGGATATGTACCAGAAGGTTACGAAAAGTCCCTTATGGAGCTAGAGTATGATATAGCTGTCAAGAACAAAATCTCTGTATTAACTTACATGATGGACGATAGGCATCCTGTTTCTCCAAAGTTTATTGATACAGGAGAGGGGGCAGAACGGTTAAGACATTTTAGAGGCCGTCTCAAACGAGAAAAAGTCGTTAGAACTTTTGGCAGTCCTGAAGATTTAGCTCAGAAGGTGTCGATAGATTTAAGCTACTACTATACTAAATTGGTGTCTGAGATAGCTGAAGATATAATAGACAAGCCTCAGTTAAAGCGAGAACTTGAAAGTTATAAAGAAGAGAGTGCTATCTATGTTTCTACTATAGATGCTCTCCGACAACGGTTAGAAAACATTGTTCCTGCTGAACCTATATGGAATACTAGAAATTTCAAGATTGATACGACATTTTGTTTTGTGTTAATGCCTTTTCAGGAAAGATTCTTCTGCGTTTATGAGGAAGCCATTTTGCCAGCTTTGAATAGTGCCGGACTACGCGGCATACATGCAGGAGAGATCTTTGATAATAGAGAAATAATTGAAGATATTTGGGAGTCCATATGTACCGCCCGATTAATCATTGCTGATGTAACTGGGAGAAATCCTAACGTATTTTATGAGCTTGGAGTTTGTCATACCTTAGGAAAGGAAGTAATTGTATTGACCCAAAATTGCAATGATGTTCCTTTTGACATTCGCCATAGAAGATTTCTTGAATATGATGAGACAAAACTTCATACGCTAAAAACGAAGCTAGAAAAAACAGTTAAAAATGTAATTCTGCGAAGCTAACCTATTAAATTCGATTTCGTTTTGAAGTGTGATAATGTGGGCTTAGTTACGTTTTATTTAGTGCGGCCAAACGGGGTCGTTCACGAGGTTCTTAGGGTTAATGACCTTAGCCCTAAGAAGATGGCGGGTGTTCTACGGCGATAGGTCATCCCTTTGTATGTAAGAACTTTATTGTGTAGGTACGACTTTATTTGTTTGGTAACGACTTTATTGTTGGCGAACACCAACTGACCGCCGACAACTGTTCTTATGCGCGTTTTAGGAATTGACCCTGGGAGCGAGACGACCGGCTGGGGCGTGGTCGAGGGCGACGGTCATCGTTATCGTCTGGTCGAGTACGGGACGGTGAAGGCCAGCCCGCGCGAGAGATTTGCCGCGCGCCTCTTGAAAATCTACACGGGCCTGGAGGCCGTCATAGAGCGTTTGCAGCCCCAAGCCTGCGCGATTGAAGAAGCCTTCTATGCCAATAACGTGAAGGTCGCGCTCAAGCTCGGACAGGTGCGCGGCGTGGCGTTGCTCGCCGCCGAGCGCGCTTCGCTTGAGATTCAGGAATACAGCCCGCGACTGGTCAAGCAGACGGTCGTCGGTTATGGCAACGCCGAAAAGCATCAAGTGCAGGAGATGGTCCGCGTGCTGCTCTCTTTACAGAGCGTGCCTGAGCCGCATGACGCGGCGGACGCGCTCGCGCTCGCCATCTCTCATTTTCATCACGCGGGCACACAGGGGCGCATTCTCGCCGCAGAGGCCCGCATCAAATTAGCAACCTCTTCGCCTGCGACTCGCCGCCGCGCTTCAAGCTGAACTCTCTCGCTTACGAAGCGCGCGCAAAAAGAAAGCCCCGGCGAGCATGTCGCCAAGAGTCAACCTCCACCCTTACTCTTCACAGGAGGTCGGACTATGCGTAACGGACCCGCCGCGTCTCATTCAGCTTTTCTCGCAAGATTCATTTTTCTCATTCTGTTCATCACGACCTGTCTCTTGATTCTGGTCCAGAATAGTGATGCGCAAACGCGTCGCGCGGGGCGTTCGAGCGAGCGCGGCGCGACGACGGCGACGGCGGTCGTCGTGGTTGATGAGAGAATAGCTGTCCTGCTTGATGCGCCGGACCTACACGCGAACCTGCTTCAACGTTTGAGCCGTGGACGCGCCGTCATCTTCACGGGCTGGAAGCGAGCGGCTGACGGGCTGCTCTTTTATAGAGTGATGGTCACGAGAAGCAAGGGCGGGTGGTTGCAGAGCGAGGCCGTTTCCTCGAACACGCGCGCGGGTGACGATGAGAGATTGTTGCGACTGATACGCGGCTCCGACGACTTCGACCGCATCGCGCGGGCGCGCATATTTCTGGACCTTTTTAACAGGTCGCCTTTGCGCCCGTCGGTCCTCATGCTTTACGGCGCGGCGGCGGAAGAGGCCGCGCAGAATCTTTCGCGCGAGGCCGCGAGGCGGTTGGACGAGCGTGAGATGGCGGCAGGCGGCGCGCCGCTTTACAGTTATTTCCTGAATTACAACGGGCTGGACCGTTATCGTCGCCAGAGCCTGGCTTTCATCTTTGATGAGCGCGCGAAAAAATTTCATTACGACGGCGCAAGCTGGCGCGAAATTCTGCGTCGTTACCCGCGCAGCCCGGAAGCCTCCGAGGCCCGTCGCAGACTCAATGATTTGGCGGCCTTCGAGGCGCGACAGGACCAGTAATCTGCGATTGCAAAAAGGATGTTGCAAAATCCGGCGCACGCGGTTAGATTGTCGCCTGTTCAAGTAGAAATTCAGGTAGAGGTCTCTCCCCAAGAACAAGCGGGTTTGTGCCACTGCCGCCCAAAAGGAACATGGAGGTAAAAGGAAGTGCCGACCGGAACATGCCCCGAATGCGATGCAGATGTCCACGTTGATACTGACGCGGACAAAGGCGACACCGTCTCGTGCGAAGAGTGCGGGACGGAACTGGAATTAGTTGGTCTGGACCCCGTCGAACTGGACATCGTCGAAGATGATGCCCTGGATGACGATGATGATGAAGAAGAGGACTTTTGAAACAGTGCTTAGTGACTAGTAGCCAGTTAAAGAGAAGTGATGAATGATGAGTGACGAGTTAATAGCTCTGCTCTTATTAACCACAGACCACCATCCGCTGCTTACTGTTCACTGACTATTGCTCTTGTATCCCGGGCGGCTCTGGCGGACGGCCAGGCCGCGTGGGGCTTCGATACGGATGGTGTGAAATTGACCGTCCCGCCGTTTCTCTTCAGTCGGATAAAAGGCTATCACGTAGGCGTTCGTGACCTCCTCGGCGAGGGCGCGAAAGAGCGGTTCGTAATCCCTGTCGTTGGCGTAGACGCTGGTCCCCCCGGTCTTTTCCGTGAGGCCGCTGACATCGAGCGGCGTCGGCAAAGGCGTGCGTTCGGTTGAAGCCAGGAGGCGCGAATAAGAGGGCAGCGTGACGGTGTAAATGCTCACGTCCGCCGCGTTGGCCCGTTCGATGACCGTTTGCGCGGAGACCGTATCGCCGACGGGAAAGCCGTCCGTCACGACCACCACCGCGCGCTTCATCAATCGTCTCTCGCGCGTGCGCGGCGCATGTCGGACGAGCAGCCTGACCGCATCATCAACCGCATCGAAGGTATGTGTTGAAAGGCCGTTCGGCTCGCGGGCCAATCGCTCGAAAGCCTTGTCGAGTTTCTGCGTGTCGCTGGTGAAATTCTGGAGCGTCTTGACGTTCATCCCGAACGTCATCACAGCGTAGAGCGCGGGGTGCGCCGAGAGTTGCCGGGAAAAGGCTTGCAGCGCGCCGCGCAGGCGCAGCATCTCTTCAACAGTCATGCTGCCCGAAACATCCAGCGTGAAGACGATGGCGACCGGGCGTTCCATCCCGCTCCTTTTCTCCACGTTGAAGAATGAGATGGGGCGTTCCTTTCCGTCCTCGTACAGCTTAAAATCTTCGCGGCTCAGGTGACGCACGGGTTCACCTTCGGCGTCCGTCACCGTGACATCAACGGGGACCAGGTCCGTGTCAACGCGCAAGACTTCGTCAGGCTCGCCCTGCGGGTCCGGCGGCGTGACGCGGCGCGGGCGTTGCGCGCTCGCGGGGTCTGGTTCCTGGCCCAGCGCGGTCTTGATGTTGAATGGAAGAATGACTGCGACGAGCGCGCAGAGCAGCACGCTGTAGTTTAGAAGGCGAAACGCGCGGCGCGGATTTGAATCGGGTATTAACATAAAACAGGGCTTGCCGGAAGATAACTAAGATGACGAAACGATTATAAGAAGTTGTGCGCGCTTTCGCCAGAAATTTTACGAAAGGCAACACTCGGCTCTGAGCCAGCATCAACCTCACGGGGGCCGCACCGGCCTCTCTGGGTTCGCGGCGCGGCCCGCGTGCTATAATATCATTACTCTTGAGCCGTCACAGGCTCTCATCTAGAGATGCAAAAGGCTATGAAGAGATTTAGATTCACGTTCGTGCTTTTTTCAATGCTGCTCTTGCTGCTGCTGGCGACAAACGGCCTCGCGCAGAAGAACGCGACGACGGGCGGCATTAAAGGAAAGGTCCGCGCGGAGAACGGCGCGAGCGTCGCGGGTGTGAATGTCATCGCTCGTCAAGGCGAGCGCGAAGTGACGCGCGTGTCGAGCAACAATAAGGGCGACTTTATGCTGGCGGGACTCGCGCCCGGTCGTTACGGCCTGACGTTTCGCAAGCCGGGCCTGAGCGTCGGCACGCTCGAAGACATAGAAGTGCGCGCGGGCAAGACGCTCGAACTGCCGGATCGTCTCATCTTGAAAGTTGACGAGGGTACACTGGCCTTCCTGCGCGGCAGCGTCTTCAATGCGGCGGGGCGCAGCGTAGAAGGCGTGCGCGTCGAACTGGCTCGTCTGCAAGCTGACGGCACGACGAAGAAGCTTGATAGCCGGATTAGCAACGAGACGGGTTCTTTCGTTTTCCGGCTCACGCCGGAAGCGGCGAAGTATCGCGTCACGGTCAAGGCCGACGGGACTGCGCCCGTTTCAAAGGATGTGGAGATTGACGGGGCAGCCGTCTACCGCGTCGCACTCTCTTTGACCTCCGCTCCGAAGTAAGACGAAACATTCATCAGCCACGCAAGCGCGTGAACTTTCGATGAGCGATGATAACAACACACACGCGGACGCGCGCGAAGAATTTCTGACCGCGCGCCAACTCGCCGCCATCATGCAGGTCAGCGAAGCGACGGTGCGTCGCCTCGCACGCGCCGGGCGCATCCCCTCCGTTCGTCTCACGCCACGCCTCATACGTTTTCATCTTCAATCCGTGCGCGAAGCCCTCGACGGCGCGACCCGCTCACGCCATAAAGCAACCAAGCCGGAGCCTGAACAAAGCCCGCAACTATCATTCACAGATTTGCTTTGAGATTAAGAGCAAGCAGAAAGTAAGAAGGATGAGAGACGAGCTATTCAATGATGAATAGCTCGTCTCTCATCCTTCATCATTGCGGCTTCTTTCTTGCGACCAGCGCGGAGACATCTACCCACTGGCCGTCGCGTTTGATGTAGATGCGCGGCTGGCGGATGGGGAATTTTTGGGCGAAGCGCGGGTTGGCGGCGAGGAAGCGGCGGACGG
Organism: Blastocatellia bacterium; assembly: GCA_034665545.1. Lineage (GTDB taxonomy): Bacteria > Acidobacteriota > Blastocatellia > Pyrinomonadales > Pyrinomonadaceae > DASYML01. The sequence continues at coordinate 5,968 of JAXDFO010000399.1, forward strand.
TCGCGCGGTCGCCCGTTGCCACGCGCCACTTGCCATCCTCGCGCACAAGGTACTGCTGCGCGACTATCTTGCCCTCGCTGGCAAACGGTTGTAGCACGCGACCGTAAAAGACCGTGTCAACTACGGCGAGGTCGCCGGAGGTGCGCACCGCGCCGATGTCCAGCCGGTCAAGCTCGTAAGCGTTGCGCGTGCGTTGCAACATGCTCGTGAACCGCTCGCGCGTAAAGCGCGCCCTCGAAGCGTTCGGCAGCAAATCGTAAAGCTCGCCGTACTGCCCAGACTTCAATCGCTCGAAAACGCTCTGGACCACGCCGCGAACCTCCGCCTCATCGGACGCGGCGCGCGCCGCCTCGACCCGCGCGCCTGAAATAAAAAGCAGGACCAGTATCCCCAACAGCGCGGCGTATCTTTCAATTCTCGTCAACATCTTCGACCTCATCGCTTTCATCATGATCAATCTCGTCATCAATCTCATCGTCTGCTGGGATGATTTTTCGCTTCAGTTGGTTGCGAACATTGATAAACCAGGCGACGACGCCGAGCGTCGCAAAGACGAAGGCCGCGCTCATATTCTCGCGCGCCAGAAAAACGACGGCGAAGATGAGGCAGATGCCCGCCGCGAAAATCCACCCGCGCTCGATGAGTAGTTGCTTCAACTGTGGCTCGGATGAAGAATGACGCGCGCTCACTTAATCGTCAGCGCGACGGGAACGTTGATAGTGCCGGGCGGATAACATGCCTTCTCGTCGCAAGCCTGTACGCGCAGTTTCAAGGGCAGGTCGCGCGCGCCCTTCGCGGCGTTCGCGGCGGCCTTGAGCGGCAACTTGATTTCCGTTTCGCCTTCATAGACGGCGAGCGGTTTTTCCGCGAAGGCGAAGGCGCGCGTCACAGAAGAGGGATACGCGGGCTTGCCTGCGGTCAGTCCTTCGCTCGCTTCGAGGCTCACCTCAGTCGGCTTGAGGTAAGCGAAGGTCGGCGGGTTGGCGTTGATGTGATAGCCATCTTTAATATGTAGCCTGACGGACACATCAACCGCGCCGCCCGCCGTCACTTCCACGGGCGCGACGCTCGCCTTGACGACATCCGTTGACGAGACCTTCCCGGCGGACGAGGCTGTAGAAGCCGCAGGGCTGTCGGCCTCGGCGGGCGTATTCACCCTCGTCGTCGTGGTCTCTATGTGAGCGCAGGCCGAGAGGGCGAGCGATAAGGCGAAGCATGTGAGAAACGAAACGATAGCTGGTCTCTGCATAAGTGGTCCTTTTATCATCTTGTTTGCGGTATGGGCTGGTCTTCATCCTGGACCAAACTGCGTGCGAGTTGCAAGCGACGGTTACGCCGGACCAGATAGCGTACGAGCAGTCCGAGCGGGAGAAAGATGAGAATGGCGATGGGCAGCAGCGCGAGAATCGCCTGGATTAAAAAGAGCGTGATGCCAGCAGCGATGTCAACGCCGTTGCCGAAGGCTCGCCTGACCTGGTAGAAAAAGCCTGTCGTGTTGGTGTTGACGAGCAGGGCGGGCGAGGCCAGCGTGACCGTGATGGTGGAAAGGCTGGACTGGTCTTCCAGATAACGACGGCGGCCTTCGAGCCGCTCTATCTCCGTCCGCACTTCCGCAAGTTGAGTCTGGACCTGTAATGCATCTGTGACGGTATGGGCCTGCTTCATGATTTCCATGAACTGAGCTTCGAGCGCGCGCTTGGCCTTGATGCGAGCTTCGAGGTCGTAGAATTCCTCCGTCACATCCTGGCCCGTAATCTTGTCTTG
>JAXDFO010000400.1:0-7866 GCA_034665545.1 Blastocatellia bacterium
CTGGCCGAGCGCGGTGCGAAAGCGACGACGATTCGCCAGCCCCGTCAAATAAACTCTATCGGCCAACGCGTGCAAGCGGTCCATCGCCTGCCGGATTTCCACCAGTTGGCCCACGCGCGCGACGAGCAGAGAGAGTTCCGCAGGCAGTTGGCAATAATCGAACGCGCCCATCGCCAGCGCGGCCTCGCGTCTTGCCGCGCCAGCCACGTCTTCGCCGACCAGGATGAGCGGCAAGCTATCCTGCGCCTGGGCCAATTTACGCGTCAACTCCTCCGCGCTGATGCCCTTCAAATTAGCATCAGCGATGATGACGTGCGGGCGCGCGCGATGCAGCGCGACCAACGCCGCAGTGCTCCCGGCCACACCGACGATGGCGAAGCCCGCCTCTTCCAACGCAAGGCGATGCAGCGCGGAAGGCTCGTCCGTGACCAGCAGAACGCGGCCCTGCTCGCGCGTCCCGGCGCGTGTGGAAGCACTATTGACCTGCGCTGTTGCGCTCATAAGAATTCGACTCGGCGGAACTGACAATTCAATTGTTGGCCCAATGGGGACAGGCAGGATAAAACTCGCGGACACTCACCCACGCAGGATAACCGATTTCGCTTCTCTGATGAAGGCGCGGAGGCGTTGGTGGTTCTTGTGGCCGGGCGTGTCTTCCAGAAGGCTGCACGCGTCAACGGCATATGGGCCAACCAGGGCAATCGCCTGGGCGGCGTTGTCTGGTGAGAGGCCGCCCGCGAGGAAGAGTTTCGGGACGAGTTCGCGGACCCTTCGCGCGAGTTCCCAATCGAGGACGCGGCCCGTGCCGCCGCGCGTGCGCGCGTCGAACGCGTCCAGCAGAATAGCATCCGCTTCATACTGCGCCGCGCTCTCCGGCACGAATTCCTGGTCCACGCGTAGAGCCTTGATAACGTAAAGACCTTTCAGCGCGCGGCAGTAAGCGGGCGTTTCATCACCATGCAACTGGACCGCTCCGGTGCGCGCCTCGTCCGAGATGCGCGCGACCTCCTCCGGCCCGCCTTCATTAACGAAGACCCCGACGCTCAAAACCTCGCGCGGCAATTGCTCTATGATGAGTCGCGCCGAAGACGGTTCGATATAGCGCGCGCTGCGCCGGTAAAAGTTGAAGCCCAACGCATCCGCGCCAGCCTCAACCGCCGCCCTCGCATCTTCCAGATTCGTAATGCCGCAAACTTTAACGAAGACCATGATGAATAGATTGGTCCAGCAATTCTCGCAGGGCTTGACCGGGTTTGGGGGCGCGCATGAGGCTTTCGCCGATGAGGAACCCTTGATAGCCGAGCGCGCGTAAGCGTTTGATGTCCGCGCCCGTGCGAAGGCCGCTCTCGCTGATGCGTATGGAGCCTTGCGGCATTAGTTGGGCCAATTGCGCCGATACGTCAAGCGAGACCTCGAAGGTTTGCAAGTCACGATTATTGACGCCGAGCAGGCCCGCGCCGCAAGCGAGCGCGCGCCCTAGCTCTGCGCTCGTATGCACTTCGACCAGCGCGTCCATCTTCAGTTCACCCTCCGTCACACGGCGGAGTCTTTCCAGCGTCTCATCATCAAGCGCGGCGACGATGAGCAGTAAAGCATCCGCTCCCGCTTCAGCCGCCTCGTAAAGCTGAAACTCATCGAAGATGAAATCCTTGCGGAGCAACGGAAGACTGACCGCCGCGCGCACCTCTCGGAGATCATCAAGCGAACCCTGAAAGCGTTCCTCTTCGGTCAGCACGGAGATGGCCGCCGCGCCGCCCGCCTCGTAAGCCAGCGCAATCTCCGACGGCTCGACGCCCGCGCGAATCAATCCCTTCGATGGCGAAGCGCGTTTCACCTCCGCGATGATGTGCAAGCCTTCCCGCCGCAGCGCGCGGCGCAGGCGATGAGGTTCAGCCGCGCGCCTCACAGCCAGAGCCAACGAGCGCAATTCATCAACGCCGCGCGCCTCCTTCGCACGCGCCAGGCTCAGTCTCTTTCTCTCTATGATGTCCGCCAGAAAATTCATCTTCGATGATGATTCAACTCTCGTTCGTAGCTTTTATCAATTCTTCGAGTTTGGCATGGGCCGCGCCGCTATCAATGCTCTGCGCCGCAAGCTCTGCGGCCTCGCGCAGGTCCGCGCCGAATCCGCCGACGAGGAGCGCGGTCGCCGCGTTGGCGATGACGAGCGAGCGCGCTTCGTCGCGTCGCGCCCCCGTCAGGACTTCAAGAATCGTCCGCGCGTTGGCCGCCGCGTCGCCGCCGCGTAAGTGGTCCAGCGTGGCCCGTTTGATGCCGAAATTTTCCGGTCTAATCAAGAAGGTCTTGACGTTTCCACGGTCGGTCTCAGCGACAAAGGTATGGTTGGCGATGGTCACTTCGTCCAGGCCGTCTGCGCCGTGTACGACCCACGCCCGCTCAGTGCCAAGCTGTGCGAGCGTGCGTGCGAGAGGCTCTACCAGCGCGCCGTGCCAGACGCCTATGACTTGCCTGGGCGCGCCCGCCGGATTAGTTAATGGTCCAAGTAAGTTGAAGGTCGTATGCACGCCAAGCTCTCTGCGCACTCCCGCGACGCGCGCCGTCGCGCCGTGATAAAGCGGCGCGAACATAAAGCAGATGCCTATCTTGTTGAGGCATGTTTCGGAGACAGCAGGCGAGGCCGTGACGGAGACGCCGAGGGCGGTCAAGACATCCGCGCTCCCTGAACGACTCGTCGCCGCGCGGCTGCCATGCTTGGCGACCGGCAGGCCCGCGCCCGCGATGACGAAGGCGGCGGCGGTCGAGACGTTAAAGGTCTTGGCGTGGCTTGAGCCTGTGCCCGCCGTGTCTATGAAACAGGCGTGGCGCGAGTTGAGACGAACAGAGCGAGCGCGCATCGCCGCTGCCATCCCCGCGAGTTCCTCAACCGTCTCGCCCTTGGTCGCCAGCGCGACGAGGGCCGCCGCTATCTGCGCGTCCGTCGCCTCTTCCGCTAACAGCGCATCCAACAAGAGGGTCGCTTCCTCACGCCCTAAATTTTCGCCGCGCATCAATCTCAACAAGAGAGGGCGTAATGCGCCGCCGCTCGCCTGCGGCTCATCCTTGCGCGCGGGCGTCGGCAATAACCAGGCCGGTCTCTCTGTGCGTTCCATAGAATATGAGCGGTCAGTTGAGAGTGGATAGTGAACAGTGATGAGAGAAAAGCTATTCGCTTGTTGCTCTCAACCGCACACCCTTCACTGTCCTTAGAGCCTTAGAAAATTTGCGAGCAACTGTTTGCCTTCGGTGGTCAGGATGGATTCTGGATGAAACTGTACGCCTTCGAGTTTCATGTTGCGATGACGCAGGCCCATGATGATGCCGTCGGGCGTGGTGGCGGAGATTTCCAGGCAATCTGGGAGGCTCTCTCGCTTGACGATTAAGGAATGATACCGCCCGGCTTTGAAACGATATTCGAGACCTTCAAAGATAGTTTTTCCGTCGTGACAAATCTCCGTTGACTTACCGTGGACCAGTTCGGGCGCGCGCACGACCTCTCCGCCAAACACCTGCCCGATGGATTGATGGCCCAGGCACACGCCGAGGATGGGAATGCGTCCGGCGAAATGTTCTATCATCTCCATAGAGACTCCGGCATCGTCCGGCGTGCCCGGCCCAGGCGAAATCAGAATCCGGTCAGGACAACAATTGGCCTCGACCTCCGCGACCGTCACCTCATCGTTACGACGCACCTCTATCTCTTCGCCAAGCTCGCCCAAGTACTGCACGAGGTTGTAAGTGAATGAATCGTAGTTATCTATGACTAAGATCATCGCTGGTGGTCAATTGACAACAAAGAGAGAATAGCTTTTCTCTCATCAACATCAACTCACTACTTCTTTTTGGCTTCGCGGAGCAGGTTGACTATCTCCGTGTGATTGCCTTTGTTGGCCCAGACCTCTGCGGTCTGTCCTTTGTTGTCTTTCACGCCGGGGTCCGCGCCGTGGTCGAGCAGGTCGCGCAATAGTTGCTGGCGATTATTGGCCGCCGCGTAGATGAGGGCCGTGCCTCCCGATTTGGTCCTGGAATTCGGGTTCGCGCCCTTCTCCAAAAGCTGATGCGCGCCCTCGGTTTCGCCGGTCATCGCGGCCCAGATGAGCGGCGTCGCGTCGTCAATATCTTTGGCGTTGATATCCGCGCTTCTCGCCAGCAGATTTTGGACCAGCGCGGGGCTGCCCTTCCAGACGGCCAGCATGAGCGCGGATTCGCCGGACTTGCCCTGCGCGTTCACGTCCGGGTTGTGGTCCAATAAAGCTTGCGCCACATCATCCTTTTCATTACGGATGGCGCGCATTAATGCGGTCCAGTTTTCACGGTCTCGCGCGTTGATGTCCGCGCCGCCCGCGATGAGCGCATTGACGACGGCAGTATCGCCCTTCACGGAGGCGGCAATCAAGGCTGTCTCGCCGCGCTCGTTCTTCACATCCGGGTTCATCCCGGCGATGAGGAAAGCGTTGACGGCGCGCACGTCGCTCGCCGCCGCGTTCGCCAGAAAAGATTTCTCGTCGAAATCTATGCCGCGCAAGACGAGTTCGCGCCGCGCCGCTTCCGGCGTGGGCCTGGCCGATGTCGAAGGCTTGCCAGCGCAAGCCGCCAGCGCGAGCGTCATGATTAAAGAGACTATAAGAGTTAGGAAGCGCGACATAATTTTTTTTCAGAAGACCGCTCACTCGAAGTCGCGCTCATGCGCGACTTCGAGTGAGCCATTACGGCGTGACCTTGCCCGCCGGATTGCTCTGCATGTTAGCCCCTGGATTGGCCGCAGGTTTCTCTGCCGGGGCGGCTGCCTTCGTGCAGGCGAAAACGGTGGCGCGCGTGAGCCGCACCGGCTCGGTCGGCTTCTCGCCTTCCGTCGGCCCGTGGTTGATGGCGTCCGCGACTCCGAGGCCGCGCGTTACGCGACCGAAGGCCGCGAACTTTCCATCTAAGTGCGGGCCATCGCCGACGAGTATGAAAAAGTGTGTGGACGCGCTGTTGGGTTCATCGGGTCGCGCCATAGAGACGATGCCGCGCACGTGCTTGACATAGTTCGGCTCGTCCGCAATCTTGCGCGCGCCCCTCGCGGCGAGTTCGGGCGTCATGTTAGTGCGCGTTGCCAGATTGCCGCCCTGAATGACGAAGTCCTTAACGATGCGGCTGAAGATGGTCGTGTCGTACGCGCCCGTCGCCACGAGGTTGAGAAAGTTGCGAACCGTTTCGGGCGCGGCCTCCGGCAGCATCTCCATCTCCAGGCTCCCGGCCTCCGTCTCAAGCCGCACGCACTGGCCCGCCATCTTCTCCACGCTCGCGCCGTCGAAAGGCTCTGCGGCCTTGCCTGTGAGAGCGGCTGGCCGCTCGTTCTTCTTAGACGGCTCAGCCGCGCCGTTGTTATTACTACTACTGCTGCTCTGTTGTTGCGCCTGATTATTATCCTGCGCGAGCGCGCCCGCCGCCAGCATTAAAGAACAGGCACAGGCCAGCATTATGCGTAAGCAGAAATTCACTTTGACCGCTCCCTTCTCTTCTCTCAATCCAGGCTTTATTGGACCACTCAAGATTTGCGCGCCCTCTTTCTCGCTTCAACCTCTTGCAGCAATCGTGTGACCTCTTCATGTTTGAGCGCGGCGGCTAACTCAAGCGCGCTCTTGCCCTCGTTGTCCTTCAATGCGGCGTTCGCGCCGTGGTCCAGCAAGAGTTGCGTGACCTGCGCCTGGCCTCTCGCGGCGGCGGTCATCAGGGGCGTGCCGCCGAAGTTGTTTTTGGCGTTCGGGTCCGCGCCCTTTTCCAGCAGGATGTTGGTCATGGAGGCCGCGCCGTAAAAGGCGGCCCAGGTCAAAGGCGTGCCGCCGTTATTATCCCTCGCGCTCACGTCCGCGCCGTGGTCCAATAAAGCCTCTATGATGTCGCTGTCGCTCTTCAACGCCGCGTACATGAGGGCGGTCGCGCCGTTATTGGTCCTGGCGTTGACATCCGCGCTGTTCTCCAACAAGAGGCGGAGCGAGTTCATCGCGCCGTAACGCGCCGCGCAGATTAAAGGCGTCAACCCGTTCTTGTCTCTGGCCTCCGTGTTGGCCTTCGCTTTGAGCAGGGCTTCGACCACTTCGCGGCGGTCGTTCGAGGCGGCTGCGAGAAGCGCGGTCTCGCCGTCCTTATCGAGCGCGTCCGGGTTCATCCCCGAACTGAGAAACAGTTGAACGATTCGGGTATTGCCTTCCCTCGCGCGCCTGACGAAAGACTCTTCGGAATATGGATAGCGATAGAGCGCGAGTTTGCGGCGCGCTTCATCGGCGGCGGGCATGCTCGAAGGCTTGGTCGCGTAGACGGCGGCGATGACCGGCAGGACGACGAGCGCGACGATGATGAGCGTGCCCACTCGCTGGCCCAGAAATGTCTTGACGCGCCCCGCCAGAGTTGGCCCAACGCTCTCCGCTTTCATCTCTTCGTCGCCGAAAATCCTCACAAGCCTTTCTCCGCCAACTCCAACGCGCGAATCAACGCCCGCGCCTTATTGACCGTTTCCTCATACTCGCGTTCCGGCACGGAGTCGGCCACCACGCCCGCGCCAGCCTGCACGGAAGCCTGCCCGTCCTTGATAACTATAGTCCGAATCGCAATGCATGAATCCAGGTTATCCGCGTAATCGAGGTAGCAGACCGCGCCCGCGTAGACGCCGCGACGCGTCGGCTCAAGCTCGCTGATAATCTGCATCGCCTTGACCTTCGGCGCGCCCGACACTGTCCCCGCCGGAAAACAGGAGGCGAGCGCGTCGAAGCGGTCGCGCTTCTCATCGAGCCGCGCGCGCAATGAAGTGACGAGGTGTTGCACATGCGAGTAGCGTTCTATGAACATGAGGTCTTCGACCTGGACCGAGCCGAAATCCGCGACGCGGCCCAGGTCGTTGCGGCCCAGGTCCACGAGCATCATGTGCTCCGCCACTTCCTTCTCGTCGGCGCGCATCTCTTCGCCGAGCATCCAGTCTTCGGCTTCGGTCGCGCCGCGCTTGCGAGTGCCCGCGATGGGCCTGTAATCGAGCCTTTGCCCGCGACAACGGACCAGCATTTCCGGCGACGCGCCGACGATTGATTCCTGGTCCAGTCGCAAAAAATACATGTAAGGCGAAGGGTTCGTCGCGCGCAGCGCGCGGTAAATCTCTATCGGGGCGGCAGTCACCTTCGCATCGAAACGTTGCGAGGCGACCACTTGATAACAATCGCCCGCCGCGATTCTTTCTTTGATGACGCGCACGCTATTTTCGTAGCCCTCGCGCGTCCAGTTGGAGGTCAAGCGAATACCGTTCTCATCCGTTCGCTTCGTGCCGGAAGAGACTTGCGCGGGCGGTCCTGCCAGCAAGACTTTCTCGATGCGTTCCGTCTCAAGCAACGCGCCTTCGTACAACTCACGCAGGCGCGCGTGGCTTCCCTGTGCATCCTCCGTCAGAATAATGGAAGTAATCTCCACCTGCTGCCGCACGCGGTCGAAGGCCAGCGTCGTGCGATAGAACATGAAGACGGCATCATCAAAGATAGCATTCCTCTCATCATCTTTATTCTGGTCCAGCACAGGCTCGAACCAGCGCGCCGCGTCATAGGCCAGATAGCCGACCGCGCCGCCCGCGAACGGGGCCAGCCCCGCGCGCCTCGCCAGATGTCTCTCGCGGAAATACTCGCGCAAAAATTCCGTCGCGCGAATGTCGCGCGTCTCTCGTTCGCCGCCTCTTTCTATGATGGTCCGGTCGCCGCGCCCGCGCACGACCATCTGAGGCTCCGCGCCTAGAAAAGAGTAACGCGCGACGCGCTCGCCGCCCTCGACGGATTCGAGCAGGAAGGCGTAGGGCTTATCGCCCGCCACGCGCATGAAGGCTCCGACGGGCGTTTGCAAATCCGCCAGGAC
>JAXDFO010000401.1:0-16475 GCA_034665545.1 Blastocatellia bacterium
GGCTCCCATAATCCCCAGCCGGACTCGCCCATGCGTACGACGTTGATGCCAGCCTCCTGCATCATCTGGACATCCTTTTCGAGCCGCTCTTCAGGCATGTACTCTTGATAATAAGAGACACCGTAAAGAACGGTCTCCATGTGAGGCGGGGCGGCGCGGGCGTGCGCGGGGCACGTCGCCGGAAAGATTATGATGGACAGGAAAATTGCGAGCGCGCGAAATTTCGTCTTCACTTTCCACAAAGACACGGGTATGCTCCTCTTCATGCTGATTTCAACTCGCCTCTGAGTTTAGCCTTCTCAATTGATTAGTGATTATTTATGGGATGCGCAAGCGGTCGCTGCTTGAGCATCCCTCAAGCACGCGATGTGCGCCATACTACAACAGTTTGAAGATAAAGCAAGACGCTATCTCTCGAACGCTTGCAATCAAAGGGCAGGATGAGGAAAGAACTCGGAACCTTTATCTTACTAATCGCGCTGTGCGTCGTCGTGGCGATTATCAACCCGCGTTTTCTGGGGGCGGCCAACTTGCAGAACATGGCGCGGCTCATAGGCATGTACGGCATTTTCAGCATCGGCGTCGGGATGGTGATTATCACGGGCGGCATAGACCTTTCCGTCGGCTCCGTCTTCGCGCTGCTCGGCGTGCTGTTGTCGCTCATGCTCACAAGCTGGCACTGGCCCGGAGCGTTGGCCGTCCTCGCCGTCATCGCGCTCGCGGTCGGGCTGGGACTGATACACGGCTGGCTCGTGACGAGGCTTTATATTCAACCCTTCATCGTCACGCTCTGCGGCCTGCTCTTCTACAGAGGCTTGGCGCGCTTTATCGCGGGCGACGAGACGAAGGGCTTCGGCGCAGGCGTAGGGTTTGAATGGCTGCCGCGACTTGCGACCGGCAGCCTCTTTCACGTTCCGATGCCCTTCATCCTGCTCATCATCATCAGCGTCATCATGTGGGTGGTCCTGCACGCTTCCGTTTATGGCCGTTACCTTTTCGCGGTGGGCCGCAACGAAGAGGCCGCGCGCTATTCCGGCATCAACGCGCGCAACATCATCGCCAGTTCTTATCTTATATCGGGCGCGCTGGCCGGAGTCTCAGGCGTGCTGCTCGCGTTCTACACCAACTCGGTCTCGCCTTCATCGCACGGCAGTTTCTTTGAACTTTACGGAATCGCGGCGGCGGTCCTCGGCGGGTGCAGCCTGCGCGGCGGCGAAGGCTCCATCATAGGCATCATCATCGGCGCGGCGTTGTTGCAAGTGCTTCAGAATCTGGTCAACCTGCTCGGCATCCCGAGCTCGCTAAACTTCGCAGTGATGGGCGCGGTCATCCTCATAGGCGTCATCGCTGACCAACTGCTCAAGCGAAAAACTGTTAAGCTGTGAACGAAGATTATCGAAGGGCCGTTTGATTCTCCATCAAGAAAAGATAATGCGTCGGAAGAAATTTTTGCTCGCCGGTCTCTCGCTCATCCTGCTGCTCAACGCCGCGCCATTATTGGCCCAGCAACAGCGCGGCGTCGAAAACAGTTCGCAGGCGGAGACGGCGACGCCGGACTTTAACCCGACGCGGCTTTCGCCGCCTTCGAGGCCCGTCGTCAATGCTCCGTTTATCAAAGCCGTTGAAGTCGTCAACGAGGTCGCGCCGGATGAACTTGTTTTGGGCGTGACGATAAACGCACAGGCTCGCGCCTACCCTTTGAATATGTTAACCGGCCTGACCTACGAAATCATCAACGATACTCTGGGCGGCCAGGCCATCGCCGCGACCTGGTGTCCTTTGTGTTATAACGGCGTGGTCTACGCACGCCATGTCAAAGGCCGCACCCTGACCTTCGGCATCGCGGGCACGCTCTGGAACAATAGCCAGATTATGTACGACGCCGAAACCAACAGCTATTGGAGCCAGTTGATGGGACAGGCGATGCAGGGCGAATTGAAGGGAACGAAGTTGGACGCGTTGCCGAGCGAGTTGACCACCTGGGCGGTATGGCGTCGCGCGCATCCCGAAACGACCGTCTTGAACCTCTCGCGAACCGAGCGAAAATACACCAGTGAGTTATATGAAGACCCGTCGGCCTTCGTCTATGGCTGGTCCATAGGCTGGCGGCGTTATCACTGCCCTCTATACGTCTTACTCGCAGAGCCCCTCTTGAACCTGCAACTCGGAGAGACGCCCTTGCTCGTCACATACGATGCGGAGAGCACCGAAGCGCATCTTTTCACGCGCGCCGTTGATGGCCGCTCGCTCACGTTCGCCACCGCCGATGAGGGACGAATGGTTGACGCAGAGACGAGGACGCTGTGGGACATGAGGACGGGCGAGGGCTTGAAGGGACCGTTCAAGGGCAAGCGGCTTGAGCGACGATTGGGGATGCTCTCTTATCGCCAGGCTTGGCTCGCCTTCTATCCGAAAAGCGAGAGGGTGACGGAAAATCGAAAGTCGAATCAACCGAACGTCAAGTGAGAAGCCGTCTCTTTTGAAGAGGCCCGTTGATTGTGCGCTGGTCCTCTATTGACTGGCGCGCGGAGGTGGCGTAAAAGTTTTCTCATAATCGCTTCTACTTTATCCCGCGAGGTGCTGCTATGCGTGCTTTATGTTTAGCTGCGATGAGCGTTTTGCTGGCCTCCATGCTCTGCGACACAAACGCCGTCGTCCAGGCCCAGAGCCGTACTTCCCCCACAGAGGTCAACGCCAACCGCGCATTCACCATCAACGGCTATGTGGCCTTGCCGGACGGCAGCCCCGCGCGTCGTATCCTCGTCAAGATTTCGAGCAGGGGCGGCATGACGCGCGATGTTTTGACGAACGACCAGGGCCGTTTCGATTTTAAGGAGATGCCGCCCGGCAGTTATCGCCTGACGGCGAACAGCACGACGGACCTCTCGCTAAGTTCAGACATGGTCGAAACGGACACGACACGCACCGCCACAGACACGCTCAGCGTCAACCTCTACATGCGACGCTCTGATGCTCCGGGCGAGAGCAGAAAGGCGAGCGCGGTCAGCGTCGCGGAGGCCGCACAGAAGGTTCCGAAGGAGGCTCGCAAGGCGTTCATGGACGCGCTTAAATTTAAGGACGAGCGGAAATTCGATGACGCGCTTGAGAATCTCACGCGCGCCATCAATCTCTTCCCGGAATATTTTCAGGCGCTTGCCGAACGCGGCGACCTCTATATCTCTCATCATCAACTCGCGTTGGCCGCGACCGATTTCGAGAACGCTTTGAAAATCAACGCGCAGTATGGGCACGCCTTGAGGGGCGCGGGTTATTGCAAACTTGAGAAGAGGGAATTCACGGAGGCGGCCCACGATTTCGAGCAGGCGATTACAGCCGAGCCGGATAACTTCAACGCATATCTCCTGCTCGGCATCGCGCATCTGGAATTGGACCAGCGAGACGATGCGAGGAAGGCTCTCGAACAGGCTTTGAAAATCAATCCTGACGGCGCGGTGCGGGCGCATATCTACTTAGCCAACCTCAACGCCCGCCAGGGTTCATACAGGCAAGCGGCTGATGAGCTTCACACCTATCTGCAACTGAACCCGATGGACCCGGAGGCCGAAAAGTTGAAATCGGTCGAAGCCAAGTGGCGCGCACGACAGCAGCCCACACCTTAATGCTTGAGCCGGAGCAGCAACCGTTGGTGACAGCAAGATGACAGATGAAATCGGCGTCGGGTTGATAGGCTATGGCATGGCTGGACGTGTCTTTCACGCGCCCGTCATCGGGTCGCTTCCCCAACTCAAACTGAAGAAGGTCGTAGAGCGTCACGCGGATGCTTCGCGCCAGCGTTACCCCTGGGTCGAGGTTGTGCGCGACGCCGCAGACATCCTGCATGATGAGAAGATAGAACTAATCGTCGTCGCCACTCCGAACGCTTCACACTTTGATTTCGCCAGAGACTCCTTGCTCGCGTGTAAGCATGTGGTGGTCGAAAAACCTTTCGCCACCACATCCGCACAGGCGCAGCAATTGATAGAACTGGCGCGACAACAAAACAGGCTCATCAGTGTCTTTCAGAATCGCAGGTGGGACGGCGATTTTCAGACGGTGAAGAAATTGTTGGAGGCTAGTCTGCTTGGCCGCCTGGTCGAGTATGAATCACGCTTCGACCGTTTCAGAAACTACAGGCAAGAGGATGCCTGGCGCGAAGAGGCCGGGCCGGGAAGCGGCATCCTGTTCGACCTCGGCTCGCACCTGATAGACCAGTCGCTGGTCCTCTTCGGCCTGCCGCGCACGATTACCGCAGACATCAGAATCCAGCGCGACGGCGGAACGACGGATGATAATTTTGAAGTGATACTTGATTACGAAGCGTTGAAGGCGACTCTGAAATCGGGCATGTTGGTCCGCGAGCAAAGCCCGCGTTTCATCCTGCACGGGACCATTGGAGCCTTCATCAAATACGGGCTGGACCCGCAGGAAGCGGCCCTCAAACGAGGACTGACGCCCTCAGATGCGAACTGGGGCGAGGAACCAAGAGAGCAGTGGGGCACGCTCATCACTGAGCTAGGCGGGCTGCAAGTGGAGGGGCGCGTCGAGACGCTGGCGGGCTCTTATCAGGATTACTATCGAAACATCGCGGATGCGATAAGGGCGCGCGCCTCTCTCGCAGTGAAGCCGGAGGAGGCGCTGAGTACTGTCCGCATTATCGAACTGGCGCGACAAAGCAGCGAGGAAAAACGCACGGTCGAATTCTCCTCTTGAATGATTAACTGGTCCATTATTCCATCCGGCCAGCACAAACGAACAAACGGAAAGGTAAACTTCATGCGGAAACTTTGTTTGATGGCGGCGGTTCTCTCTCTTCTGGTTCAAGGCGCAATGCCCGCGCGTGGGCAGCAGCAGCAATCGCCCGCTTCTCCTCAAGCCTCTTCGTCGGAAATCGAGCGACGCATCGAGTCGCTGCTCACGAAGATGACGCTTGAGGAAAAGATTGACATGCTCGGAGGCGTTGACGGCTTTTTCATACGCAGCATCCCGCGTCTCAACCTCCCTCGCTTGAAGATGGCGGATGGGCCCATCGGTGTTCGCAATTTTGGTCCAGCCACCGCGATGGCTGGCGGCATCGCTTTGACGGCCACATGGAATCCCGCGCTCGCCGAACGCGTCGGCACACAAATCGGGCGAGATGCCCGCGCGAAGGGCGTGCATTTTCTGTTGGGGCCGGGCGTGAACATCTACCGCGCTCCGATGAACGGTCGCAACTTTGAATACTTCGGTGAAGACCCATACCTCGCCTCGCGCATCGCCGTCGGCTATATCAAGGGCGTGCAGGGCCAGGGCGTGAGCGCGACCATCAAGCACTTCATGGGCAACAACTCTGAGTTCGACCGCCACAACACAGATTCCATCATTGACGAGCGAACGATGAGAGAGATTTACTTGCCCGTGTTCGAGGCCGCCGTCAAGGAGGCGCACGTAGGGGCCATCATGGACTCTTACAACCTGACCAACGGCGAGCACATGACGCAGAACAATTACCTCAACACAGACGTGGCGAAGAAGGAGTGGGGCTTCGACGGAGTGATGATGTCGGACTGGGTGGCGACCTATGACGGAGTCGCGGCGGCCAATGGCGGGCTGGACCTGGAAATGCCCTGGGGCGCGTACATGAATCGTCAGAACCTGCTGCCAGCCATACAACAAGGCAAGGTCTCTGCGGCGACGATAGATGACAAGGTGCGGCGCATCCTGCGAACGGCCATCAGGTTCGGGTGGCTCGACCGTGACCAGGCGGACCTCAGCATCCCGCGCTATAACCAGGAGGGCCGACAGGCGGCCCTGGATGCCGCCCGCGAGTCTCTGGTCCTGTTGAAGAATGAGGGCAACCTGCTGCCGCTCAATAAGTCTAAGCTGAAGAGCATCGCCATTATTGGTCCAGGCGCGTATCCGGCTCAGCCGGTCGGAGGCGGCAGCGCGCGCGTGGAACCCTTCGCCGCGACCAGCTTTCTTGAGGGGCTGAGCGATTACCTGGGCACTGGCGCGCAGGTCACTTACGCGCGCGGCGTGCCTCCCCTGAGCGAGATGGCGGAGGCGACCAACTTCAAGCTCTCCGCAGACAAAGACCAGACGGGACTGCGCGCGGAATACTTCGCCAACGGCGAACTGCAAGGGACTCCGGCGGTCACGCGCACAGAGCAGCACATTCTCTTTGGGAGGCAGTTTCGCTCCTTCCCGGAGCAAACCCTTTCGTCACGCTGGACCGGCTATTACATCGCGCAGAAGTCTGGTCAGTACGACATCTTCGCGGCATCAACGGGAGAGGATGGCGGCTTCTATCGCCTCTATGTTGATGACAAGCTCGTGTTCGATAATTGGACCACTTCGCGCGCGCTGACGGATCAAGCCACGCTCACGCTCGATGGCGCGCCGCACAAGATTGTGTTGGAGCAGCATGGCCGCTCCGGCTGGTTGGGGACGCGCATGCAGATGGGCATCATGCCGCGCGGAGGCGTCGTCGAAGCGGAAGCGAAGAGTCTCGCCGCGAAGGCAGACGTGGTTGTGGTCGCGTTGGGGTTCGACCCCGGGACCGAGAGCGAGGGCGCGGACAGGACTTTCCAGTTGCCGCTCGGACAGGACGCGCTTGTTCAAGAGATAGCCGCGACAAACAAGAACACGATAGTCCTCATCACGTCCGGCGGTGGCGTCAACATGAATGGCTGGCTTGACCGCGTGCCCGCGCTCATCCAAGCCTGGTATCCGGGACAGGAGGGCGGCAAGGCGTTGGCCGAAACTCTCTTCGGCGAAGTCAATCCTTCGGGCCGGTTGCCGATAACCCTGGAACGACGCTGGGAAGATAATCCGGCGCATGACAGTTACTATCCGGCAGAGGGAACGAAGCGCGTCGTCTACAAGGAAGGCGTCTTCGTGGGCTATCGCGGCTATGAGAAAACGGGGACGAAGCCGCTCTTTCCGTTCGGTTACGGGCTGTCCTATACGACGTTCAAGTACGACAAGCTGAACATCAAGCCCGTCAACGGCGGCGCGCAGGGACCGCGCTACGAAGTCTCTTTCGAGATGAAGAACACCGGAACGCACGCGGGCGCGGATGTGGCACAGGTGTACGTGGGGGATACTCACTCGAAAGTGGCGCGACCGTTGAAGGAGCTCAAGGGCTTCGTCAAGGTGAACCTGCGACCGGGCGAGACCCGTAGAGTCTCCGTCATGCTTGATGAACGCGCCTTCTCATATTACGACGCAACCGCCAAGCAATGGCGCGCCGAGCCAGGCGATTTCGACGTGCTCATCGCGCGTTCGTCAGAGCAGATAGAACTGCGCGGCAAACTCAAGCTCAACAGCAGGTAGAAAGTTGAAGTAGGAAGTCGGGAGCCGGAAGGATGAAGGATGAGAGAAAAGCTATTCAAAGTTGAATAGCTTTTCTCTCATCCTTCATCCTTCCGACTTTATCCTTGCTGTTCGGCGTTGCTTGGATTAACCTTTATCATGAGCATTCCCCCACTCAAGCGTTGTTGGAGCCAGCAGCGCGATGCCGTCAACATAATCGCAAAAAGAATCTCATGACGAAGGATAATCTCCTGAGTAATCATTCGCCCGGCGTAGAAGGCGGGCCGTTGGACCAGGAATTCAGAGGCTCGCCGCCCGGTGGCGAAGAACTCTTTCGCTTCATGGTCGAGAGCGTCAAGGACTACGCTATTTTCGCCACTGACCGCGAGGGCCGTATCGCCAGTTGGAACACGGGCGCGGAGCGCATCTTCGGCTATGCGGAGGCGGAGATCATCGGACGCGACGGCTCGATTGTTTTCACGCCCGAAGACATAGAGCGGGGCGTGCATGAAGAGGAACTGCGAACCGCCGCACGCGAAGGCCGCGCCGAAGACGAACGCTGGCATGTGCGCAAGGATGGCTCAAGATTCTGGGCCAGCGGGATGGTCACGCCGCTCATGGATGAGACGGGCCGCGTGCGCGGCTTCGTCAAGGTGGCCCATGATAATACGGAGCACAAGCAGGCCCTGGAATCCATTCACAGGAGCGAGCAGGAGCTAACGGACTTCTTCGAGAACGCCACGGTCGGCCTGCACTGGGTCGGGCCGGACGGGACTATCCTGCGCGCCAATCGCGCGGAATTGGACCTGCTGGGCTACACGCGCGACGAGTACATAGGCCACAACATCACGGAGTTTCACGCCGACGCGTTGACGATTAAAGACATCCTTCGCCGCCTGACCCGTGGCGAAGAGTTGCACAGTTACGAGGCGCGCTTGCGCTGCAAAGACGGCTCCATCAGAAACGTTCTCATCAGTTCAAACGTGATGCGTGAGAACGGAGAGTTCATACACACGCGCTGCTTTACGCGCGACATCACGGAGCGCAAGAGGTTCGAGCAGGCTTTGCAGGAGAGCGAGCAGCACTTTCGCTCCGTCGCCGAGACGGCCTCCGATGTCATCCTGACGGTTGATGAAGAGAGTGCTATTCTCTTTGCCAATCACACGACCGAGAAGGTCTTCGGCTATCGCACGGATGAACTGCTCGGACAGCATCTCACGATGCTCATGCCGGAGTGCCTGCGCCATCTTCACGAGGCCGGACTCAAACGCTACATAGAGACGGGCCGCAAGCACATCAGTTGGGAATCCGTAGAGTTGCCGGGCCTGCACAAGAACGGCCAGCCGATTCCACTGGAAGTCTCCTTCAGCGAATTCACCAGCAACGGCAAACGGCATTTCACAGGCATCCTGCGCGACATTACGGAACGCAAGCGAGCCGACGAGGGCAGAGCCTTTCTCGCGCGCGCGACCGAAGAGCTTGCTTCCTCTCTTGATTACCAGACGACGCTGGCGAGCGTGGCGCGGATGGTCGTTCCCACTCTCGCGGACTGGTGCACGATTGACCTGCTCGAAGACGATAAGAAAGTGAAACGAGTGGCCGTCGCACACGTTGACCCGTCGAAGGTCGAGTGGGCGCGCGAGCTACAGCAGCGTTACCCGGAAGACCCGGACGCGCCCTACGGTGTGCCCCACGTGCTG
The DNA here is from genome assembly GCA_034665545.1 of Blastocatellia bacterium. Classification (GTDB taxonomy): domain Bacteria; phylum Acidobacteriota; class Blastocatellia; order Pyrinomonadales; family Pyrinomonadaceae; genus DASYML01. The sequence continues at coordinate 8,991 of JAXDFO010000401.1, forward strand.
CGAACGGGAAAGCCCGAACTCTATTCGGAGATTCCCGATTCGCTTCTCGTCGCCGGTGCGAGAGACCCGGAGCATCTGCAATTGATGCGCGACATCGGCTTCGCTTCCGCGATGATCATTCCGCTCACGGCGCATGGCCGCACGCTCGGCGCAATCTCTTTCATCACCACGGCGGAATCCGAACGCCACTATCTTGACGCCGATGTCGCGCTCGCGGAGAATCTGGCGAGCCGCGCCGCGCTGGCGATTGATAACGCCAGGCTCTATCGCGCGGCGCAACAGGCCAACCGTCTCAAGGATGAATTTCTCGCCACGCTCTCGCACGAACTGCGCACGCCCTTGACGGCCATCCTCGGATGGGCCCACCTGCTGCGCACGGGAGACATGAACGAGGCGAGCGCGACCAACGCGTTGGAGATTATCTCTCGCAACGCGCGCGCGCAGGCCCAACTGATTGACGACCTGCTCGATGTGTCTCGCATCATCACAGGCAAACTGCGATTGGATGTCAGGCAGATTGACCCGCTCTCATTCATCGAAGCGGCGATTGAAGCCCTGCGTCCTGCGGCGGAAGCAAAGGGCGTGCGGATTCAGAAAGTGTTGGACACGGGCATCAGTTCTGTGGCGGGCGACCCTGCGCGCTTGCAGCAGGTGGTGTGGAACCTGCTCTCCAACGCCATCAAGTTTACGCCGAGGGGCGGGCGCGTGCAGGTCCGTCTAGAACGCATCAACTCGCACGTAGAGTTGGCGATTAGCGATACGGGGACCGGCATCAATCCCGAATTTCTGCCGCACGTCTTCGACCGTTTCCGCCAGGCGGACCAGGCCACGACTCGCCAGTATGGCGGACTCGGCCTCGGCCTCGCCATCGTCCGTCATCTTGTAGAGCTTCACGGCGGCACGGTCCAGGCCGAGAGCCGTGGCGAAGGAGAGGGCGCGACCTTCACGGTCAAGCTGCCGTTGATTACCGTCTACCAGAACGAGAGCGTCGCGGAGCGCGTGCATCCTACGGCGAAGGATACGCTGCCCGCGCTCGAATGCCCGGAGCGGCTTGATGGCTTGCGCATTCTCGTCGTTGACGATGAAGCGGACACGCGCGAGTTGCTCAAGACCGCGCTCGGTAATTGCGGCGCGTTGGTGACAGTCGCCGGGTCCGTGCCGGAGGCTCTCGCCGCCATCGAAGAGGCGCGACCGCAAGTCCTCATCAGCGACATAGGCATGGCGGGCGAAGACGGCTACGATTTAATCAAGCGAGTGCGCGCGTTGACAGCCGCGCAGGGCGGAAAAATACCCGCCATCGCGTTGACGGCATACGCGAGAACGGAAGACAGGTTACGCGCGCTCAGGTCCGGCTATCAGATGCATGTGCCCAAGCCCGTCGAGTTGACGGAATTAATCGCGGTCGTCGCCAGTCTCGCGCAACGAGACGGTTAGACCGTGACGGGCTTTGAGCTAACAAGAGAGAGTCTACCGCGAGAGATGCTCAGTCTTCGACCAGTCCCTTCTTGAGATTGCGTTGCCACGCCTCAAAATTCCTCACTCTACGCTTGGCCTGCTTGCGCGTCAGGTTCATCATCCGCGCCACATAGGTGATACGTTCGGTTCGGTCGTTCTTCTTATCATACGGGTCGCCGGGCGCTTGCTGGTAAAATGAGTAAGCGCGCTTCCACTCAGCTTTGGTTTCAGGTGTTGCTTGTATCCCCCTCAACTCGGGCATCTCGTTTGTTTCCTCCAGTGATGTCGGTCCCACTATTTTAGCTATTGGTCCCACTATTTTACATGAGACTTCCATTAGGTCTAGAGCAAACGACGCCCCTGCGTTGGCCCAACCCTCACTCATCGCCGGGCGCGGCGTCCTGGCGGCGCAGGCGCGTCCTCCCGCAAGCAGGGCAGGTGTGCGCCTCTTCGACGATGCCGCCGAGGTCCGTGTCAATCGCTTCGGGCTCATCGAGCGACGCCGTGTAGTCAATCTTCAACGCGTGATGATTCATCAGGACGCCGCAATCCGGGCACGTCATTTTTCTGTTCTTAGACATCTCAGTTCTACTCCAGAGAGATATTCTCTCGCCCGTGGCGAAGCGTCTTCGCCATCCAGATGAGTTCCTTCAGAAACTGGTCCATGCGCTTGACGTATGACTGGTCCAGTAATTTGCCGTCAGCATCGAAGAGCTTGTGCGCGCCGGAAAAATTCCCGTCCCAGAAGATCGTCACGAGTCCCAACTCTCTCAAGACGGGCAGCAAATTTTGAATCATACGCGCTCCGCCGAAGACGCCCGCCGAGACGCCGCACACGCCTGCGGCCTTGTGTATGTACTCCTTCAAATTCGTATCCAGCAGATGCTTGAGCAGGCCCGGATAGCCGTGGTTGTATTCCGGCACGACCAGCGCCAGCGCATCCGCACGCGCCACCGTCTCGGAAAATTTCGTATCCTTAATCGCTTCCCCCTCATCCTGCGCGCTGAGCGGAATCTCCCGTATGTCAACCAACTCCGTCTCGACTCCCTCTCGCTTCTTCACCTCTTCGAGCACGAACCGTGCGACGTTCTCGCTCGCTCGCCCCTGCCGCGCCGTGCCCAGAATGACGGGGATAAAAATCGGTCTGCTTGTGTTCATCATCTGTCAGCCTCTTTAAAGAGTTCATTCTCGAACGCCGTTCTTGAGACACACTAATATATAACGAAATAGTTTCCCACTCTTTCGGCCAGCATCGCCCTCTTGATTCCGGGAGGCATGCTGTTCTAGTCTCTCATCTCTAAACATTCTCGAAGTGGCGAAAGTAAACCAGGCGGAGCGCGAAACATAAAGGGCGCGCGATTCGTAAAAGCGTCATACCCGTTCGCCGTGTGAGGCTCAGAGCCAATGCTCACGCGATTATTCTTTCAAACTTACCCTTCTGTTTTTGAAAGGAGTTTCTCCGATGAAAGCTCTTAGAAAGAGATGTCTCTCGCTCTCCATCGTCGCGGCCCTGCTGCTCTCGCTGACGCTGCCCGTGCGCGCGCAGAACAGTAAGGACGCGACCGCTTCAGCCGTCCCCAAGATTGTTTTTGAAAAGTACACTTTGCCGAATGGCCTTCAAGTCATCCTCCACGTTGACAGGAAGATTCCGGTAGTCCATGTCAACCAGTGGTTCCACGTCGGCTCTAAAAACGAGCGCGTGGGCCGTAGCGGCTTCGCGCATCTCTTCGAGCACATGATGTTTGAAGGCTCGAAGAACGCGAACCAAAAATATTTCGCTTACGTCGAGAAGGCGGGCGCGAATCTGTTCGAGGGCGGCGTCAACGGCACGACGAGTTGGGACAGGACCAATTATTTTGCGACCGTCCCCTCGGCCAACCTGGAAACGCTGCTCTGGCTCGAATCCGACAGGCTGGCGACGCTCACCGACGCGCTCACGAAAGAGAAGCTGGACAACCAGCGAGATGTCGTCAAGAACGAACGCAGGCAGGGGCTTGAGAATCAGCCTTACGGTCGCTGGGTCAAGCTCGTCTCCGAAAATCTGTATCCCTTTCATCATCCTTACGCCAACGATGTCATAGGCAGCCATGAAGATTTGACCGCCGCTTCGGCAGACGACGTGCGCGATTTCTTTAAGACCTACTACACGCCTAACAATCTCTCGCTCGTCATCGCGGGCGACTTCGACCCGGCGGAAGCCAGGCGGCTCGTCGAAAAATATTTCGGAACCATCCCCGCCGGACCCGCGCTCGACCGACCGCCGAAAGACTTTCCGAAACTGGACGGCGAGAGAGTGGTGGAAGTGAAGGACCGCATCGCGCAGGAGCGCACCTATTTCGCCTGGCCCACTCCGGCCTTCTTCGACGCGGGCGACGGCGAACTGGACCTCGTCTCGATCATCCTGACAGACGGGCTCAACGCGCGTCTCAACAAAACGCTGGTCTATGATAAGCAACTCGCATCCGACGTGACCTCCTTCCAGTGGTCTATGGAGAACGTGGGCCGCTTTCTATTGTGGGCCACGGCGCGGCCCGGCGCGTCGCTCTCTCAAGTCGAGCAGATAGTCACGGAAGAGATAGCGCGTCTCGCCAAAGATGGTCCAACAATCGAAGAGTTGAACCGCGCGAAGACGAAATGGGAGTACGGCTTTGTGACGGGCCTCGAACGCATCGGCGGCTTCGGCGGCAAGGCAGACCTGCTCAACCAGTACAACACATTCCTGGGCGACCCGAACAAATTCGAGGCCGACGTGGCGCGCCATCGCAACGCGACCGTGGAGAGCGTGCGCGACGTTGTCAGTAAATATCTGAACACGCGCAATCGCCTGCTCGTGCGTTTTCGCCCTGAGACTTCCGGACGCGAATTAAACATCGCGCTCGACCGCTCGAAGCAGCCGCCGCTCGGCGCGGATCGTAGCTTTCAAGTGCCAGAAGTCAAGACCGCGAAACTCGAAAACGGGATGGACCTTTTCGTAGTCGAACGACACGACCTGCCGAAGGTCGCCGTCACCTTAGCCACGCGCGCGGGCAGCATCAACGACCCCGCGAACAAAGACGGCCTCGCGGACCTCACCATAGAGACCATCAAGCGCGGCACGAAGACGCGCAAGGCTCTTGAGATTGAAGACGCGCTCGGTGATTTGGGGACCGCGATTGGAGGCTTCGCGGGACGCGAGCGCGCGTCGCTCGGCATGGAAGTACTCAAGCGCAATCTCAACCCCGCGCTCTCTGTCTTCTCCGATGTCGTGCTCAATCCCTCTTTCCCCGAAGCCGAGATTGAACGCGAGAAGAAGGTGCGCCTCGACGCGCTCTCGCAGGAGGCGCAAGACCCCAACGCCATCGCTAACCGCGTCGGCGCGATGCTCGCCTTCGGCCCGGACCATCCTTACGGGAGACCGCGCAGAGGCTTGCCCTCGACCATCCAGGCTCTCAAGCGAGACGACTTCGCGCAGTTTCACCAGACTTACTGGAAGCCGGGCGGCTCTGCTCTCATCTTCGTCGGCGACATCACTCTGACGGAGGCGACAGACCTCGCGCGCAAGAATTTTGGAAGCTGGGCGGGCGGCGCGCCAGCCTCCGCGCAGATTCCCGCGCCGCATCCAATTGGACCAGGAAAAGTCTATCTCGTTGACCGGCAGGACGCGGCGCAAACCGTCGTCATGCAAGTCTTGCCCGCGCCCAAGAGAAAGACGGATGATTACTACGCCTTGAGCCTCGCGGACGCGGTCTGGGGCGGCGGCTTCGGGACGCGCCTCAATCTGAATTTGCGCGAAGACAAGGGCTACTCTTACGGCGTCTTCTCCTTCCCGTCGCTCTATTCGCAGTACGGCATGTGGCAATCATCGGGCGGCGTGCAGACCAACAAAACGAAGGAATCCGTCGTCGAGTTCGTCAACGAACTGAAGAACATCTCGGGCGCGAAGCCTATCACGGAGACGGAACTCGCGGGCGCGAAGGCCAACCGCATACGCGGCTACGCTCAACAGTTTGAATCTCTTGGCCGCATCGCGGACCAGATAGCCACGCTCTGGGCAGAGGACTTGCCCATGTCGGATTTACAACGCGAGACTACGGAACTGGAGAAAGCGAATCTCTCATCCGTCAACACCGTCGCGCAAAAATACGCCGCGCCGAACAACACCATGCTGCTCCTCGTCGGCGACCTCTCGAAGATAGAAGCGGGAGTGCGCGAACTCAACCTCGGTGAGATAGTCATCCTGGACGCGGAGGGCAAGCCCGTCAGCAAGAAATAAACGAAAGACAAAAGCCCACGCGCGTTTCAAAAAAAGTATCCGGCCCTCTTCTTGATTGAAGAGGGCCGGATACTTTTTTCTAACAGGAATGCTTCACTAGAACTCTATCCGCGCCGCGAATTGGACGATGCGCGGGGCGAAGGTTTCCGTGAACCTGCCGAAGTTCGGACTGTTGATGTTGAAGATGCCGGTCGTGCCGAACTGGGTCGGATTTTGCGTCACGCCGACGCCGAAGTTGGCGCGGTTGAGCACGTTGAAGACCTCCGCGCGAAGCTGGAATCTGAGACGCTCGTTGACCTGCACGTTCTTAATCAGAGAGGCGTCCCAGTTGATGTAAACGGGTCCATTAATGAAGGCTCTTTCGAGACTCCCCGTTTGGCCCGGCGCGTTGTTGAAGAAGACCTGCCCGGCAAAGGGCGTCGTGCCGTAGCCTTCAGCCGCGCGTCCGGTCGCCGGATTGATGACCGAAGGGTTGATGAAGTAAACGCCGTTGGGTGTGCGGAAGACGCCGATTAATTTTTTAATCTCGTCTTTGGTCAGAGAGGTCTGCGGCGTCTGTCTGCCTGAACGAGCCGCGCGATTGAGCGAGCCGCGCGGGTCCACGATGGTGAGCGGCGCTCCCGAAGCAAGGCGCACGATGGAGCCGAACTGGAATCCGCCGACCAGCCGATTGGTCCAATTACCCTCGTTCAGCCATCGCTGGCCTTTGCCGAAGGGAAGCTCGTAGATGCCGTTGAAGTTGAAGATGTGCGTCTGGTCGTAATCCGCGCGCGCATATTCAAGATGTGGGTCCGCGTTGTCGAGGTTCGGCTCGAAGTGCGTCTGGCCCACGCCCGAAGCGTCCGTGAGCGTCTTCTGGAAAGTATAGTTGGCCTGAAAATAGAGTCCCTGCGCGAAGCGCCTGCGAATCTCCGCTTGCAGGGAGTTGTAGCGATACTTGCCAGTGTTGTCCAGCACATCAACCGGACCCGCGTTCGGATTCTTGACGAGTTGGACATCGCCTTGCAGCAGGTTCGATTGATAGATGAAGGCCAGTTGGCCCGCGTCTCCCGCGAGCAGCGCGTTGTTAATCACGCCCGCGCCGAAGAAGGTCGCGGCGAGGTTGGGAAAGACCGTGAGAGCCTGGCATCCCGCGCTCGTGCAGGCCGGGTTGCCCGTCAACAAGAGGTTCGCGCGCGCGCGATTAAAGTCGGCGAGAAAACCGTTGTTGAAGATGTCAACCTGGTTGTAGTCTGTCCCGCGCCATAGATTATCGCTGCGACCGCCGACGTAGCGAAGCTCAATCGCCGTCTGGAATCCAAGCTCGCGCTGGATGCCGAAGCTGTATTCGACAGTGCGCGGAACCTGTATGTTCGGGTTGATGCCGAAGATGGCGGAAAAGCCCGTCTGGTCGTTGTCCTCCTGGAAGGTGCGCGGGATGTGGAAGGAGGGCGTGGTGATGGCGGGCAGAGCGTTGAGACGCGCGTTCAAGGTCGGGAGCGGGATGGCCGTTGATAATCCGTTGTTGCCGAGTTGCGCGTTGTCGGCGGCCTTGATGAACTCGTCGTTGACATAGCTCATGCGGAAGCCGCCGCGAATGACGGTTCGGCCATCGCCCGCTAATTGGCCCAGGAATTTATTCTTGAACTGCGGCGTATAGGCGAAGCTGAAGATGGGCGCGAAGTTGTTCTTGTCGGTGTTGAAGAACTGGTTGCGCCCCGCGTTGTGGCCTATGAAATCAACCGTCCCGACAGGGTTGAGAAGCGCGTTGACGATGTTTGTCCCGGCGGGAATGACAG
>JAXDFO010000402.1:0-32726 GCA_034665545.1 Blastocatellia bacterium
TAGGGACCGGAAATCTTATACTCCCCGGCCCGGCCCCCATCTTTCTGCCGCGCAGAATCACCTTGCCTGACCTGCGCCGTCACCATCATCGCCAGCGAAAGACCGAGCGCAAGCAACACGACTCCCACCACTCTCCAGAGCGTTTGTATCTTCATTTTGTTTTACTCCTCAATACAGCTTAAAGCTAAGATTCACCCATGCACTGTCACTAGAACGGGCACACGCGAACATGCTTGCATGAAAAGCAAGTGAGAAGTCGGAATGATGAAGGATGAGAGCAGAGCTATTCAACCCTTGAATAGCTCTGCTCTCATCCTCGCGCTTTCAGCGTTCCTCTCTGCTCTTAGTCTGCAACTTCCGTGATGTATGAGGTGGGTGTATCTGCGTGCGGGACGAAGCATCGGCGGCAGCGCGCTTCGTACATGCCGCCCGCGCCGACGGCGACGCGCTCTTCGGATTCAAAGGTGCGCTGTGAATAGTTGGCGGGCTGGCCGCAACGGACGCAGATGGCGTGGGTCTTGGTGATGTATTCGGCGATGGCTAAGAGTTGGGGCATCGGCTCGAAAGGCTTGCCCGTGTAATCCTGGTCCAGCCCCGCGATGATGACGCGCAGACCGCTTGAGGCGAGTTGGTTCGCCGCCGCGACGAGGTCGTTGTCGAAGAACTGCGCTTCGTCAATGCCGACGACTTCCGTGCCGGGTTCGATGCGCGAGAGAAGCTCAGAAGCGGATTCGACCGTCATGGATTCGTGGCGCATCTCCGAATGCGAGACGATGTGGCCGTGCGAAAAGCGTGTATCTATCCTCGGCTTGAAGACCTGCACTTTCTGGCGCGCGATGCGTGCGCGACGCAGGCGGCGAATCAGTTCTTCGGACTTGCCGGAGAACATGGAACCCGCGATGACCTCTATCCAGCCGGGGAAGGTGCGCAGGTGATTGAGATGTTCGTCGTTGCCGTGTGCGGTCAGTTCTTCCATCTGATGAATCCTTCGAGGTTAAAAAGTAATCAAGTATAAAACTTCTCGTTGTAGAAGGGCGCGAAGGCTGCGATAAGCGCGGCTTCAAAACTATCGGAGCGCGTCAGCAGATCGCGCGAGAGCACGCCCCATGCTCCCTGTCGGCTGCGCACGTCGCGCTCGCCCGCCACCTCGTCCATTACTGGTCCAAGCTCGCTGCGCCCGTCTATCACGCGACGCACAATTGCATCCGGCACTATGATGGAGGGAGACGCGCCATAGCTGCCTCGCTCGCCGTCAGTCGCATAGGCCCAACCGCGCAGGAACGTCATCCAACGGTCGTCTAAAGAGACTGAGTGGAAGCCGCCTTCGAGGCCGACGTAAACTTGCGCGCTCGTCCCTTCGCGCAGCAAGGCGGCGCGCACTGCCAACGCTCTCTCACGCGCGCCGAGCATCAGTTGTTCATCCGTCAAGGGCATCGCGGGCGCATCCGTCCTCACCGCGCGCGAGATGATTTCCGCCCCGCGCCATTCTTCAGAGAGCGCGGCGATGCGCGCGACGCTGGCGCGAACCGCTTCAACTTTAGCCGCACGGTCTGAGCCGAGTGCGATCCTCATCATGAATTTGAAGTTTGACGGGTTGGTTCAAAAGCTAACGACGAGCAGCAGCCGTGGCAGTAGTCTTGCTGGCGCGCGAGTCTCCTTCATACCGCAACGCTTGAGAGGCTATAACAGAGTCGTGCCGCGCGTCAAAGAACCGGACGCCGCGCGCTGTTTCTCTTGCTTGACATTCCGTGTGCCAGTTGATGTAATCCAACTGTTTCCCACAACGACCGAACGCGCGCGAAGCTCTTGAAACGGAAGAGGTAAACTGCTAGTGCCTGCTGAAGATTTGATTTACGACTGGAATGCTATAGAGCCGTCGCAGCCCCACCCCAATCGCCGCATCACTTTCGATGACGAGACCCTGCGCGACGGACTGCAATCGCCCTCCGTCTGCGAGCCGCCCGTCGAAAGAAAGATAGAACTGCTCCACCTGATGAACGCCCTCGGCATAGACACGGCTGACATAGGCTTGCCCGGCGCGGGCGGCACGCACGCCGCCGGAGTCGAGCGGCTGGCGCGCGAGATAGTGGACCAGAAATTGAAGATACGGCCCAACTGCGCCGCGCGCACGCACCTCAGCGACATTACTCCGATAGTCGAAATCTCGCAGCGCGCAGGTATCGCCATCGAAGCCTGCACCTTCATAGGCTCTTCGCCCATCCGCTTTTATGCGGAAGACTGGACCCTCGATAAGCTCTTGAAGTTGACCGAAGAGGCCGTCACCTTCGCCGTCAAGGAAGGCATCCCCGTCATGTACGTGACGGAGGACACGACGCGCGCAGACCCTGAAACTTTGCGCTCTCTCTACACGACGGCGATTCGTTGCGGAGCGAGGGCCGTCTGCGTCTGCGACACCGTGGGCCACTCGACGCCCGATGGCGCGCGCGCGGTCGTGCGTTTCGTCAAAGGCATCATCGAAGAGTCTGGCGCAGCCGTGCGCCTTGACTGGCACGGCCACCAGGATCGCGGCCTCGGCGTCATCAATTCCATCGCCGCGATTGAGGGCGGCGCGGACCAGGTCCACGGCTCCGCGCTCGGCGTCGGTGAGCGCGTCGGCAACACGCCTATGGACCAACTGCTCGTCAACCTCAAACTCATGGGCTGGATTGAGAACGACCTCTCAAAATTGGGCCAGTATTGCGAGAAGGCTGCCGAGTCTTGCGGCTGGGACATCCCGCACAACTATCCGGTCTTCGGGCGCGACGCTTTCCGCACCGCGACCGGCGTGCATGCCGCCGCCGTCATCAAGAGCTATAGGAAGGGCGACGCGGGACTCGCCGACCTGGTTTATTCGGGCGTGCCCGCCGGACTCTTCGGCCTCAAGCAGAAGATTGAGATTGGACCAATGAGCGGAAAATCCAACGTCATCTTCTGGCTTGAAACGCGCGGCCTGGAGGCCAGCGAAGAACGCGTCGCGCGTATCTACGAACACGCCAAGCAATCTTCGTCCGTCCTCGAAGAAGAAGAGGTCCGTCAACTAATCTGAACGCGAGCGATGGAAGATGAGCCAATAGCATTCCTCTCATCCTTCGTCGCTTGTCATCAATCACTCATCACTTTTTTTATGATGCCGACCGCGACGCTCACGCCAGAAACGACCGTGCGAGAACTGCTCAACGCAGAGGGCGTGCAGCGCGCTTTCCGTTTCCTTGAGACGCACGCGAACGCTATCACGGACGAGCAGATACTTATCTGCTCAATCCCCGCGCCGCCCTTTGGCGAGGCCGAGCGCGCCGAATATTTGCGTCGCAAATTTCTAGACTACAACCTGGCAGCCGCGTTGGACCATGAAGGCAACTGCCTGGGCCTGCGCGCGGGCGTGAACACCGCGCCGCTCCTCGTCGTCAGCGCGCATCTAGACACGGTCTTTCCGCCGGGCACGGATTTCACTGTCCGGCGCGAGGGCGGCAAACTCTTATCGCCCGGCATTGCGGATGACGGTTGCGGACTGGTGGCGTTGCTGGCCCTGCTCGGCGCGCTCGAAGCGGCCTCGATTGAGACCGAAGGCTCTCTGCTTTTCGTCGGCACGGTCGGCGAAGAGGGCGAGGGCAACTTGCGCGGCGCGCGGCATCTACTGACGCAGGGCGAGTGGGCCAACCGCATCAACGCCTTCATCAGTTTTGATGGACCAGGAATCGAACGTATCACTCACGCCGCGCTCGGCTCGCGTCGTTATCGCGTCCAACTGCGCGGGCGCGGCGGTCATTCCTGGGGAGACTTCGGCGCGGCCAATCCCGTCCATGCTTTAGGGCGGGCCATCGCCAGGCTCGCGGCCTACCCCGCGCCCGTCGAGCCGCGCACGACCTTCAACGTCGGCCACATCAAGGGCGGCGCGAGCGTCAACGTGATTCCGGCTGAGGCGTTGATGGATGTGGATTTGCGCTCGGCCTCGGCAGAAGAGTTGCGGCGGCTTGATGCCTTCTTTCGCCGCGCCGTGCGCGAGGCCGTGGATGATGAGAACGGCGCGAGACGCGCTGGCGACCCGCCGCTCGAACTGGACCTTAAACTGATAGGCGATAGGCCCAGCGGCGAGACTCCAACCGACTCTTCGATAGTGCGTCTCGCTGAAGAGGCCACGCGCGCTCTGGGTTATCGCCCGCGCCTCGACCGTTCTTCGACGGATTCCAACATCCCTATCTCTCTGGGCATCCCCGCCATCACGCTCGGCGCTGGCGGCGCGTCCGGCAACTCACACACCCTCGAAGAATGGTACGACCCGCGCGACCGCGACCTCAGCCTCAAACGCGCCCTCCTCATCATCCTCGGCATTGCCGGATTACGATAAGACTTAAGGCAAAAGTAAAAAGGTCAAAGGCAAAAGTAGCGAGGCTGAAACCGCTTTTTAATAAAAGCTGGCTTCCCCTTCCTTTTGCCTTTTTACTTTTACCTTTGGCCTGCTTTAGTTAATCGGGATGGTGACGGTGGTGGAGCCGGATTTGCCTGCGGGGAAACGTTTCTGGCGGGCGATGCGGAGGGCTGTGGCGTCGCCGCCGGAAGCCTGTGTGACGCGGCCCGCTTCGTCGTACGTGACCTGGACCGAGACCATTTTTGGACCAGAGCGCGGGGCATCAGGTTTCTTCACGGCGTTGACGTTGGGGGTGGCCGCCTGTGCTTGAGTTGAAGTGTTGTCCGGCTGCTTCGTGTTGGAAGCATTGGCGCGCTCTTCTGCGGCGCGCAACATTCGCTCGCGGTCGCGCGCTTCGCGTTCACGCTTGGCGGCGAGGATGGCATCGTTGTTCGATGTGGCGGCGGCGGTTGCTCCATTCGCGTTCGCATCGTTGGGCTTACTCTCTTCTGCCTGCGCTTCGCTCGAACTATTGTTCGATGCTTCTTCGGCTACGGGCGCGCTCGTTGATTGCGCGGCGACTGTCGGAGTCGAGACGGGCGCGGACTTCTTGTACCAACCTGCGGGCACGCCTATGACCGCGACGCTGGCCGCGAGGGCGACGACTGCTGCGGCGACTAACAGACCTTTGCTTCTCCCGTTGTCTGCGGCGTTGTGGACCATCATGGGCAGGGGAGCGGACGTTGGGCCGCCAGCCTTAAAGGCTTCCAGTCCGTCCACCTCCGACTCCGTGATTTCGTCCAACTCGCTCTCATCTTCATCCTGATTGCCGTTGACTTCATTGAACACTTTGGGCTGCGTGATGCCCTCGTCTATGCGGCGCAGACCTTCAAGCACGACCTGCGTCCAGGGTTGATGAATGGTCCTGCGCGACGCTTCAAAGACGGGGCTGAATTTGAAGGAGGCGTTGGGCAGAGACAGCGCGTAGTAGACAGCTTCGATGCCGGAGAGGTCTCCGATCTTCGCGTCCACCAGCGAGCCCGCCTGTATGTAAAAGTAGCCGGGAGCCTGCGGGTAGATGACCTTGAGGCGTCCCGTTTTCCTTTGGTTGCAGAAGAATTCGATCAACTCCGCCAGTGAGAGATCGCTTAGTTGCCCGGTCAGTGCCATAAAGTTTTGCTTCCCTGCGCGCTTGTGTGCGAGGGCCTCCGATGAAATGTTATTGCTGTGAAAGATTGATGGTGTAAGTGATGTTGCCGGAGACCTTGACCGGCTGGCCCGAAATCTTGGTCGGCGAGAAACGCGCGCGTTGCGCGGCCTGCACGCAAGCATCGCGCAGCATCATATTGCCGCTCGTCGCGCGCGCCGAAATCACCTTGCCCGTCTCGTCTATGACCACTTCTATATTAATCACTTCGTTGAGTCGCAGACGCTTCGCTGATTCTGAGAGAACGGGCTTGGGCAAGTTGATGGCCTTCCCGTTGAGCACTCCGCCGGAGACAGGCTTGAGCAATGGCTTCGGCACGGGATTGGCAGGCGGCTCCGCGTTCATGGAGACGGCGGGGCCGTTGCTGCCCGCGCTGGCAGAATTGACGGGAGCTTTGACGCCGTCAGTTCCCGCAACCATCTTGGACTTGTCCACGGACATGACGGCGGGCAGCGACACGTTCGCGGGACTCTTGTTCGCGCCGCTATCTTTGACTGGCACTGCGCCGCTCGTCAGCGTAGATGATGGCGCGTTCGCTTTAGCCACTTCGCCGGATGCGTTGGCTGGTCCATTAACTCCTGCGGCGGCGGGAGTCGTCGCGGGTTGGACCATCTTCACAAGGTTCTCATCCAGGTAATAGGTGATAGTGCGGTAGGTCAACTCGACAGGCTCAAAGCTCAGCTTGCCTCCCGCGACGACCGCGACGGAGGTCGCCATCCTGGTCCAATTACCGAGCATGTCGTATTCGTAAGAGTAGGTCTCCTTGCTCAGCAGCGAACCATCCGCGCCCTGCAAGGTCATCTCGCTGATGTTCCCCTTCTCGTCATACTTGTAGACCTCTTTGCCCGTCAGCGTCTCGCCGTTGACAGGGAAGTAGGCGTTCTCAATCTTCGTGCCCTTGAGGTCATAGGCGGCGACTTCGAGCAGCACGCGCGGCTGCTCCACCAGCGTTCCATTCTTGTTCGCCAGTTTGGCCGTCTCCGTGCGAACCCTGCGCACGGGTCCAAGCAGCCCGTCGCGCACTCTATCGGTGTCGGGGGCGGGCGTCGTCGCGGGCGCGCTCGCCTTGGCGGGCTGAAAATTGTTCGCAGGGGAGGCCAGATTATTCTGCGCCGGGGCGGAAGAATTGAGCGCCATCAAGATGAGCGCGCTCGTCAAGATCAGGCCGCTTGGTTTCAACATAGCTTTGGTCTCCTATTCTCAAATGCCTGGGCGAGAACCTGAAAGAGCTTGGAAGGGTGGGACTACGCCGGAAGTTTGGCGTGGAGGCTTGCGGAGCATCCGTTCGGGCAAGAAAGATTAACAAGCCCACCCTCACGGCATGAATATATTACTCGGACAAACGTTGTTTGTCTATAGCAAACAATAAGAAAACCGCAGTCTCTTGAAATAAGCCTTTAAATCGCTACGGTTTAGTGTTGCGGAGGGAGGCGAGCAGGGTCACTATCTCGTCTATAATCTTAGTGCTGCTGGCCTTTTCCGTCTCGTCGTTGCACATGATGGAGAAGGCGAGCGGCTCATCATCGAGGGTCGTCGTGTAGCCGGAAAGCGAGTTGATATAGCTGAGCGTGCCCGTCTTAGCCGCGACGCGGCCCGCCACGTTGACGGCTCGCATGCGAGATGCAAGTGTGCCGTCGCGCCCCGCGACGGGCAGCGAATCACGAAACACATTCGCGGCGGGCGTTCTCGCAATCGCGGTCAGGAGGCGCGCGGAACTTTCCGGCGTCACTAGGTCCAGGCGTGACAACCCGGACCCGTCATGCAGCGAGAGCGTATCCGTCTCTATGCCCGCGCGATTGAGCCACAACCGGACGACCGCGAGGCCCGCTTCATCATCTCCGCGCGTGAGATTGCGTTTGGGATTCTGGTCCGGGGCCATCGCGCCGCGTTCCTTGCCGAGCGTGCGCAGGATGAGTTCCGCGTTGAGGTTGATGCTTTCCTTGTTCGTCGCGCGGACCACCTGGCCCAGCGTCTTGCTCGTGAACGTCGCCAACTCGTGAGCGTTCCCGATAGCAAAACTCTTATCGTCATGGTGCGAGCGCGAGTCGCGGCTGCGCGCTTCGCCATCAACAGTGATGCCGCGCGCCTTGAGCGCATCGCGGAACAACCCTGCGGCCCAGAGCGCGGGGCGATGCACAGAGAGTCGCGCGTTGAACCCCTGCCCGCCCGCCGGAAAGTCTCCCCACACGCGCACCTCGTTATCCGAGAGGCCGCGCGTCAGCCCGACGGTCAAGGGCTTGCCTCGCTCGACCGTGTTCGTGTCGTTCGTGATGTGCAGATAATCCGTCTGCGGGTCAAACTTCACATCCGGCTGTGCGTCTCCTTTAGCGGCTGGCGTAATCTTGACGACGACTTCGTTATCATTGACGGAGAGCGCGCTGACTTCCGCGCCGAAGTACCACTGCACATCATTCCAGAGCCAACCATCTCCGAGCGGCTCGCCTTGAAAATAACTCTCATCGCCGACGACATCCCCGCGCACGCGCCGCACTCCACGCTTGTACAAATCATCCGCTAATTGGACCAACGGCGCGGCCCCGTTTCCCTTAACATGAGAAGCGAGGTCCGGCGCGCCGCGCCCGTAAAGGATGAGGTCGCCGGAGAGCGTGCCGCGCGCGTCTGGTTCTGCGTTCGCGTAGACGGAAGTGCGCCAGCGATAGTCCGCGCCGAGCAGGTCTAGCGCGACGGCGGTCGTGTAAATCTTCATGTTGGAAGCGGGCGTGAACGTGCGGTCTCCGTTGCGCGAGTAGAGCACGCGCCCGTCTCTCATGCTGGTGACGAAGAGTCCCCAACGCGCCTTTGCAAACTCGCTCTCGTCAATCGCGCGGTCTATCTCATGGGCCAACTCTGCATCCGTCGAAGAGTTGGAAGCGGCGCGCGGCGCAGGCTTCGTCGCGGGCGAGGGCGAACTGTTTTCGACGGCCTTGCGTTCACGCGCGGGAGCGGCGGGCGCGGGCTTCTGCTGCGTGCGGCCTTCAATCAAGGACCAGGACGCGGCGAAGATGAGCACGAGCAAGAGAGAGGCGCAGAGACCGGCTATCGTCGCGCGCCGTTTGGTGAGACTTCTATTTATCATTGCAGTTGTTGATGAAGGGTTAGCTGGCGAAGAGTGTCGCTGTGCGACCACTGGCGAGCAGCGAGCGCGTCGCCGCGTAAGTTTCTTCCATCGTAATCTCGTCAATCATCCGGTCGGAGATGACTTCCAGCCGCTCGCTCAAGGGTAGATAGCTGTTCGGAGCGCGCCGGTCTAGGAGCAGCACGACCGCCGTTCCAACCGCCGCCGCGATGTGCATTGGACCAGTATCATTCGAGACGAAGACGGCGAGCCGCGCCAGCGCCGCCGCCAGTTGCGGCAAACTGAGCCGGTCGAAGACCAACGCCGAACGCGGAAAAATCGCTCGCATCTCCTTCACCATCGCGCGCTCTTCCGGCCCCGCGAAGACTACGATACGCACCCCGTCATCGCGCTCAAGCTTTTCCGCCAGTTCGGCGAAACGCGCGAGCGGCCAGCGACGGCTCGGATGGCCCGCGCCCGGAAACAACCCGACGAGCGGCGCGCCCGTCTCCGCCTTCGCTTTCCTCAACACGCCTTCGACGAAAGCATCATCCTCCGCGCGCGTTCTGAGACGAGGGACGCGCGGCGCGTTCTTAATTTCCAGAGGCGCGAGCACGTCAAGATAACGGTCCACCAGATGCCGCTTTTTATGGTCCTCTTCGACGGGCGGGCGCGGGCTGAAGTTAGCGAGAAAATCCAGCGAGCGTCCGGGCCGTCTCGAATAGAGCCTCTTCGGCGCGCCTGAGAGAAAGCCCAGGAGGTTCGTCTCAGACAGGCTGTGCAAGTCAATCACGAAATCAAATCCTCTGCGCCTCACATCCTTGACGAGATTCGCAATCTTGAACAGGGCCCACGGCTTTGGCCCATCGCGCAACGCGACGCGGTCTACCAGCAGAGTCTCATTCGCATAACCCGACAACTCAACCACGGGCGCGCACGACGCCCCCACGGCCACCGTCACACGCGCCCCTGGAAATTTCTCCCGCACCGCGCGCAGGGCGGGCAGACTCATCACCACATCGCCCAACTGGCCGAAGTCTATGACGAGAATATTGCGCGGCTGAAAATCGGATTGGACCATTTATTCTCTCATGCTTTTCGCAAGTCGCGTCCGGTCATCTCGGCGGTCGTTTCTATGTCGAGCAAGCCGAGGATGGTCGGGGCGACATCTTCGAGCGCGCCGCCCGTGCGCAGGTTGATGCCGACGGAGGCATCGTCTATGAGGTGGAAGGGCACGAGGTTGCTGGTGTGGGCCGTGTGGGGTTGGCCCGTCTTGAGGTCAACCATCTGTTCCGCGTTGCCATGATCGGCGGTGATGAGCGTGAGACCCTTAGCACGGCGGATGCCTTTGGTAATCCAGCCGAGACAGGTGTCAACATACTGGCAGGCTTCGATGGTCTTATCCAGTTTGCCAGTGTGGCCCACCATGTCCGCGTTGGCGAAGTTGATGATGAAGACATCCGTCTCGCCATCTTCGATGGCGCGCAGGACTTTATCCGTGACTTTGAAGGCCGACATCTCCGGCTCTAAATCATAAGTGGCAATCTTGGGCGAGGGCACGAGCAAGCGACGCTCGCAAGGATACTCACGCTCCACTCCGCCGTTGAAGAAGTACGTGACGTGAGCATACTTTTCGGTCTCCGCGAGACGATAATTGCGCACGCCTATGTGGCCGAAGACTTCCGCGAGGACGTTGCGATGCTGCTGCTGCGGAAAGGCTATGGGGAGCGGAAATTCTTTATCATATTGAGAGAAACAGACGAACTCTATATTGGGCCTCTCGGGCGTGGGGAACTCTTCAAAGCCAGGGACGGCGAGCGCGCGCGTGAGTTGGCGTGCGCGGTCAGGACGAAAGTTGAAGAAGATGACGGCGTCGCCTTCTTGAATGGTGGCGACAGGCTCGCCCGTCTCGCGTTCGATGACGAGGGGTTCTATGAACTCATCCGTCACGCCGCGCTCGTAAGATTTTTTAATCGCCTCGACCGGGTCAATGGCGCGCTCGCCTTCGGCCTGGACCAGTAATTTATATGCGCGCTCGGTGCGTTCCCAACGCTTGTCCCTGTCCATCGCGTAATAGCGACCGATGAGGGAAGCGATGCGGCCCGCGCCGATCTCGCCGCATTTGACCTGCAAGGCTTCGACGTAACCATAAGCTGAAGCGGGCGGCGTGTCGCGCCCGTCGAGAAAACAGTGAAGGTAGACGCGCTGGAGCCCGCGTTGTTTCGCCATGCGGAGCAGCGCGTAAAGATGCTCCTGCGACGAATGAACCTGCCCGTCGGAGACGAGTCCCATGATGTGAAGCGCGCGTCCCCTGGTCTTCACATCGTCCATCGCTTTCGAGATGGCTTCGTTCGAGAAGAACGCGCCCGTCTCAATGTCGTAATCAATGCGCGTCACGTCCATGCGAATGACGCGGCCCGCGCCCATGTTGAGATGGCCCACCTCGGAATTACCCATCACTCCGGCGGGCAGTCCGACGCGCGTGCCGGAAGCTTCGAGCAGCGTGTGCGGGTACTTCTCCGAAAGCTCATCGTAAAAGGGAGTGGAGGCGAGCGCGATGGCGTTGCCTTCCGTGCGCGGCGAGTAGCCCCAGCCGTCTATGATGATGAGCGCGAGCGGACCTTGCTTCTTAGCCAAGACAGTTCTCCTCTTGTTCTCTTTATAAATATTCAGGGCGTCATCTGAAAACGCGTCTTGCAGTTCGGGCACTGGACCAATTCCTTGATGCCGCTGATGGGAATCACCGGAACGATAAAAAAGAGGGTGATGAAACGCATGCCCTTCTTCATGATGAAGTTGGCGACCGCCCCGCACTTGCTGCAATGCATGGGCTGCGAGGTCTGCTCAGAACCCCAGTTGAAAAAGTGCGTGCCGATGACGAAGATGAAGAACATGCTATTGCAAACCCTCCTTGATTAAGACTCTTGCGCTTCTGCCGCGCTCGTTTTCGTGGTCCAGTAATCCGGCCTCTCAAGCATCTGCGGGTCGCCGCGCTCCATCCATCTCTCAGGACGGTTCAAGGCGTCGAAGCCGAAGCGATGGTAAAGCTCGTGCGCGTCCTTCGTCGCTAAGACCCAGCGACGAAAGCCCTGCAATTCCGGGTGCGAAAGGATGACTTCGACGAGCCATTTCGCCAGTCCCTGCCCGCGAAATTCTTCGAGCACGAACACGTCGGCGAGCCAGGCGAAGGTCGCGTAATCCGTAATCACGCGCGCGAAGCCGACTTGGCGGTCGCCCCTGTAGATGCCGAAGGGCAGCGAGTTTTCTATCGAACGCTTGATGACTTCGACGGGGCGGCCAGTGGCCCAGTAAGACTCGCTGCACAGAAACGTGTGGATAGTTTCCAGGTCCAGCCGCGCGGGGTCCGTGCTAATCGAGTATTCGCCGTGATGCCATTCTTGGGCCATAAACGTTTTCTCTCGCCTTCGCCATTATCTCAGGATTTGGCCGCAGACTTTTGCTGGCCCTCATCCGGCCTCGACGCGAACGGCGCGGGCGTCTTGATTTGATAGAAGGCGTTGATGCCGGGGTAACGCGCGGACTGGTCCAGGTTCTCTTCGATGCGCAGGAGTTGGTTGTACTTGGCGATGCGGTCGGAGCGAGAGAGCGAGCCCGTCTTGATTTGTCCGACGCCGGTTGCCACGGCGAGGTCCGCGATGAAAGTGTCTTCGGTCTCGCCCGAGCGATGCGACATGATGGCGGTGCGCCCGGCCCTGCGCGCCAGTTCGATGCAATCGAGCGTTTCCGTGAGCGTGCCTATCTGGTTGACCTTGATGAGAATCGAGTTGGCGACGCCGCGTTCTATGCCTTTGCGCAGGAACGCGGTGTTGGTCACGAAGAGGTCATCGCCGACTAATTGGACCAGTTGGCCCATCTCGTCCGTCATGGTCTTCCAGCCGTCCCAATCATTCTCGGCCATGCCGTCTTCTATGGAGATAATCGGATACTGCTCCGTCCAATGCTTCCAGTAAGCGACCATCTCATCGCTCGACAGCTTGCGCTGGTCAGACTTCTTGAAGACGTATGAGCCGTCAATGAAAAACTCGCTCGCCGCCGGGTCCAGCGCGAGCAGGCAATCTTTGCCGGTGCTGTAACCCGCCTTCTGGATGGCTTCGAGGATCGTCTCGATAGCCTCCTCGTTAGATTTCAGATTGGGCGCGAAGCCGCCCTCGTCACCGACGCCGGTCGCGTATCCCTTGCCCTTCAAGACGCCCTTCAGCGCGTGAAAAATCTCCGCGCCCATCCGCAACGCCTCACGAAAAGTTTCCGCGCCGACGGGCACGACCATGAACTCTTGAAAGTCCACGTTATTGTCAGCGTGCGCGCCGCCGTTAATGATGTTCATCATCGGCACGGGGAGCGTGCGCGCGTTCGGCCCGCCCAGGTATTGATAGAGTTCCTGGCCCTGGAATTCGGCGGCGGCGCGCGCGTTTGCGAGCGAGACTGCGAGCAGCGCGTTCGCGCCGAGGTTAGTCTTATACTCCGTGCCGTCGAGTTCGATGAGCGACTGGTCCAGGTCCACCTGGTCCAACGCGTCTATGCCTTCAATCTCCGGCGCAATCTTCTCGTTGACGTTCTCGACGGCCTTGAGCACGCCCTTGCCGCCGTAGCGTTTCTCATCCTCGTCACGAAGTTCCATCGCCTCGTGCTCGCCAGTGGATGCGCCGGAGGGGACGGCGGCGCGTCCCATCTCACCGCTCTCAAGAATAATCTCCACCTCGACGGTCGGGTTGCCGCGCGAGTCCAGTATTTCGCGCGCGTGTACATGCTCAATCAGGCTCATATGATTTTCCTCTTTTTAATTTTTGGCTTCCTGTTTATTTGCAGGCGCGTTGACGCTCGCCTTAACGGCCTCCGCTTTCGCATCAGCATCCGCGCGTTCTTCTGTCTTCTCCATGCGGACGCTGAGGACGCGGCGGCGTTCGACGCGCTCGACGTGGAAGCGCAGCCCGTCGTAGCTGATGACCTCGCCGCGTTCGAGTATGTGTCCGGCGGCGTCCATGAGAAATCCGGCGATGGTCGTGTAGGCTTCGGACTCCGGCAGCGAGAGTTTGAGACGACGATTGAGGTCGCGCACGACCAGCCCGCCGTCGAGCAGGTACGTGCCATCGCGCAACTTCAAAATCTGCTCGTCAACTTCGGGGTCGTGCTCGTCCGAAATATCTCCGACAATCTCTTCAAGCAAATCTTCGAGCGTGATGATGCCTTCGACGCCGCCATGCTCGTCCACGACGAAACCGAAATGCACGCGCTCCTTCTGCATCTGCTTGAGCACGTCTTCAAGCCGCGCCGTGACCACCACGTAGAGCGGCGGAGCTTGCAAGACAAGCTCAAGACGAAACTTCTCAGGATGCAGCAAGAACGGCATCAAGTCTTTGCTGTGAATGAAGCCGAGCACGTCGTCCAGAGATTCGCGGTAGACGGGCAGGCGCGAATAGGCGTGCTGGCGAAAGGCTTTGGCAATCTGTTCCAGCGTGGCATCGCTGGGAATCGCGGCCATCTCCGTGCGCGGGACCATGGCCTCTCGCACGAGCGTGTCCGAAAACTCGAAGACGCGATGGATGAGTCTCTGTTCCGCAGGTCGCAGGTGTCCGCTTTCGCGCGCCACGTCTATGAGTTGTCGTATCTCTGCCTCCGTATAGACGGAGGTATGTTCGAGCGAAGACTTGAGGCCGAGCAGGCGACCGAGGCTCGCGCCCGTCTTGTTGAAGACCCAGAGCGGCGCGCGAAAGATGCGAGCGAAAAGTTCAAGCGGGCGCGCGCTCCAGAGCGCGAGCGTCTCCGCTCGTTCGAGCGCGATCATCTTCGGCATCAACTCGCCGAGGACGATGTGCATGTAGGTGATGAGCGTGAAGGCGACCGCGATGGCGACGCCGTGCGCGATGACGAAAGCGGTCGTCCCTTGACTCGTGAATCTCTCGGCGACGGGCAAGAGCATCGCTTCGATGGTCGGCTCTCCGAGAAGTCCCAGGGCGAGCGAAGCCAGAGTAATGCCGAGTTGAACTGCGGAGATGAAGATGGTCGGGTCGTCAACCAAACGCAGGGCCGCGAGCGCGCTCTTGCTGCCCGTCGTGGCGCGCGCCGCCAGCCGCGTCCGGCGCACGGAGACCAGCGCGAATTCCGAGCCGACGAAAAAACCGTTGGCCCCCACGAGCAGGAAGACCGCGCCCAGCCTGAGAACAATCCCGCCCAACGTGAGAGGAGCATGAAGCGTCGTCTCATCAAAAAAAAGAGCTAACAAATAACTGCCAGGTTCGTCCATCGCCATTCAATGCGGGAGCTTAAAGGCCCATCTGTGCTGATAAAATTAAGGCGCGAATTATAGCACGCGCCGCGCTCTTCGGACACGCCTGGGCTTGAGAGAAGGCGATGGATGTATTCACCACAAAGGCACAGCGCACAGAGAGCTTACACAGAGGCTTGCTGCTTCTCTGTGCTACCTCTGCGTGCGCTGTGCCTCTGTGGTGAACGCCCCATGCCATACACTCAATAATGAAACACGCCATAAAAAAATTTGCGCGACCCTCTGCGACGGACGTTTCCGCGCGGGGGTCGCGCAAAATGTTTGATGAGGCTGATGCTGCCCGGAGCAGCCAACGGGCCAGGCCCATCTTAGAAGGTCGAAAACCTGCGCCTCTCTATGACCGGCAAGCCCTGCTCATCCTCTCCGACAATCTCATGAGTCGCGCCTGGCGGAAGGTTTCCGCTTTCGTCCGGTTCGGCGGCCTCGCCGCGAATGATGACGCCTCTGGTGAAATTCCGGGCATCACGTTTGGACTCGGTGGCCTCCACTGCCTCGGTCGAACTCTCTGACCTGGGAGAGTTATCTGGCTTCGCCTTCCGGCTTGATTGACCGCCGGATTTTTTCGACGAAGCGCCTCTACCTTTGGCTGGCATAATTTCTTGTTTTTCCTCCGAGTTTCATCTTACGCCGCGCCTCTAAGATGCGTCAAACCCGCAATCAAAATTGCGGCGAACGAGAACGACCTGGTCGCCTTCGCGCCTGAGTTCGTGCGTCTTCCTGTGGAAAGGACGGCCTTCGCCTTTCGAGGCGGCGGAGGCTCCGCGACTTCTTCTGCCGTCGAGTTCATCCAAAGAGACGCGCCCGCGCTGGAAGAGGTCTTCGACGAAAGAGCGTGCTGCCGTTTCGTGCGAAGGCGGCGGGGGCGCTGCGCCGACGATGGCAAGCGAGGCCGAGCGCGCCGCGATGCGCTTGGTCTGTCCGGGCGAGTCAACCACTATCGAATCAATGTCGGAGAGACCGAAGCGATTAGCGTTGAGCGGCACTTGAGGGACGGGGGCCGGAGCCTCTCTTTCAGTTTCCACGCCGACCATGCTGGCGATGCCTCTCCTGGCTCCGATGGCCGCGCCGGGCCTGCTGGCGGTCATGGCGGCTTCGAGCGAGAGTATGCCGCGCCGGACGAAGGCGGTCTTGATGGCTTCCTGATATTTGCCGCTATCGTCGGCCTCGACCATGTGCGCAGCTACCTGGCTGTAGTACTCCGGCACAATCGGCGCGTCCGCGATGGCATTGAGCAACAGCCTGCCCGCGTCCTTCGTCACCTTCTGAATGTCTGCGGGGGTCGGGTTCTGCGAGACGGCGTAGAGCATGCCCGCGACGGCTTCCAGAAATCCCGCCGTGAAGACGCGCGAGAAAGAATGTGCTTCGGTCGAGAGCGTGCTCGCGGGGGCGTTGGGCGGGAGCGTGTCCGGGTCTCTGTAGAAGAAGGAGTTGACGGCGTTGCGCAGCGAATCGCTGTCAACCGCAGAAGGCTGAATCTGTCTGATAGCCCAGCCGAGTTGTTCCGCTAAGCGAGAGACGCGCGAATTGTGATTGAGCCTGCCGCCCGTTTCGGCGATGACAGCCGTCTGCACTGAGGGGAGTTGGAGCGCGCATAGTATCGCGCTCATGTCGCCGAATGATTCGTGAAACGCGGAGGTCTCGACGCTCGCCACGTTCCACAACTGCGGACGCACGGCATCGAGTATCGCATGACCGAACTCGTGACAGATGATGTCAGGGCTTTCACCCGAATAGACGGTCTTGCCCGCCACCGTGTCGTGAAAGAAGTTGAGCGCACGGCGGTCATAATAAGCGTTGAGGTCTTTGCCTTCATCCAGGTAGATGTTCAGCACGTCTCTGTTGCCCTGCCACTTGCCCTTCGTGATGAGGCCGCCCCAGAAGTCAGAAGCGCGACGCAGGGCATCCGCCGCCGCCCAGTAACGAAACTCTTTCGTCCCTGTGCTGTAGGTTTTCGCGGGCGGCGCGGGGTCCAGAATCTTCGTGGCGAAGGGGGCCGCGCCGACGTTCGGCACGGGCCTGCTGATGGGCGGCAAGCCGGAGATGGGGTCGTCTTCCCAGGCGAGGATGGTCTGGCCGCCTGTGCCGCCGCCAGAGCCACTACCGCCACCCTTCGAGCCTCCCTTTAAACCCCACCATGATGATTTGCTGGCCGCGCCTGACTTTTTGGATGAGGCGCGTTCCTTCTTCGCGCTCTTGGTTGCTCCCGTCTTGCGGGCGCTCCTCTTTGTAGCCATGTACTGCTTCTCCTTTCGAGAATCTGTGATGATTAGCCAGCCTTAACCTGTGGGGGTCGCGGGCTGAAACGTTGAGGCATTAAAAGTGAAAACTTTTCTGGTCCATAAACAAGAGTGGCGCATCAGGCACATCTCTTTCAGCGACAAGAGCGAGAGGCCCGGTGGATTCTTGAGCCTGATGAGTTTGACAAAAAACGGGATTGCGCGAGGCTCATCTCAGTGTGGGCCAATGGTCGCGGGGCGAGTAGGCCCACGCGCGCGAGAAGCGAGGGCGCGCGTGGGTTTCGGCATGCGAACAAACGTCTCGCCAGACGCCAGGCGAATGACGCACAAGCTATCGCAAATTTGCTCTACTGAGTTTGGTGAAAAAAAACCGCGTTCAGTGACCGGCGACCGCTCCGACGGCGCGCGAGCGCACGGGGCGGCGTTCATGCTTGGCACAAGCACGGGCGAGGGCTTGTTCGACACGCGGTTCGACACTGCATTCGGGCTGACGGCAGACGGCAGCCAGTTCGGAGATGACCAGATAGCGCGCTCGCTCAAGCATGCGTTGCTCGCGGAAAGAGAGCGGCTTGAGATGGCTCAGGAATGTCAGGTTCTTGAGCACGTCGGCGACGCCGAAGATGTCTCCGGTTCGCATCTTCTCGGAAAATTCTTTGAAGCGGTCCTTCCAGTCGTTGGCGGGGGCGGTGAAATCATCCCCCAGGTTCTTGAGGAGCATTTCGCATTCGCCCGATGAGATGGGCGAACGCAGGCCCACTTCCGATGCGTTGGCGACCGGAACCAGGACCACTGAGTTGGTAGCAGCAAGACGAAGCGTGTAGAAGGGAAGTGAGGTAGTGCCTATCTGCTTCTGTTCAATCTGCTCGATGGTCCCAATCCCGTGATTGGGATAAATAACTTTCTGGCCGACCTTAAAGCCCACCATAGCACCTCCATCGAATTTATAAATATCAGACTGCGCCGCACGCACAGGTCTGGGGTTTACCCGTTAATTGAGCGACGCGAAAGAGAAGCGTCGGGTCTCTCTTAAATCTCACAAAAGTGTAACAAGCCCTCTTGCGCAGCGTCAAGGATAATCAAACGACCACTCTTCAACTTAACCCTCGGATTAACTCACAGCGACCTCACCCGGACAAACGAGAGGCAAACGAAAGCAAGGCGAAAGTCGGATAGCGGGAGGATGAGAGAGGAGCTATTGAGCGGTTCAATAGCTCCTCTCTCATCCTTCACGTTGCCGCTTCCGCCTTGCTTTTCTGGTCCGGCGTTAAAAGCGGAAGAGGGTGTCGAATTGTAGCCTGTAGGTAGGGCGATTGAGCGAGCCGGGCGGGGTCGCGCCGAAGACGCCGTTGAGGCCGTTGGGGCGTTGCGTGATGAGCGTCGTGAAGCTGAGCGTGACGCGCGGGTCAGTGGTGTAGGAGAAGTTGATGCGCTGCCCGCGCACGTCCGATTGTTGGGCCAATTCGGAGAAATTGAAGGGCGTCAAGACCGCGTCCTTCTCTATCCGTATGAAGGTGTAGCCGAACTGCAAGTCGCCGCGCTCTTTGGCCTTCCCGACCTGAATCTCCGCCCAGTAACCATTGTTCTCATGGTTGGGCACGAGCAGGTCTCTGCCTCCTGGTCCAGCCGTCACGACATCGTGGACCTGCGTGTTGGTGACGAAGTTCAAGAGCATCGTGACGGGGAAACGTTTGCTGTGCGAGAGGTCGAGGCGCGCGATGAAGTCCG
The DNA here is from genome assembly GCA_034665545.1 of Blastocatellia bacterium. Taxonomy (GTDB): domain Bacteria; phylum Acidobacteriota; class Blastocatellia; order Pyrinomonadales; family Pyrinomonadaceae; genus DASYML01. Next base: position 18,874 of record JAXDFO010000402.1, read on the forward strand.
CGAGGTTAAAGCCGGAGGAGAGACGACCGTCGCGGTTCGTGGCGTTGTTGGAAGCGGTCGAGAGTCCGAGGTTGCCGTTGCCGGAAACCAGCAGGTCGCGCGTGATGGTCGCGGTGGTCGTGACGGTCTGCGCCGGAGTGGTAGCGGTGGCGGGAATCGTGATAGTCACGGGAATCTGAAACTGGTTGCCGAAGAACTGTATGGGCGTGATGAACTGCGTCCCCGAATAGAAGTGGTCCGCAGCCGTGAGCGTGAGCGAGACCTTCTTCGACGGCTCCAGGCGCGCGCGTACTTGCGCGCCGTAGAGCGCGAGGTCGCGCCCGTTGCGTCTGGACTGGTCCACGTTGACAGTGCCGTTGGCGTTGCGGACGAAGGCCGACGTGCGTTCCAGAAATGGAAGTTCCCAGGCGACGAGCGTGAGATTGCGGAACGCGGAATTCTTAAAATCGCGCGAGTAGCTCTGGCTCAAGCCTTCGGGCATCACGTCGTTATCGAAAGTCATCTCCGTGCGCAGCCAGGGCGCGTCGAACTTGCCGCCCTGCAAGCGCAAGCCCGGCACGCGACGCGGCGTCCAAGCCAGATATGCCTGGTCCAACGCGAACTGCTTGCGATTATAAAAATCTGTCAGGATGTGATTCTCGGAGATGACATCATCGAGGCTGCCCGTCGCCAGTCGCAAGCCCCAATCGAACTCTTTGCCGATTGCGCCGCGCATGGCCAGGCGAGCGCGCAGGCGAAAGCGGTTGCGCGCGGAGAGGTTGTTGCCGACGATGGTCGGGTCCGCGCCGTTGGCAGAACCATTCAACTGGTTAAGGAACGTTTCAAATTGCAGGCGCAGGTCGCCGCTGAAGCTAATCGAGCCGAGTTGCCTGGCGAGGGTCTCGCTGGTCTTCTTGGTCTGCTCTTCGACGCGAGAGAGACGCGCGTCCGTCGTCTTCTCGCTCCCCTGCGGCTTCTTCTCCTGCGTCGCCGCGCGGGCGGTCGTATCGCTGACGGCGATCTCGTTTGTGTTGATGACTCCGGCTTGCGCGGTCGTGCGTTGCTCGGTCTGCTCGACGCGCTGGCGCAGCGATTCTATGAGGCCGGATTGCTGGACCACTATGGCGCGCATCCGTTCGAGTTCCTGCTGCTGCTCGCGCAACTGTCGGCGGACCTCCTCCATCTCCGACTTCGTCCCGGTTGAAGCGTCGGCCCCGGCGTTCGCGGTCGTCGCGGTCGTCATGGGGGCGTCGCCGGAGTTGAAGGCTGGCGAGGCGGAGGTGACGGGCGATTGGGCGGCGGCGGTCAGGGCGAAGGCGAGGCAGGAGGCGCACAACATGAGCGCGCGGGCTATTCTTAGTTGCAGCATAACTCTGTCCTTTCTATTCAACTTCAGAGATGTTCGATGGATACAAGGTCAACTTTAGGCAACACTTCTCCCACGAAGAGAACCTTGAACCGTTGGACTTCAATTGCTCTTTAATTGTTGGACAACGCCTGGACTTACAATTATACGAACCGAATGTTACAGCAGGGTTAACTATTTCGAGCTTTTTTGCAAGAAAAATAAGTCGGTCTGCGTGCCTCTTTTAAAAGTTGTCAGCGTCTGCGCGTGCTGCTAGGATGCAAGTGGCGTTTGCCTGTAAAATAAGAGTCAACTTTTTCAACGGCACTTTCCGTAAACTGTCATGGCTGTTCTGAAAATCATAGACGCGAGCGGTAGTCAAACCGACTACACCCTGAGCGCGCAAGACATCTGCACCATCGGTCGCTCGCCCGACAACTGCGTGGTCCTGGACGACCCGCGCGCCTCTCGTCATCACGCGCACGTCAAGTGTACGGAGGGCGAGTACATCATCATTGACGGCGTCGTGGTCGGCGGGCAACTGCGCCGCAGCGCGAACAAGGTCTTCATCAACGGCGAGCAGCGTTACGAGCACACGCTCAAGGACGGCGACCGCGTGACCATCGGCGCGAGCAGCCTGCGCTTCGAGCAGCCCGTCGAAGAGCGCACAGAGAGCGTGCGTTACGACGACAAGCCGCTCGGACATACGCAACTGCTCATCTCGCAGAACGACGTGATGAACAGCGTCCTGCGCGCCAAGCCCGCCGTCCCGACGCGCGATAAGGAGATGGAAGCGTTGCGCCGCAAGTCCGACATCCTCGCCGAGCTTTACGAGATGAGCAAGACGCTGGGCTCAGTCTTCGACCTCAACGCGATTTTCAAGAAAGCGACCGACATCATCTTTCGCGTCACCCCCGCAGACCGCGTCGTGGCTTTAATCGCCGACGGGACTATCGAAGCGGACACGGGCGAGGCTCATCTGGAACCGATTGCCGTGAGCGCGCGCGATGAGAAGTTGGAGGCGCACGCCAAGAAGTTGACCATCGGGCGGACCATCACGCGCAAGGTGATGAAGGACAAGGTCGCCATGCTCTCGCAGGATGCGGCGGCGGACGAACAGTTCGCGGGCGTCGAGTCCATCGTCTCGCAGGGCGTGCGCTCGACCATCTGCGCGCCGCTCGTCGCGGAGTCGGGGGTTCATGGCGCGCTCTACGCTGACCGCCTCGACCCCTTCGCCTCTTTCAAGCCGGACGACCTCGAATTGATTTCGGCGGTCGCCGCGCAGACGGCGGTCGCGGTCGAGAACGTGCGGGCCCATGAACGTCTCGCGCGCGAAGAGGTGGCCCGCGCCAACTACAGCCGCTTCCTCCCGGAATACGTCGTCAAGCAGATGCTTGAGCATCCAGATTCATTCAAACTCGGCGGCGTCAACCAGACCGTGACGGTCCTCTTCGCTGACATACGCGGCTTCACGCGCCTCTCCGAAAACGCGGAGCCGCAGAAGGTCGTTCACCTGCTCAACAAATATTTCTCCGCGATGACGGAGATAATCTTCGCGCACGGCGGGACGCTCGACAAGTACATCGGCGACGGTCTGATGGCCCTCTTCGGCGCGCCGACCGCGACGCCCGAAGACGCCTCCAACGCCCTCAACGCGGCGGTCGCCATGCAACGCCGCATCCTCTCCATCAATGAAGAGTTGCGCGAGGAAGGCTACAGCGAGATAGGCGTCGGCATCGGCCTCCACACGGGCGAGGCGACGGTCGGCTATATAGGCTCCGAGCGTCGCTCGGAATATACTGCCATAGGCGATACCGTGAACCTCGCATCACGTCTCGAATCCAACGCGCAGGGCGGCCAAATCCTAATCAGCGAGGCCACCTCGACCGCCTCTCATCGTCGTTACAAACTTGTCCCGCGCGAACCCATCACAGTCAAGAATCGCACCGCCCCCGTCCCTCTCTTTGAAGTTCAATGGTATTTAGCGAGCGGAGCATGAAGGAAAGCAGGGAGTCAGGAGCCAGAAGCCAGAAGCCAGAAGAAAAGCGATAGCATGCTTTTCATGCTGGCTCATAGCTCATGACTCCTGGCTCACGGCTCCTGCTTAACAGAGTGGCTTATGGAATTAAGGAAACCTAAGACGCGTGCGCTCTTCCCTTTCAATGCGCTGCGCAATCTGGTCTCGGATTCGATGGCGATAGACATGGGCTCTGCGAGCACGATTATCGGTGTGCGGAGTCGCGGCGTGGTGGTTGACGAGCCTTCGGTCGTGGCGGTCAATAAGATTAACGGTGAGGTGGTCGCGGTCGGCAGCGAAGCGCACGGGATGCAGGGACGAGAGGCGCGCGACGTGACCTTGATAAGACCGATGGTGGACGGCGTCGTGGCGGATTTTGAACGCACGCGGCTGATGCTCGATTATTTCGTGCGCAAGGCCCGCAGCGGTTTTTCCCATTTCAGCCGTCGCGCCGTCATGAGCGTCCTCTCCGGCGTCACGCAGGTCGAGCAGCGCGCGCTCTTGAACGCGGCGGAGAACGCGCACATCGGTCGCGTCTACATGGTCGAAGAGGGGCTCGCGGCGGCCATCGGCGCGGGCGTCGGACTCGAAGACGAGCGCGGCTCAGCCGTCGTGGATGTCGGAGGCTGGACCACTAATGTGGCGGTCGTCGCGCAGGGGACTATCGTTCACGCGCACGCCGAGCGCATCGGCAGTTCCGCCATTGACGCGGCCATCATAGACCGCCTGCGTCGTCATCACGGCTTGATTATCGGCGTGAGGACCGCCGAGCGTTTGAAGATTGAGATGGCCTCCGCGACGCCGCCCACAGACCCCTCGCACCGTTCAACCGTCAAGGGCCGCGACGTGCAGACGGGCAGCCCGCAGGCGACAGAGATAACGGCGGATGAAGTCTATCAGGTGGGCCAACCCGTGATTCGCAAGATAGCGCAGGAGGTCAGGGAATCGCTCGCGGAGTTACAGCCGGAAGTGGCGGCGGACATTTACGACCGTGGCATCATCTTAACCGGCGGAGGCGCACAGCTTGAAGGCTTGCAGGAATATCTTCAGACGGAAACGAAACTCTCCGTGCGTATCGCGGACGAACCGCGCCTCGCTATCGTCCGGGGTCTCTCCCAACTCTACGATGAACCGCTCCTCCTTCGCCGCGTCACACGCAACGAACCACAACTCCTGCTCGACGCCGAAGGCAGCGCATTTGAAACGTAAGGCAGGAGCCACGAGCCACGAGCCAGAAGTAAGAATGACGAGAGGCTCGCACGCTCTTCATTCTGGCTCCTGACTCCTGGCTCCTGGCTTCATGGTGTTGTATGAACGTCCTGGCATTTTTCAGACGGCAGATTCTAGTAGCGCGCGTGTACGGGATACCCGTGCGGATTGAGTTGAGTTGGTTTATCGTCTGCGGTTTAAGCATCTGGCTGGTGGCGATGAGCTTGCAGAGCGGGCCTCACTATTTCAGCAAGATGGTCCTGCCCTCGGTTGAGCCCGTGACGGCCTGGATACTCGGTCTGGTGACGACCGCCGCGCTCTTTCTCTCAACCTTCGGACACGAACTCTCGCATGCTCTGATGGCGCGCGCCGAGGGCGTCGAGATGGAAGAGATAGTCCTTCATCCTTTCGGCGGTCTCGCGCGCATGCGCACGCAGCCCGCCAGCCCGCGCGCCGACTTTCACATCGCCATCGCCGGGCCTGCGGCCAGTTTTCTCTTCGGCGCGCTCGGACTCTTCGCGGCCTTCATCGCCAGCCTCTGGCATTTCAACGCGGCGGTCGCCATCTTCTTCTTCATAGGCTGCGGCAACATCCTGCTCGCGGTCTTGAATCTCTTCCCCGGCTACCCGCTCGACGGCGGTCGCGTCCTGCGCGCGATACTCTGGCACCACAGCGGAAACATGGCCGAAGCGACGCGCATGGCCGGGACGTGCGGCATCCTCATCGCGGGCACGCTGACCATCTTCGGCCTCTACATGGCGGTCAAGTGGGGCGCGCTCCTGATGGGTTTGTGGACCATGCTCGTCGGGCTCTTCCTGCTCCGCATCGCCTACAACATCGTGAAGGGCGCGCGCTCTCTCAAGGCCGTGACGGTCGGCGACGTGATGGGCGTGCCCTTCACTATTGAACCTGACATCCTCATCAGCAATCTCTTCGATTCGGTCCTGCCCCTACACAGGCAACTGACTTTCCCCGTGGCGAAAAGCGGCAGCCTCTACGGCATGCTCTCGCTCGAAGACCTCAAAGCCCTCCCGCGCGAAAGCTGGCACAGCACGCGCGCACGCGACGTGATGCGTCCCGTTCACCCGCAGTTCTTCATTGACCCTTCAGCAACCATCGCGCACGCCAACCGGCTCATGCAGAACAACGGCGTCGGCTCGCTCGCCGTCATCAACCAGGCCGGAGAACTCGTCGGCTTCCTCCAACGCGGCAAGCTGAAACGCAAGTAGGAAGTGGTTGTGATGAAGGATGAGAGATGAGCTATTCAATGTTCAATAGCTCATCTCTCATCCTTCATCATTCATCCTTCAGACTCTCTCCCGGACCTCCTTTGCTTTGAGCGATTTTTTGGCGCATAATCCGAGCGGAGCCATCGTTATCTGGATGGCTAGACGGGCCCCTGTGGACAATGTGACGGATGCGCTCTTCACGGAAGATAAATTCTTATTTGGGATGGCGCTTGAGAATGCTTGAGCGACATTCGAGGTCCAGAATCGAGAGATGCTGTTGTTGCTGCCATACACGGACTATATAGGAAGGCTCGCCGAGCCGCGCAATATCGCGGACATCGTGCTGGTCTTCTTCATCGTGTATGCGGTTTTGAAACTGGTCCGGGGGACGCGCGCCGCGCCGATGGCCGCCGCCATCGCGGCCTTCGCCTTGCTCTACTGGCTGGCGGTGGTCCAGGATTTAGCGACCCTGGAATTCGTCCTGCGCGGGGCCCTGCTCTACATCGGCGTCGCCATCATCGTGCTCTTTCAATCGGAGATACGGCAGGCTCTCATCTCCTTCGGCAATCGCGTGCGGATGCCCTTCACGCGTCGGCATCGCGGGCAGTTCGGCGAGGGCGTTTATGATGAGATAGTGTTGGCCGCGACTACGCTCGCCTCTACGAAGACGGGCGCGCTCATCGTCATCGAGCGCGGGGTCGGACTCAAGAACGTCTCGGACGGCGGCGTCCAACTTGACGCCGAACTGAGTTACGATCTTATCGTCACGATCTTTAATCCAGCGACTCCGCTCCACGATGGCGCGGTCGTCGTGCGTCGTCATCGCGTCGCCGCCGCCGCCTGTTTCCTGCCGCTCACGCTCAACCCGCGTCTCTCGAAAGACCTCGGCACGAGACATCGCGCGGCCATCGGCATCACGGAGGATTCGGACGCGGTCGCCGTCGTCGTTTCGGAAGAGACCGGCCTCATCTCTTTCGTCCAGGCGGGCCACATCAAGCGCGGCCTGGATGCCACCAAACTGCGCGCCAGCATCTTCCGCGCGCTCGAACCCCCGGCAGCCGAATCGCGCCGCGAAAAAGCAAACGCCCTCGCTGAAGCCGATGCCGACACTAAGGAGATAGTCTCAACGTGAAAACAGGAGTCAGGAGCCAGAATCCAGGAGCTATAAGAAAACCATGCGAGCCTCTCGTCATTCTTACTTCTGGCTTCTGGCTCCTGACTCCTGACTCCTGGCTCCCGCTCTTACGCTATGCCCTTTCGTGAAGCAGATGAAGAACACGGACGGCTGCCGCGCTTAACTTTGAGCGGGGTGCGCGGGTGGCTGCGCGAGATTTTCGTCAAAGACTTGAGTTTGAAGTTGCTCGCGCTCGCCATCACGCTCGGACTCTGGTACGGCGTGACGGGCCAGCGCGCGCCCACCACGAAACGTCTCTCCGGCGTGCATCTCAGCTTTCAGCAACCGAAGGACACGGAGATTACTTATGATGCGACGACGGAGGTCATCGTCACGTTGACGGGCGCGAAGCGTGAAGTGGACCGCCTCAACGCGCGCGACCTCGTTGCGACCATTGACCTGACGGGCTACGAACCGGGCGCGCGCAGCGTCAAGCTGACGAGCGATACTGTCAAGATGAATCTGCCGGAGGGCGTGCGCATAGACGATATAGACCCCAACACTGTCCCCTTGCGGATTGAGCCGCGCATCGAACGCGAGCTTGATGTTGAAGTGAAGTTGGAAGGCAAGCTGCCGGAAGGTTACGAGTTGCGCCGCGTTGATATCTCTCCGAGCAAGATTAGAGTGCGCGGCCCCGCCAGCCACGTCAACGCCCTACAGAAAGCCCTCACCGAACCCATCAACCTCGACGGTCACAAGGAGAGTTTTACACAGCAACAGGTCGGCCTAGAGATTATGGACCGGCGAGTTGACATCATGGACACGCTCGCCAGCATTTCTCTTGAGATCGGCGAGCAGCGCATAGAGAAAACCTTATCGGGCGTCAGCGTGCGTGATAGTTCGGGCGCGCCCGCGCGTCACTCAACCGCGACCGTCACGCTCTATGGCGACCGCTCCGTGCTCGAAGGATTGCGCGCGAAGGACATACATCTTCTGCTGGACAACGCCGCCCCGGACGGCGCGACGACACCGCGACTGGTCCTCCCGCCGGATATGGATGGCCGCATCGAACTACGCTCTATCAAATTGAACAAATGAATTTATGGTCCAGTGTCGGGAGTCTCAAAGAGTTGAACTCAGTTCTTTGACTTCAGAACGCCGGACCTTGAATTCCGGACCTTGAACTTTTTATGAAAAGGCTTTTCGGGACAGACGGGATGCGCGGCGAGGCCGGACACTTTCCGCTCGATGCCGCGACCGTTCGTGAGGCCGCGCGTTCGCTGGCGCGACACCTGGCGGCGCGAAGCGAAGATAAGAGCCGCGCGGTGCAACTCCTGGTCGGGCGCGATACGCGCGAGTCAGGCGAATGGCTGGAACGCGCTCTCATGGAGGGCGCGAGCGAAGCGGGCGCAGAGTCTCTTTCGGCGGGCGTCATCACGACGCCGGGCGTGGCCTATCTCGCGCGCGCTCTCAAAGCGGATGCGGGCGTCGTCATCAGCGCATCGCATAATCCGTATCAGGACAACGGCATCAAAATCTTCGCTCCCGACGGGCGCAAGCTGGACGACGAGACCGAACGTCTCATCGAAGCTGACATCCTGGCCCCTGTGGAAAATAATAGAGACGAACATCCGACGGCTACCGATGCTCAAGTGAATCTTAAGACGGGAGCGGCGGTCGAGGATGAGGCAGCCCGACTGCGCGCTCGCTATCTGGATTACCTGGCCGAAGAGGTCGCAGATGGTCTCCGTCTGGAAGGCACGCGCATCGTTATAGACTGCGCCAACGGCGCGGCCTCTCAACTGGCTCCTGAACTTTTCGCGCGGCTCGGCGCGCACGTCCTGGCGATTCACAATTCGCCCGATGGGCGCAACATCAACCAAGACTGCGGCTCGCTTCACATAGAGGGCTTGCGCCGCCGTGTTATCGAAGAGAAGGCGGACCTCGGCGTGGCCTATGATGGCGACGCTGACCGCGCGCTCTTCGTTGACGCGGGCGGGCGGTTTGTTGACGGCGACGCGACGCTCTGGGTGATGGCGAAATATTTGGACCAGCGCGGCGAACTGAACGGCGGCACGGTCGTCGCCACCGTCATGAGCAACATCGGTCTTGAGCTAGCCTTGCGCTCGCGCGGCCTCCAACTGCTGCGCACGGACGTGGGCGACAAGTACGTGCTCGAAGAACTCCTGCGCACGAAGGGCGACCTCGGCGGCGAACAATCAGGCCACATCATCTTCCCGCGCCGGAGCCTCGCCGGAGACGGCATGATGACGACCCTTTACCTGCTCCGCGCGATGAGCGAGACGAAAGCCAAACTCGAAGCCCTGACCGAAGGCTTCGAGCGTTACCCGCAAGTGCTCGTCAATGTCCGCGTGCGCGAAAAGACTCCCTTTGAAGAGATAGCGACGGTCTCGCGCGCAGCCGCCGAAGTCTCCGCCACGCTCGGCGACGCGGGCCGACTGCTCCTGCGCTACTCCGGCACGGAGCGGCTGGCGCGCGTCATGATCGAAGGCCAGAGACAGGATGAGATAGAACGCCACGCTCACACCCTCGCCAACGCGATTAAAGACGCGATTGGTGAAGCATGAGAGAACGTCAGTTTAGACCTTCTAGCCTTGATTGGTTGATATGCGCATCGGCGTGAACTTTCTACATGGTGGGGCGTGTAAGGTTTACCTGTTATTGGCCCATTAATTTATGCCCGGAGGGGTCCGTTTACGGGCCGCGATAAATTTCCTAAGAAATTGAAGGGTTATTGGAAGGGATAAAATTATACCTTGCACGGCATGGCTCTTGCGATGTATATTGTGGGGCAAGAGAGACGGTTGGTGAATCCTCCGTCTCAAGTGGTTGCTGGGGTGAGGACAGTGACCACGACTATGAATGGGCGCGGCACACTCCCACGTTGCCGCGCCCGTTCGCATTTTCCGCCCGAATAATTTTCCTTCCGACTTCGCTTCGGCAAGCCCCTGTCGGCATCGTCCAACGGCCCGGCTCATGATACAATCGCCGCGTGTCGCTCCCCTCTGTACTGGACATCGAACATGCTCTGCCATTTTGTGAAGAACGGAACTGACCCTCACCAGCCATGAAGATCAGTGATTATCGCCGCGACTTCGCGGCCTATAGCTCGGCCATGGAGTTGGCCCACTACGAGCACCGCGCGGGCTTCAAGCCCGAACTTCACACCGAACCCATCTACGAACGCTACGGCGAACTCTTCACGCGCGAACAGGTCGCCGCCCTCAAACTCATCAAGAGCGAGACGCCCGCGCACCTTGAGACCGAACGCGCTTCTTTGCGCTCTCTCTACGGCGCGGCCTGCCTCGGCTATCTAGAAGCGCAGGCGGAAGAGTTGACGGACGAACGCTCGCGTTGTGAAGCCGCCGCGCGCGTTGACTGGAACGGCGAACGCATCCCGCTCAACGGCGTTCAGAAACTGCTCACCAACGAACCCGACGCCGCGCGTCGCCGCGAACTGGCCGCGCGTTGGAGCGATGCGCTGGCGACTTGCGATGACCTGCGGGCCGCGCGCTTTGAATCCTTCCATGAATCGGCGCGCGCCCTCGGCTTCGATTCCTACCGCGCGCTCTTAACGGAGATTACAGGCACGGACCTCTTGATATTGGCTCGGCAGACGGATGCTTTCCTGGACCAGACGGCGAACGCTTACACGAGCGCGTTGGCCCACGCAACGGCGCGCGACCTGCCCGGCGTCCCCTTCGCAGACTTGCATTACGCGGACTACTATTTCTTCCAGCGTCACACTCGGCTGGACCCTTTCTTTCCCGCGCAGGATGTCCTGCCGACTTATCAAGCGGCGATGCGCGGTCTGGGCATACGCGTCGAGCAGCAGGGAAACATACACATAGACGACGAGGTGCGCCCCTTAAAGAACCCGCGCGCGGCCTGTTTTCGCATTCACCCGCCGGATGACGTGCGACTGTTGCTGGCTCCCGTCGGCGGCGTTTATGACTATACGACGCTCTTTCACGAGGCCGGGCACGCGCAGCATTTCGGCTGGTCCTCGCGCGAACTCATCGAGCGTTATCCTGAATTCATCTACGCGCCGGACCACGCGACGACCGAAGGCTACGCTTTCCTCCTAAGCCATCTTCTCCTTGACGAACAATGGCTCAGCGAGCACAGGCATATTTCCAGCCCCGGTCGTGCGCGCGAGATTGCGCGCGACATCGCGCTCGTCACGATGCATCAGATTCGTCGTCTCTGCGGCAAGCTGAGTTATGAAATCATTCTGCACGATAGCCCGCAATTGCAATCCGAACAGTTGGCCCACACCTACTCTGAACTGATCACCCAGGCGACGGGCTTTCGCCGCACTCCCGTGCTCTACCTGATGGACGTGGACGACGGCTTTTACTCCGCCTCTTATCTTCGCGCGCTGGCCTTTGAAGTCTCGCTGCGCGAGCACCTGCGCACGCGCTGGGGCCGACGCTGGTGGGCCAACAGCAAGGCCGGTGACGACCTGATAGACCTCTGGAACACAGCCTCACGTTATTCGCCGGGTGAACTCGCGCGGCTCATAGGCTTTGGCGAGATAAGCTTTGAGCTTCTGGCGGAGACACTGATTGCCGCTCTCAAGAGGGACTGAAAAAAGAGTGCAACGCGTGCGTGTGCGCCTGAGCGCGCGACCTACGGATTATTTGATTAAGATCGGAGCGGGGACGCTGGACCTGCTTGGCGCGGAAGCGCGCCGCGCCCTCTCAAAGCACGCGCGTCGCATCGTCATTGTTTCCAACCGTCGAGTCTCGGAGCTTTACTGTGAACGCGCTCTCGCCAGTTTGCGCGCGAGCGATTTCTCTGTAGAGACTTTGCTCATCGGCGACGGAGAGCATCACAAATCTCTACGCACTCTCGAAACGACCCTTAATCTCTTCCACAGCTTTGGACTCGAACGCAGCGATGCAATCGTCGCGCTCGGCGGCGGCGTCGTTGGCGACCTCGCGGGCTTCGCGGCGGCCACTTACCTGCGCGGCATAGACTTCATACAGCTTCCCACGACGCTGCTCGCGCAGATTGATTCTTCGGTCGGCGGCAAGACGGCGGTCAATACTCCCTGGTCCAAAAATTCGCTCGGCGCGTTTCACCAGCCGCGCCTCGTGCTCATTGATACTGAAACGCTGCGGACCCTGCCCGCGCGCGAACTGACCGCCGGATGGTGTGAAGCCGTCAAGCAGGGCGCGGTCGGGAGTCGGCAACTCTTCGAGAAGACGTTTGACTTTCTCCGTCGCCATCGAGTCGCAGGCCGGAGCGCGAATAGCGAATCTCTCATGGGCCCACTCGCGCGCAACGCGCGCGGGCTGGACGGGTTAATCGCCGCGCAGTGCGCTTTCAAGGCATCAATCGTCGCGGGCGATGAACGCGAGAGCCTCGCGCGCATGGGCCCGTCCTCGCGCCGCATACTCAACTTCGGCCACACCACGGCGCACGCCCTTGAGACCGTCACGCGGTATCGTCGCTTTCGTCATGGCGAGGCCGTCGGCTACGGCATGCTCGTGGCCGGGGAAATTTCAAAAGGGCTAGGCTTGCTGGATATTTCGGAGTTAGAATACTTGCGCGAGGCCGTCCGCTTGACGGGGCGGCTGCCGCGCGCGAGCGACCTGGACACGAACGAGATTACGCTCGCGTTGGCCCATGATAAGAAGAGCATCGGCGGCCAGATTAAGTGGGTTCTCCTCAAAGCGTTGGGGCGCGCCGCGCTGGTGGACGGGCGAGAAATCCCGCGCTCCCTCCTGCGCGATGCGCTCCGCGCGGTCCTCCACACAAAGCCTCACGCGAACTTTTGAAGAGAGAGCATCGCATGATAATTTTTGAAGAAGAACGGAAGGACCAGTATGAATGAATCGCGCGGCCTGTGCCGTCGAGAGAACGGGCGCGAACGCGGCGGCACGCGTCTCAAGTTTCTTCTCGTCATGGCCTTCATCATCGTCGTCGGCTACGTGGGTTATCAATATATTCCCGTGGCCTACCAGTACTCGCTTTATAAACAGGCGATGCAGGACGACGTGGACAAGGCCGCGATGACGGGCCAATCCAACGCCTGGCTGAGAGAGCAACTACAGGCCGCCGGGAAAGATTACGGCGTGCCGGACAACGCCGAGATTACGCCCGAAAAAGTCAATAACCGTCTGGAGGTGAGAGTCAAGTTCACGCGCCCCATCCCCCTGCCAGGCTATATCTACCAGTACGACTTCGATCACACAGCCAAGAGCACAGGGCTATTCTCATCAGCGAAATAACTCGCAAGTGGGAATAATGAAGGATGAGAGAAAAGCTCTCCAACGTTATAACGTTGGAGAGCTTTTCTCTCATCCTTCAACTTTAAAAATCGCTCTCAGCGTTGCACGCTTTCGAGGAAAGCTTTGAGCTTGCGCGAGCGGGAGGGGTGGCGTAGTTTTCTGAGGGCTTTGGCTTCAATCTGGCGAATGCGTTCGCGGGTCACGGCGAAATGTTGGCCCACCTCTTCGAGCGTGTGTTCGGACCCGCTGCTGCCGAGGCCGAAGCGCATCTTGATGACCTTCTCTTCGCGCGGCGTGAGCGTCGCCAGCACTTCGTCCGTAATCTCGCGCAGGTTCGAGGCGACGACCGCATCCGCAGGATTGAGGATGGACTTGTCCTCTATAAAATCGCCGAGGTGCGAATCCTCCTCTTCGCCGATGGGCGTCTCAAGCGAGATAGGCTCCTGCGCTATCTTCAAGACCTTGCGCACCTTGGAAACGGGGATGTCCATCTTCCTGGCTATCTCTTCGCTCGTCGGCTCGCGGCCCAATTCCTGGACCAGCGCGCGACTGGTCCTGATAAGCTTGTTGATGGTCTCGATCATGTGGACGGGGATGCGAATGGTCCGCGCCTGGTCCGCGATGGCGCGCGTGATGGCCTGTCGTATCCACCACGTCGCGTAGGTCGAGAACTTATAACCGCGCCGCCACTCGAATTTAT
>JAXDFO010000403.1:0-30348 GCA_034665545.1 Blastocatellia bacterium
GCGGCTGGTATCTCTCGCCCCTGTTCATCAGACTGCGGGGCGTTCTTAAACTCTTCAACTCAACTCAGGCGAACGCGCGACGCGGCGGCTTTATCCTATAAGCTTCAACCGCGCCCGCCGGATGTCACGAGTCTTGTGCAAGACTCCGCCCGCGTAGTTAATACCGCCCACGCTTTGTGCCGCCAGTATCCTCCCCGCGCGCCTCCCACAACTCTCTAGCCAGTCGAGCGTCATCGAAGGACTTCTTTCAGTCCTTCTGCGTCTTACCGCGCGAGAATTCGTTTCTCGTGCATAGGCCGCTATCCCCACATGACTATGCAGCCGGAGTGATGAGCAAAGCATCGCGCTGCGGGAGAGTAGCAATGAATTTAATACTGGACCATAAATGTAGAAGACTAAGCCTCTGGGCTCTTTTATTCATCCTGTGCTTTATGTGGAGCGCAACGCGGCTGCCCGTGAGGGCGCAACAGGCCACGACCTCTGCCACGTTGAGCGGGCGCGTTGAGGATACGAACGACGCGGCCCTGGGCGGCGCGATTGTCACGGTCACTAACCTTGATACCAACCAGCGCCAGACCATCACGACCGATGGCGAAGGCCGCTACAGATTCGCTTATCTTCCGGTCGGCGACTACAGCCTGACGGCAGAGCGAACGGGCTTTGCGACGCTGACCGGACGCTTGACGCTGACCGTAGGCCAGGCTTTGGAGATGCCGCTCACTTTAACAATCGCCGGTGTGGCCGCGAGCGTGAACATCACGAACGCGGATGTCCCTGCGGTCGAGACCGCGCGCACGCAGGTGGCCGAGACCATCGTGCCGAAGGAGATAGACAACCTCCCTTTGAACGGGCGCAACTACCTGGACCTGGCGGCCCTCACGCCCGGCGTGACGCGCACCAACCCGGTCGCCAACCAACGCTTCCCCGAAACCTCTTCCGTCGCGGGCACCGGCCTCTCCATCACCGGGCAACGCTTCATCAACAACGGCTTCATCGTTGACGGACTCTCTTCCAACGACGACGCGGCGGACCTCGCTGGCACATTTTACAGTCAGGAAGTGATACGCGAATTCGAGGTCATCACGTCGGGCGGCATCGCGGAGTTCGGGCGCGCGTCGGGCGGAGTCGTCAACATCGTCACGCAATCCGGGACCAATAATTATCGCGGGCGCATCTACGGCTTCCTGCGCAACCAACGCTTCGACGCGCGCAACCCCTTGTCTCCAACCAAAGACCCGCTCACGCAAGGGCAATACGGCGCGAGCTTTGGTGGACCAATAAAGCGCGACCGCACTTTCTTCTTCTCCAACTTCGAGCAGACGCGCCTCAATAACGCGGTCGTCATCACCATCGCGCCAGCGAACGTCGCGGCCATCAACACGAAGTTGGACGCGATAAACTATCGCGGCCCGCACATCGAAAGCGGAGTCGTGCCGACCGGCTTCGACACGACCAATTTTCTCTTCCGGCTGGACCATCGCATCAACGCGACGAACTTGCTGACCGCCCGCTATAACCTCTATGACATCGGCAGCCTCAACGCGCGCAACGTCGGCGGCACGAACACCGTCAGTCGCGGCACTGCGCTGCACGACCGCGACCAGACTTTCGCAGCGCATCTCTTAACCACGCTTTCGCCTCGCGTCTTCAACGAAGCGCGCTTTCAGTTCACGCGCAGCCGACTGGGCGCGCCCGTCAATGATGAACTCGGCCCCGCCATCAACATCAACGGCGTGGCGAACTTCGGGACGGCGACCTTCTCTCCGACGAAGCGAGACCTCGACACTCTCGAACTGGTGGACAACATCTCCACGCAACGCGGCGCGCACTCGCTCAAGGTCGGCGCGCAATTTTTGCTCGACCGTGTGAACATCACTTTCCCCGGCGCGTTGCAGGGCGTCTATACTTTCTCTTCGCTTCAGAATTTTCAGGCGGGCCGCTACGTCACTTTTCAGCAGGCGTTCGGCGCGACGAGCCAGTTTCAGAGCAACCCGAACATGGGCCTCTTCGTGCAGGACGAATGGAAGCCGCGCCCGGACCTGACCATCAACGCGGGCCTGCGTTATGACGCGCAGTTTTTGCCGGACCCGATTCAAACCGACGCCAACAATTTCGCGCCGCGCATCGGCATCGCTTACGCGCCGGGATTTCTGGGCCAACAACACCGGACGGTGATACGGGCCAGCTACGGCGTCTACTTCGACAGGCTTCCTTTGCGCGCCACGTCGAACGCCTTGCAGCGCGACGGCTCAAAGTACAGGACGGCTGTGCTCTCCTTCGGGCAGGCGGGCGCGCCGGTCTTTCCCAATGTGCTGCCGGAGTTTCCCTCGAATACGCTGGTCAGCATCACGACCATTGACCCGAACATCAAGAACGCTTACAGCCAACAGGCCAATCTTCAAGTCGAGCGAGAGTTGACGGGAGCGATGTCTCTCTCGGTCGGTTATCTGCATGTGCGCGCTCAGCACATCATCCTTTCGCGCAACGTCAACGTGCCGCGCTTCCCGGCTTCTGCGGGCGTGGCGAACTTGGGCCGACCCGATTCGCGCTTCGCCAACATCAGCCGCGCGGAGTCTTCCGGCGAATCCGATTACAACGGGATGGTCGTCTCTTTCAAGCGTCGCTTCAGTCGTTGGGCCCAGGCGCGCGTCTCCTACACGCTTTCCAAAGCGACGGACGACGTGGGCAACGCCTTCTTTTTCACGCCGCAGGATAACTTCAACCTGCTGGATGATCGCGGCCTCTCGGACAACGATCAGAGACACCACCTGGCGTTGAGCGGCTCGTTCGAGGCTCCGACAGCGACGAAGGGCGAAACAATCTTTCGTCGCGCGCTGGACGGTTTTCAGTTGAGCTATATTTTTCAGTACGGCTCGCGCTTGCCCTTCAACATCTTGACGGGCGCGGATAGAAACTTTGATACGAACGTCAACGACCGTCCGCTCGGAGTTGGCCGCAACACGGGTCGCGGCTTCGACTTCGCTTCGCTGGACCTGCGACTGAATCGCCGCTTTCGCTTCAACGAACATCTGAGCATGGAGACGATTGTCGAAGGCTTCAACGTGCTCAACAGGGCGAACCTGCAACTGCCGAACAACACCTTCGGCACGGGGGCGACCGCGCTCAACAGTTTCGGACGCCCCACGGCTGCCGATAGCCCTCGTCAGATTCAGTTCGGGCTGCGACTCAACTTCTAAAAAGTCGTAAGGCATTCGCCACCGCCACAGAGACACAGAGGACACTTGAGGACGCACAGAGGCTTGAAACTTCTCTGTGCGTCCTCCGCGTGCTCTGTGTCTCTGTGGTGGACCGCAACCCGCCTGACATCCAATTGAGAATTTTCTAGAAGCAGGGCAGCAGGCTACAACTTGCCGTCCGGTTGTCGTCTCTGACGCTCTGGGTCACGTCGCGCAGTCCGAGCGTGTCCCCGAAACCTTGCCAGGTGAATCCGATCATGCCGACGACGAGCGGTTCGCTGCGCGCGATGCTGGCGTAGCGGATTGCCATTGGCCCAAGCATCTCCTGCGTGATGCCGAACCGTAAATGGTCGGGCGCGAAATGCGCGTCGAAGACGATGATGAGTCGCTGGCGAGACACGTCTATGTGGCTCTTAAAATAGTTGAGCCAGTAACGGAATTTACTGTTCGGGTCTTCCGGGTGCAGGATGTAGTAATCCCAGAAAGCGAACCCGTCAGGCTGCACGGGCAGCGATTGCGCGGAGATGTCAACTCCGCCCGGCGAGAGACCGTAACCGACGACCGTCGGGATCGCCGGTATCTTAGACTTGACGTAGGCCGTCGCCTGGTCCAGCGCGGCATTGGTCAGGCGCGCGTTGTAGGCTTCGCTGTTGATGATGAGAAACGAGACGCGGTCGGGCGTGAGGTAGAGCTTGTTGCGGTTGTACCAGGAATCGAACAAGTACCTGTAATCGGGCCGCAGATACCAGGCGGGGGTATCGCTCTGAAAGAGAATCGTGTCCAGGAAGATAGCGACCTTGTTGCCCGCACTGTTGTGTTGAGTGATGGCCGGGCCCAAGCTAGTGGTCCACTCGGAAGAGAGCGTCGTGACGTTGGTCTTGATATGGTTGCGCGCGACTTCGAGTTCGTAGTCGGCGGCGCTTTCAACCCCTGTATAGCCAAAGAGGTACTGGCCCTGCTGGTCATGAAATTCCCAGTGCGCGCTCGCGTTGAAAGTGAGCAGCGGAGAGACCAAAAGAATGAGAGAGAGGGCGATGGCGAATAGATGTTTCTTCATATTAACTCCTTAACTCTCGCGGAAAGGGAAATCGAGTTTCCATTTGATTTCGTGCAGAGAACAGAGGGGAGACCACTCGACCAGCCATGACGGTTGATGAGAGATTCGCTACACGTTGACCGGGAGCTTACAAGCGAGAGTGAAAGGAGAAAACGGTTTTGGGACTAACGGGCCGCCCCGCGTGATGAGAAGGCTATTGAGTTTAAACTGTGCCGCCGTGAGCGTGCGTGTTGAGCGCGTCGCGGATGCCGTCGCCGAGTAAGAACCAGGCGAGCATCGTCAGCGCGAGCACGATGGAGGGAAAGACCGTGAGATGCCAGGCCGTGCGTATGTAGGCTTGATACATGCCTATCATCTGTCCCCATGAAGCCTGCGGCGAAGGGATGCCGAGTCCCAGGAAACTCAGTCCGGCTTCGGCGAACATCGCGCCCGGAATGCCCAGCGCGAGCGACACTATCACGGGCGACATCGCGTTGCGCAGTAAGTGCGTCATGATGATGTGCCTGGTCCCGCCGCCCATCGCGCGCGAGGCGCGCACGTAGTCAGTCTCTTTCAAAGATAGCACCTGCCCTCGCACCAGCCGCGCCATCCCGATCCAGCCCGTCGCCGTCATGGCGATAATCAGATTGCCGAAGCCCGCGCCTAGCGCGACCATCAGCAGAATATAAAAGAGCATCACGGGAAGCGACGAGAGCACGTCTATGATTCGCATCAGGACGTAATCAACGCGCCCGCCACGCAAGCCCGCCAGCGCGCCCACAGGCAACCCGACGAGCGCAATCGCCAACTGGCTCAAGACGCCGATGCTGAGGGAAACGCGCGCGCCGTAGATGAGACGCGAGAGCACGTCTCGACCTAAATCATCAGTGCCGAGCCAGTGCAGCGAGTTGGGCGTCTGCCAGGTGGCCGCGAAGTCGCCCTGGTACGGGTCGTGCGGCGCGAGCCACGGCGCACAGAGCGCGATTAATATTTCGAGACTGATGAAGCAGAGCGCGATGACGGCCAGCCGGTTGCGACGAAAGCGCAGCCAGAAGAGTCTCAAGCCCTTCGCCCCTTTCTTCGATAGCGATTCTGTCGTCAAGCGTGTCTCTACTGCTGGCCGGTCCATCCTATGTTCCTTTCGTCAACGTCACCCTGGGGTCAGCGAGCGCGTATAGCAAATCTGTCAAGAGATAGGCCGTGCTGATGACGGCTGCCCAGACGAGCGTCGTCGCCATAATCATCGGATAGTCTCGGTGTTGAATCGCCGTCACGAAATAGAAGCCGATGCCCGGAATCCTGAAGATGCTTTCAACGAAGAAAGAGCCTGTGATGAGTCCGGCGGCGAGCGGCCCGCCGACCGTCAGAACGGGCGTCAACGCATTCTTGAAAACATGCACGAACATAATTCTGCGCCTGCCGAGTCCCTTCGCACGCGCCGTCCGCACATAGCCCGCGCGCATCGCGTCTCTCATGCTCGAACGCGTGTAACGCTGCAAGACCAGGACCGGCGCGAGCGAGTTCGCCAGCACCGGCATTATCCAATTCAAGGGGCTGTCCCATCCTCCCGTCGGCAGGAGTCCGAGCCGCACCGACAAGAAGAACTGTAGAAGAACCGCGAAGACGAAGCTCGGCATGACTAGACAGAAAATGGAGACGGCGGTCCCCGCATGGTCAATCCATG
Organism: Blastocatellia bacterium; assembly: GCA_034665545.1. Classification (GTDB taxonomy): domain Bacteria; phylum Acidobacteriota; class Blastocatellia; order Pyrinomonadales; family Pyrinomonadaceae; genus DASYML01. The sequence continues at coordinate 5,918 of JAXDFO010000403.1, forward strand.
AGTTGGGCCTGACGGCGGAGATGATGCCGAGGCCGAGGCCGACGAGAATGGAGAAGGCGAGCGTGAGCAGTCCGAGTTGAAATGAATAGGGCCACTGCTCCTTGAAAATCTGCACGACGGTTCGGCCCGGATAGGCTAACGAGTAACCGAAGTCCAGGCGCGCGGCGTTGCGTAGGAAAAGAAAGTATTGTCGCCAGACGGATTGGTCCAACCCGTACTTCGTGTTGAGTTGCCGCTTGATGTTGTCAGGAATCATCTGCTGCTTTTCCAGCGCGCGCGCGTCGAAGGGGCCGCCCGGAACGGCGTGCATCAATGCGAACGTGATGATGGAGACGACCAGCAGCACGCTCAACAGTCCGGCCACACGCGAAAGAATGTAACGAGCCATAGCTTTCCCTTCATCCTCCCTCAAGCGAAATGACAGGCGACCATGTGAGCTTCACCGACGACGCGCGGTTGCGGTTCTTCCGTCGCGCAACGCGCCTGGGCCAAAGGGCAGAGCGCGCGAAAAACGCAGCCCACAGAATAGCTCTCGTGCGAGGACACGTCGCCTTCCACCACGCCTTCAGAAGTGCGCCGCGCAGGGTCAGGCTCCGGCACTGCCGCGAGCAGAGAGCGCGTGTATGGATGACGCGGCGCGTTGACGATAATCTCGCCTGGGCCAACTTCAACAAGTTGGCCCAGGTACATGACGCCGATGCGGCGGCTCATGAAGGCCGTGACGGCGATGTTGTGCGAGATGAAAAGAGAGGCGAGCTTGAACTCGTCCTGTAGGTCGCGCAGGAGGTTGAGGATTTGCGCTTGAACGGAAACGTCGAGGGCGGAAACAGGCTCGTCGCAGATGAGCAGGCGGGGGCGCAGCGCGAGGGCGCGCGCGATGCCTATGCGTTGCTGTTGCCCGCCGGAAAATTCGCCCGGATACCTGTGCCTGTCAAGGGCGTTGAGGCCGACGCGCTCAAGCAGTTGCCGGACCAGTAAAGACCGCTCTGCTCTCGTGCCGGTGCGGTGAATGTTGAGAGGCTCGCTGATTATCTGTTCCACGTTGAGGCGCGGGTCGAGTGATGCGAAGGGGTCTTGAAAGACCATCTGCATCTGCCTGCGGACTGGCTTCAGGGCGGCTTCGGTGAGGTCCGTGATGTCCTGCCCGGCGAAAAGAATGCGCCCGCCAGTCGGCTCATAGAGCCGCATGATGGTCAGCGCGAGCGTTGATTTGCCGCAGCCGGATTCGCCGACCAGGCCGAGCGTTTCACCTTCCATCACAGAGAGGCTCACGCGATTGACCGCGAGGTTCTCAACTCTCTTCGTGCCGAGTGAAGCCGCTCGCCGGAGGGGAAAGCTTTTGGAAAGTTCGATGATGCGCAGGAGCGTTTCAGACATCGCCGCGCGCTCCTTGCCTCTCCGCTTGCGCGACCCAGCAGGCGCAGAGGTGTTTGGAGTCAAGCTCTATGAGAGGCGGGCTATCGGATGCACAGCGAGGGATGCGTAGAGGGCAGCGCGGCTCGAAGGCGCAGCCCTTCTGCTCGCCGCGCAGGCTCGGCGGCGCGCCTTCGATAGTCATGAGTCGCGCGGGCCATTCGTTGAGGCGCGGGATGGAAGCGACGAGGGCGCGCGTGTATGGATGCTGCGGCGCGTTGAAAATTTCTGAAGCGGTCGCGTTCTCGACTATCTTTCCGGCGTACATGACGGCGACGCGGTCAGCGAGTTGCGCTATTACGCAGAGGTCGTGACTGATGATGATGACGGACGTGCCGAGTTCGCGGCTGAGTTGGCGAAGGAGGTTGAGGACTTGCGCTTGAACGGAAACGTCGAGGGCGGTCGTCGGCTCGTCAGCGATGAGCAGTTTCGGTTGACAGGCGATTGCCATCGCAATCATCACGCGCTGGCGCATCCCGCCCGAAAATTGATGCGGGTAATCATCCAGACGCGCGGGCGCATCCGGAATACCGACGCGTTCGAGCAAGCGCATTGCCTCCGCGCGCGCATCACGCGAAGAGAGGCGAAGGTGTACGCGCAGTGGCTCCATAATCTGATAGCCGATGGTCAAGACAGGATTGAGGGATGTCATCGGGTCTTGAAAAATCATGGAGATGCGTTGGCCCAGAATGGACTCAAGTTGCGACGGCGTGAGGTTGAGCAAATCGCAGGTGCGCCCGTTGTCGTGAAAGACAACTTGGCCGTTCGTGATGTGGCCGGGCGGGTCTACGAGTCGCATGAGCGAAAGCGCGGTCACGCTCTTGCCGCAACCGGATTCGCCCACGACGCCGAGCACGCGTCCCTCTTCCACCGTGAACGAAACATGGTTCACCGCGCGGATGACGCCCTCTTTCAGGTCGAACTGTGTGCAGAGGTCCGAGACCTCCAGCAATGGCTTAGTCAATGGAGGCAGCCAGTCTGAGATTTTGATATAGATTAATTCGGCGGCGCGGCGAGCGGCGCAGAAATAATTACCATCCCCTGGCTCGTTTTTTGATGGGCTAACGTGGCTTGCGCCAGCGATCAACGTCGCTTCTGATATACATCTGGAAGCGCGAAATGTCCAGATAGCGAAAGACCACGTTGCCGCTCGCGTCGGGCGCGAAGCCCGTCAGGTAGGGCCACCAGACCTGATGCGTGACCATGTGCGTGAAGAAGACCGCGCCGACATCTTCAACGAGAAGACGCTCCGCCTGTTGATAGAGAGCCATGCGCGCAGGCTCTTCAATCTCGCGTCCGGCGCGCGTCACGAGTTCGTCGAATCTTTCGTTCTTCCATGAATGGCGCGGCGAGCCTCCCTGGTTCGTGCTGCGCCAGAGGTGCGTGAGCATGTTCGCAGGGTCGAGAAAATCATACTCGTACTGACCCTTGTAGATGGACATGGTGCGTTGCGCGCGTCGCTCGCTCCAGACCGTGCCTTCAAGGAGTTGTAAGTTGACCTTGATGCCCAGGTGCCGCTCCCACTGGTCTTTGGTGTACTCGTTGACGACATCACGACCGTTGGAAAAAAGGTCCAGCGAGAGTTGATTACCGCCCGCGTCTCTCCCGCCCGGATAGCCCGCTTCGGTGAGCAGCGCGCGCGCCTTCTCTACATCAAAGCTTTGCACGGATTTCAACTCAGGGTTATGCGCGGGGAAGTCCGGCGGCAGCATGGAGAAGGCCGGGATGCGCGTGCCTATCATCACCTGCTGGCAGAAGGCTTCGCGGTCAACGGCGTGGGCCAGAGCCTGTCGCAAGCGTAGATTGTCGAGCGGCTTGCTGGTCGCGTCGAGCGCGAGATACTCGGTCTGAAAGTTATTGAATGAGCGCAGGCGTTGCTGCAAGGCAGGGTCCGCGCGGACCTGCGCGACTTCCTGCGGCTGTAGGATGGCTATGTAATCAATCTCCTTGTTGAGCCAGGCATTGAACCACCCGGTCGCGGGCGTGCCGACGAGTTGGACCAGACGCTGTATGCCGGGCTTGTGCGGCCCGTTGTAGAAGGGATTCGCATCCCATTCCAGACGCTGGTCGTGCTGCCAACTCAGAAGGCGCATCGGGCCGGATGAGACGAAGCCCTCTGCCGTGTCGGCCCAATGCTCAGGGTTCTTTTCGGCCTTGTGGCGCGGCGCGGGGACGGCTGCCTGGTATGCGAGCAGGGCCGGAAGATGCGGCACGGGCCCGCCCTCTCCGTGAATGCGCAGGGTGCGCTCGTCTAACGCTTCCGCGCCGATGCCTTCACGGTCGCCCTTGCTCTCCTTCAAATCACGCACGCCCTTGATGTCATAGAAGAACCAGGCCCAGGGATTGTCCAGAGACGGGTCTGCCAGATGACGAAACGTGAAGACCCAATCGTGCGCAGTGATGGGCACACCGTCGCTCCAACGAGCGTCCTTGCGAATCACGAAATCAAAATATTCCGCGTGTGGGCCCACCGTGTAAGACTCCGCGAGGGCGGGCACGAGTTTCTGATTCTGGTCGCGTCGCAGCAAAGGCTCGCCGCCCCAGTTGATAGCCACCCCGGCCCCGTAAATGTCCCTTGAGATGTCCAAGTGTCTGGGCTCCGAGGCGGGTTCATAAAGAACCTGCTTTTCGAGCGGCGCAGCATCCGGCGGAAGCTCACGTCCCTGCGGCGTCACTATCGGTTGCGCCGAAATCGTCACGCCCGCGCCTTCACCCTCCGCATCAGACCTGGCCCTGCACGCACAGAGCGCGCCCCCTCCAACCGCCAGCCCTGCAAGCCGAAGAATTTCGCGCCGCGTGATGATCATCATCAAATCTTCAAGACGATAAGTTGGAATAGTCAATTGAGCATGGACCGTATGCATTAATGGTCTAATAAATGGTCCAATATTCTCAAGGCGTCCGATAATTTCCGTTCGTAAAAGTCGGCCTTATCGGACTCACTATAATGTAATGGCTAAGACGAGGGGCTGACGGTCTCCTTGACCTTAAGGACGACGAAGGTCACGTCGTCATCCTGCGGCCTGCCGTTGGCCCAGGTCTCACCGACCTCAACGAAGTGACTGATAATCTCCTGCGGCGTGGCCTGGGCCATCTCTTCCAGAATAGTCTTCGCCTTTCCATAGTCGAGCGTCTCGCCCGCTTCGTTGAACATCTCAGGGAAGCCGTCGCTCATGAGCAGGATGGTATCGCCAGCCGAGAGGCTCAACTCCCGTTGACGATAAGAGATGTTCTGGAGACCGCCGAGAGGCATCGCCCTGATAGCAATCTCTTCAACCTCTCTCGTCGCCGCGCGATAGATGAGCATCGGCGGCATCCCCGCCGCGCTCACAGAGACGCGGCCCTCTTTGACCTTCAAGATAATCATCGCCATGAAGAGACCGCGCAGATTCATCTTCTTGATGGCGGCTGAAGACTGTTTGAAGATGCTCGTGATGTCCGGCTGTGATGCCAGAGTAGTGAAGAGACTCTTCGCCGCCGTGACCATCGTTCCGGCTTTGAGCCCGTGGCCCGTCGCATCGCCGACGGCGACGGTCAACGTGCCGTCATCCGCCAGATGAAAGTCGTAATAATCGCCGCCGACTTCCGTCGCGGGCTTCATGTAAGCGGCTATCTCAAGGCCCGGCAGTTGCGGGACGGACCTGGGAAGCATGGAGAGTTGGAGTTGACGCGCCTCGTCTAACTCTTTCGCGCGCCGCTCGTTCTCCGCTTCAATGACGGCGAGCCTGGCGCGCTCACGTTCGTGCTCTATTTCCCGCACGAGTTGTTCTTCGAGACGGTTGCTGGTGCGCGCGAAGTTGCGCGCAAGGTAGAGCGAGAGGGCTATGATAAGGCCGAAGAGGCCGACCTTGTCTATGACCGTATTCCAGAAATGCGGGAGTTCGTAACCCATCGAAGACAGGAAAGACATGGCCGGGACCATCGCCAGTAAGAGCACGCCGATGCCCACGATCCATGCCCCGTCCAGTCGTTTCCAGAGCGCGCTGATGATGGCCCGCAACGCTTCTATCACGAAGAAGCCCGTCAGGGTCGCGCTCGCAAACCAATTCTGGACCAGGTCCGGTCTGATGATGCGCCCCAGCATGAGCAGGCTCCACGCGCAGAGGGCTATCCAAAAATACTGGGGGATGCGGCTGTTGAACGCCGTGTAGAGGAAGGGCAGGAAGGTGAAGACGGCGACTGCGCTGGCTAGCAGCGTAGAGAGGGAAAGGAAGGCTGCGACGCGAACATCATGGTTGCCATGCGTAATGAGAAGACTTGCGACGATGTTGGCCGTGACCGCGAAGAGCATGAGGCTGAAGAAAAGATTGGCTCGCTGGCGCGGGTAGTAGAGGAAGATGAGCAGGTGCAGCAGACCAATCGCCGCGCACACGCCCAGGTCAAGTATGTTCTGTCCCACGTCAGACCTTAAAAACGACTCGCGGCGCGCGGTGACGCTGTCCATCTTGGCGATGTTCAGGCGAAAGCCCGGACGAAAGCCCAACGTTTCCAACCATCTTCCCCAACCCGAAGAGATGTCGCGGAAGGCATTGACCGAGAGCCTGACGGCGAGCAGGTGTTCGCCCGCGCTCTTGAAGACGAGACCGCGCGGCGAGTATTTCGGGTCGAAGGCGCGCTCGCCTTCGGGCGTCGCGCTGACCGTGCCGAAGCTTTCTATCAGTGCGCCGTCAAGATAAACTTCCGACGCGCCCCACTGGCCCATCACGAGCGCGAGCGGCTCGCCTTCGAGCGCAGAATCAACACGCATTCTCAGCCTGAACCAACCGATGCCCTTCCAACCGCTTCGCGGCAGATTCTCATGGCTGAACTTCGTATCGTTGATGCTATCCCATGAACTATCATCAAGCGCAGGGTTGGCCCACGCCGCATCATCACCCGCTTGATACTTCCATCCGCTCGTATCCAGATTAACACTCTTGCCATCCTTCAAACTCTCCTGGGTCAGCGTGAACCGTTCAACGCCCTGCGCGAACAGTTTTGCAGAAGAGAGTAGAAGCAGGAGCGAAAGAAGGAATGAGCGCGATAGGAAGACTTTGATTGTCATTTGGGGAAATCTAAGAAACGCGCTTGACGATTAATAAAGTGATGTCGTCATGCTGCGGGGCTGCGCCCGCGAAGCTGTCAATCTCTTCAAAGATGCGCGTCACGATGTTCGTCGCCGATTCATCAAGCGATGACTTGAGCGCGTCCAGAAGACGCTCTTCGCCCCACTCGTTTTCGGCTTCGTCGTAAGCCTCCGTCACCCCGTCCGAGTAGAGAGCCAGCAGGTCGCCCGCGCCGAGTTGAAAGCTGCCCTCTTCGTAAGACATCCCCGGCAGCATGCCGAGCGGCAGCCCCGTTGATTTGAGAAGCTCAGCCTCGCCCGACTCACGCAGCAGCACGCATTCATTGTGCCCCGCGTTGACATAGCGGCCCGCGCCCGTCGCCCGGTCAATCTCCAAGATAATCGCCGTCACGAACTTGTTAGAGGGCGAGGTCGCGTAGAGCAGTTGGTTGATGCTGGCGGCGAGTTCGACGAGCGACGTGACGCGGTTGGACAAGGCTCTCAAGTTCGCCTGCATGCTGCTCATCAAGAGCGACGCGGGAAGACCTTTGCCCGACACATCCGCGACGCAGAAGAGACAGGCGCGACGATTCTCGCCCTCTTCAAAGCACAGAGCATCGTAGAGGTCGCCGCCGCACTGGCGGGCCGGACGATTGTGCGCGGCGACATCGTAGCCCGCCAGCTTCGGCATGCGTTCGGGAAAGAGTCCCTCTTGAATGCTCGCCGCCAGCGCAAGCTCCTGCTCCATCTGTTTTCGTTCGAGCGTCTCGCGCACGTACCAGGAGTTTTCAAACGCGACGCACGCCTGCGCGACCAGCCCCGCGCCAAACTCCATATCATCCGCCGTGTAGCCCTGCGCGCCAGGACGTTGGCCCAGGACCACCACGCCGCTCGTGCTTGAGGAAGAGCGCAAGGGAAAAACTAAGGCAGCCTGTTGCGCTTCGAGCGCGCTCTTAAATTCTCCTTCTTGAAGTTCTTCGACGCGGACGGCCTCCGGCATCAACGCAAGAATTTCCACATGGCCTTGCAGGTCCGGCAGCGCGATTCCCTTCTGGCGAATGACGGGCGGATGACCTTCTCTTGAAACCGCGAGCGCGTAACGGCGCACGGCCCAACGACCCGCGAGCGTGAGCATCAGGAGGTTGGCGACAGCCTCCGGCTCAAGCGTCGAACTCAGCCCGCGCACGAGGTCCAGCAACGCGCGCAACTCTTGAACTTTCTGGTCCAGGTCAGTGTTGAGCCTTTGCGCTTCCGCGTGCGAGCGCGCGTTATCAATGCCGCTCGCCGCGATGCCGAGCAGGGCGCGCAGCGATTCCATCTCTTCGGCGGCAATCTCTCCGCTCGGCGGGCGAGAGATGCCGAGCAAGCCGACAGGATGTTCCTCGTTTCCGATGGTGAAGAAACTCTGCGCGCCCGCTTCGCGCGCCCTCGCCTCATCGAAAGCATCCCCGGCCTTGAGCTTCGGCATGCCGCGCACGAGCGCGAGGCGCATCCCCTTTTCGCCGTCAACCGCGACGAGGCCGCGACCCACCAGCAAGCGTCCCATCACCGTACGCAGCAGATGACGCAAGAGGTCTTGTAGGTCGAGCGAAGAGTGAAGCAGTTGCGCCGATTCGAGCAACGCTTCCAGGCGGGAGGGGTCTAGGGGAGGAGTTGGAGTGGTTGTCATTTCTTACGCAGGCGTTTCATCATATGAAGCTCGTTCTTCTCACCGGGCGCGATTTCGTAATGCACCTCGTCCATCAGAGACTTCATGAGACGCATGCCGAGGCCGCCGGACTTGCGCGCCTGGACCAGCCGCTCAAGCTCTTCGGACGGAACCGACTGCGGGTCGAAGCCCCTTCCTGTGTCTTCAACATCAATCCGCAGAGTCTCATCGTCGAAGGTGGCGCGCACGATGACTTCTTTCGTGATGTCATGGCCGTAGGCGTGCTCTATGACGTTGGCGCAAGCCTCGTCAACGGCCAGTTCGAGCTTGCCTATATCTGAATCTTCAAGACCGGCCTGCGCGCCGATGGTGCTCACGAACTCGCGTATCAGGACCAGGTTCTCCGTCGAAGAGGGGACGTGCAGCGTAAACTTTCTCTCGATAGCGGCCATTACGATTCAGCCCCCTTCCCCACCGGCGACTCAGCGAAACGCTGCACCGCCTCGCCTTGATTCGCGCACAGGTCGAACAACTCCTGAAAGCCGAGTATGTCGAAGACCTGTTGGACCTTCGGAGTGAGGCCGCAGATTTTAATATCGCCGCCCTGCTCGCGTATCTCTTCTATAAAACTCATGAAGACGCCGAGGCCCGCAGAGGAAATGTAGGTCAGCTTTTCACAGTCCACGATGAAGCGGACGTGGCCCGCGTCCAGTTCCGACTGTACGGCCTGCTCGAACTGCGGCGCGGTATGAGCGTCCAGGTAGCCTTCCAGCTTGATGATGGAAAAGCCGTCCTCGAAAGAGGTCTGGAGCGCGAAGGGGTTGGGCATACAAGAGCTTCTCCTTTAACTCGAAGCGAAGTCACGGCGGCTCGCATCGTCTCTTAAATCCGAACGCCCTGCATCTTAACACAGAGCTTTGCGGCCTGTAATGAACAAGTCGCCAAGCCTTCCCTCAGATTAGCTTTGTGAAATTAAGACGCCGGTGTGGTGCGTCCTATCTGGTTAGTTTCGTGAGTCAGAGGTCCGGGAATTTGAGAATCCGGTCGCGCCTGCGCGCGCACTATGCCTCTGTGTCTCTGTGGCTGTTTCCTGGCTTTGAAATGTCTTACCTGGCATGCAGCCGCGCGCTGCTGTTGTCGCGGGCAATCTTTACAGAGAGCGTAAAGCGGTGTGCGTCTCCGGCCACAGGCTCTACGCGGACGATGCTGGACCAGTTCGCGCCCTTCTCGTCCGTGAAACGCCAGGAGCTTTGCGTCACACCCTTGTGCGATGCCTTATCCGTGCGAACCCACTTGATGGCGGACGGCGCGCCATACGTTTTATTATTCTCGATAGTCTTATTGACGCTATCCAGAACTTCAGCAGCCGGAGTCTCGGTCGCCACCGCCCACCTGTTTTCCCACTGGTCCGTTGTTCCAGTCCGGCTGAGCGGCTGCCATCCGCCGTCAATCACCTTCACGTCGTAGTTAAACCGCATGTACTTATCCGCCAGCGCGGCCCGCACAAATTTCGACTCAGGATCCCAGTTGTATTCCATGCCGAGCGCGGCCATCTGCGCCGTGCCCTTGCCGTAAAGCCTTTCGATGACGTGCAGCGCGCCGTCAATTCCAGACGAGAGGCCCGCCGCCGTGATGAGTTTTCCGTTATCCACGAAACGCCTGTCGTCAACGACCTTCACCTTCGGAGCGGCTTCTCTCAACATCGGAATCAAGCCCGCCGTGGTCGTCGCTTCGAGTCCGTCGAGCAGGCCGGTCTTGGCGAGAATGAAAGCGCCGTTGCAGACGGACAACACCATCTCCGCGCCCTTCGCTTTATCCTGCACCCATTTGATAACGTTCGGGTCCGTCAACTGGCCTCTCACGTCGCCGCCGGGGATGAGCAGCACGTCCGGCTCCGGCGCGTTTTCAAAGTTGTACTTGGGATTGACGCTCATTCCCATCGAAGTGGTAATCGCGTCGGTCTTCGCTGAGACGGTGTAGATATTGAAGGCCGCCGTCTCGCCGTTGTAAACGTGGCCGAAGGTTTCATAGGGGCCGGTGTAATCTATAATCTGCACGCCGTCGAAGATGAGAATCGCCAGGTTGCGCGGCGCGGACTTTTGCGGTGACGATGCGCCCGGCGCGACCTTGCTGGCCTGCGCGCAGCCCGTTTCGCTCATGTCAACGTTCAAGGCCAGGATCAGCAGGGCCAATATCAGATAAGCTCTCTTCATGATTTTCTCCTTTGCGAAAGTTGCGAGTTACCCGTTTGATGATGACAACCGATAGGTTCACGAATGCTTCGTGAGAGAAAGCATACGCGGGTTGCCTGTGTGCGGATGCGTGTTTGCAGGGAAGCGCGATGAGATTGCTGTAAACGGCGGATAGTCGCGGTCAGTTGTGATTTGTGTTCGGGAGAAGGCAGGTCGCAACGACTAATCGTAGTCGTTCATGAGCATCTGTTCCAGTCGCTCTCGCCTGTTGCGGCTGAGCTTTAATTCCGTCCCGTTCTTCAAGACGACAACGTACTCGCCGTTCGGGTTCTGGTGTAGTTCCTTGACGTAATCAAAATTGATGATGGTGGAGCGATGAATGCGTAGGAATCTTTTGGGGTCAAGTTTTTCTTCCAACTCGTTCATGCTGATGCGAAGCAGATGCGACTTGCCGTTGACGTGCAGCTTGATGTAATAGTCATCCGCCGCAATCCAGTCAACCTCGGAAGCCTTGATGAAGGTCACACGCCCGCCCGATTTAATCATGAACCTCGTGAGAAAACTCTTTCGCCTGGGGGCGAAAGTTTCGCTTCCCGCCTGCTCTCCGAGCAGGGCTATCAAGCCCTGGCTGAGTTTGTTTATCTCCCTCAATTCGATGTTGGTCTTGGCTTGCCGGAGAGCTTCCTTGAATCTCTTATCGGTGAAGGGCTTGAGCAGGTAATCGAGGGCATGCACTTCAAAAGCCTTCAGCGCATACTGGTCATAGGCCGTCACGAAAATAATCGCGGGGATCTGTTCAGACTCGATTTTAGCCAACGCTTCAAAGCCGTTCATGCCGGGCATCTGAATGTCCAGAAAGAGCAGATCGGGAGGCTGTTTGCGAATGAAGTTGACGGCCTCAAGGCCGCTCTTGCATTCACCTATAAGCTCTATCTCCCGGTCCTCTGCGAGAAGGTCTCTAATCGTCTGCCGCGCCAGAGGCTCGTCATCAACGATCAACGCCTTGAGCTTTTTAGTCTTCGCGCTCATCGTCCGGTGGCCGTTTGATAGCCGACACGAAAGGGGATTGCGATGGCGGCTATCATGCCGCCGTTGGAACCGTTGCTGAGGTCGAAACGGTGCTCCGCTCCGTAAAGATATTTCAGCCGCTCGCTCGTGTTAGCCAGACCGATGCCTTCATTCTCTTCCATCCGCCAGCCCGACTGCAACCCCGGTCCATCATCGCAAACTCTGATGCGCAGCATGCCCTCATCGCGGTAAGCATTGATGATGATGACCCCTGCGGTGTCTTTGAACGAGATGCCGTGCCGGATGGCATTTTCCACCAGTGGTTGAAGAAGCAGGTTCGGGACCAGCGCGTCGAGCGTCTCCGGGGCTATCTCCAGGCGCACCGTCAACCTGTCGGAAAATCGCACTCGCTGGATGTCAAGATAAAGCTCTATGAGCTTGACCTCGTCCCTGAGCGGAACCTCCTGTTCGTCCGCGCTCTCAAGCGCATGACGCAGCAGATCGCTGAGACCCGCTATCATATTCACAGCCGGTTGCCGCTCGTTCGTCCGCACGAGGCCGGAGATGGTATGCAGCGTGTTGAAGAGGAAGTGCGGGTGCAGTTGCATCTTGAGCGACTCCAACTGAGCCTGTGCGAGTTGGGCCTTCAACTGCGCGGCCTGCGCCTCGCGCTCGCGGTATCTCTCGCGGTAATCGAAGGCGTAACCGACGCCGAGGATGGCCCAGTAGACGAAAAAATCGAAGAGGAAAAAGTTTCTCAACTCGCCCTGATACTGGACCAGGAAAGGGTTTACATCGCTCCACACGTCAAACGGCCTGACAAGCATCCTGAGCGCAGTGGCGACGGCGATGTGAAAGGCGGAGAGCGTGACCGCCGCCGAGAGATGAACCGGCAAGCCCCTCAACCACGCCGGACCCTCGCAGGGAAATCTGCGCCCCAGTTTGAGAATCAACGGCGAGAGACAGCCCCAACTGTACCAGGCCAACAACTGCCAGAAAGCAATGCGCCACCAGGAGTGATGCATCCTCGGATTGTGCAGCATCTCGAAATAGATTTGGTTGGCGTAGAGGAAGCTGAAGAAGGTCCAGAAGCCGAAGAGGATGGCCCACTTGAGCCGACTGGTCTTGATGTCAAGCGGGTTGCCTGTCTCGACTCCATAACTTATGTGCACCGCATTTTTCATCTCTTTTATTATACGCTCACGCTTCGCCCGATGATGCGGGCAAGTGTACGTCAAGTGATGGGTCTTTCCGATACGCCTATTCAGTGAACGGCGGTTGAGTGCAGCGAACAGACTTATTCACGGGTTGAGTTGCGCCGCCGCACCGCGCGGCCTTTTGATTGACATCCTTCCGCCAGTTGCATATCTTTCCCGCGCTCATGTAACAAGGCTTCTCCGCGCGTTTCATTCTTCGCGTGGAGAAGTCTTAACGAATAACGCACGCCAGCGCGACGCGCCCCGGATTTCGACCGTCAACTTCGACGATCCGCCGTCGGCTCAGGCGTCAACCTCTAACCACTTTGCGAAGGAGACTTCAGATGCCGAAAACGGAAACTGAGCAACGAGAAAATATAACTGCCAGTCCAGCCATATCACACCAGCACGCCATCTGTAGCGGGGCCGGGGCGTGCTCGAAACCGGGATGTAACTGCCAGCAGTATGAAGACAGCGGTAGCACCTGCGGCAATAGCGGCTGCGGTCATTCCTGGTCGGACCACTGGTAATCTTCCAACGACAACTACTTTCAGAGGGGCAGGGCGCAAGCCCTGTCTCTCTATCTTCTTAAAGTTTAAGTTTGACCTATGCAGCGCGACCCGGATTCTTCCATCTACCGCATCACGGCCAATGCTATCGACAGCTATATGCTGCAAGCGGTGCTGTCTACCATCTTTTGCTGCGCGCCGTTCGGGATTGTGGCGATGGTCTATGCGGCGAAAGTCAATACGCTGAAGGAGGAGGATGATATAGAGGGCGCGTTGCGCGCATCGCAGAAAGCGCGCAAGTGGTGCAAGGTCTCGCTTATCACACAACTCTCGATTGTCGCGGTTTATCTTCTCTTCGCCCTGGTGGTGAGCCTGTTTGCCATCTTTTCCAAACCACCATCGTAGCTTTCCAGCGCATGGATATTTTTTGAAGGCAAGAACAACCGCGCGCGTTTGTCGCCCTCTTTCACTTACGACTAACAAATGAACTTCGAGGAATTCTATTCGGAGCAGAGCGGGAATAAAGCGCAACCTCAGAGAGACGTGCGGAGGATAGTGCTGCTCGCCGTCGGCATTCCCGTGCTGAGCGTTCTTATCCTTCTATTCATCATCTGGTTGGTAGCTTTCCCAGGTCTTCAGAAATCACGGATGGCGGCCAACGAAGCCAGCGCGGTCCAGTCGGTTCGGACCATCACCGCCGCCGAAGCGGAGTACGCGCGGGCGCATCCGAACGAATACGGAACGTTCGTCCAATTGATAAATGATGGCTTGCTGGACAAGCGTTTTTTTGGAGAGAAGCCCGTCGTGTCCGGCTATACATTCACCCTTCGCGTCAGCCAGGAGTCAGACGGGCAACGGCCCGGCTATGAGGTCTGGGCGGACCCGCAGCCCAACGGCTGGCTCTGGTTCAAGTCAACCGACGCACACCACTTTTATTCTAGTCCCGCGAGCCCAATGGTCAGGTACAACCCGACGCGTGCGGCGACGGCGGAAGACCCCGCGCTCTATTGAATCTCAAGCGAGTCTAAAACATCTTGCGAAGCGTTTGCGGCGGCGGCATCATCCGTCGGATAAATCAAGATGAGCTTCCAGATGTTGCGTCCTCCAGTCATCACGAAATTCTTCTGAGTCAGATATTGCCCGTTCTTCTCGAAGTTTGCGCTGAACAACATGCCTTGTTTGAAGGGCGTTGTTTTAGTGCTCGCAATGAAGAAGTCGCTTGAGCTTTTCAGGCTCTGTTCGGTCTCGGCGCTCAACGCTCGCGCGCTCTTGGAGACATAACCTTTGGCTATCGTGACGCTAGAGATGACGGTCACAAACCCGGCATATTCACAGTTGTAAACATGTATATCTTCTGTTTCTGGTCCAGCCAGAAAAGGCAGCATTGTGGGCCTGGGTTCACAGGGCAATCGGATGGACATGCCGGTCGCAATCGGATGATAGACTTGCCAGGATGCGCTGGCGATGCTCGGCGCGACGGCTGCCGCCTCCTGCATAGTGCGCTGCGCCTCTGCCTCTCGCTTGACTTTGGCTGAGCTCTGGAAGTCCCTGAACAGAGTGATGAGCAGGAGCAACAGACCTGCGACCAGCAACAGTAGATACAAGGGCCAGAGCTTCGAGGTATGCTTTCTGGCGATAACCAGAAGACTCCTGGTGTCGGCCAGCATGTTCAATAGCGTTCCTTTCAGATTTCTCTGGGACGTTTTGGTGGGCCATGCCGCCGCCATCTTTTCCAGTTCCGCATGAATTCCTGAAGGCCGCAGCCATCCGTAGCCCGTGCAACGCAAAGCGAACAGCAATTGCTCCTCATCCGCTTCAACGAATCGAGGCTGACGCCCGCGCTTGAGCAGTCGTCTGAGCTTCCAGCCAAGGCACTCGCCTGCGGGCAGCGAATCCGTCAAGTGAGGGCAATGCAACGCCAGAAAGTTATCCAGGTAAGGCCGCGCTCCCTCATCCCACTCAGCCGCCGGGCGCGCTTCGAGTTCCCAGTCAATGGCCCAGAGGCGCACGTTTTTATCCGCGCCGCCTGAGAGAATGAAACGACCGTCACGGCTCAGGCAGACGGCTTCGACCGCATCCTCGTGGCCTTCCAGAGTCTTCGCAAGTTGTTTGGACCTGATGTCCCAGAGCCTCAACGTTCTGTCACGACTTGCCGACACTGCGAACTGCCCGTCCGCGCTGAAGCAGACGGAAGTGACGGCATCAGCCTGTTGCGCGAAGGTGTGCAGGCACTTGCCCGTGGAAACATCCCACAGCTTCATAGTCCTGTCCGCGCTGGCGGTGAGAGCCGAGCGACCATCCGCGCTCAAGCTGAGAGAGGTGATGGGCCCACCGTGTCCTGTGAAAGTGCGACGACAGCGACCCGTGACGATGTCCCAGAGCCTGGCGGTTCCATCCTCGCTGCCTGAGAGGACGTATGCCTCGTCTTCCGTCAAGCAGACTGAAGTGACGCCCCCTTGATGTCCTGTCAGGCTGCGCAAGCAACGCCCCGTCTCGACTTGCCACAAACATAAAGTCTTATCCGCGCTGGCCGTAATCGCATACTTCTGATTAGCGGTCATGCACAGCGCGAGCACCGCAGCCTTGTGCCGTGCGTCGAAGGTGCTCAACCACTTTCCGGTCTTGATGTCCCAGAGGCGCACCGTGTAGTCGTTCAGGTAAACGTTTTGTGAACCCGTTAAAGCCAGCGAGCCGTCGTGGTTCAAACACAGGGCCGTCAATTCCATCGCCATGTCCACGTCTTGCAGTTGAAAGCCGGTGCTGGTTTCCCAGACTCGCAAGGTGTTATCCGTGCTGCCGGAGACGGCGATGCGTCCATCAGCACTGAAACAGACGGCTCGCACGCTCCCCTCATGGCCCTCCAAAATCCTGAGCGGCCAGAGGGCATTGACCTTCACGCGGCGACAGTAGAGAGAGAGTTGATGCCACAGTTCAAGGCTCTCCGACATGCGTTCAAAACCCGTATACTGTCGCGCTCTCTTAAGGTGTTCCAACGAGGCGGAATAATTGGTTCTCTCAAGTTCCGTCTGACCATGACGCAGGTCTTCTCTTACCGCCCTTTCGACTTCAATCAGATTAGTAGGGCTTGTGATGCGCGAGACCTGCGGCGTGCAGACATCAACGAGTTGCTGCGGAAGCTTCCAGAGGCGCAACTTGGCATCGGTATTCGCGGAGATGGCGAGCCGTCCATCCGTGCTCGTGAAAACTGAAGTCACGGGTTGAGACACGGCCTTAAAGCTGCGCAGGCAACGTCCGGTCTTGAGATCCCACATGCGCATGGCATGGTCCCACCCGCCGGAGAGGACGACGCGGCTATCCTGGCTCACGCTGACGGAGGTCACGGCCTGAGTGTGGCCCTTGAATGTATGCAGGCATTTGCCCGTCTCCACGTCCCAGACGCGAAGCGAGTTGTCTGTGCTGCCGGAGATGGCGTAAAGATTATCGCCGGTCAGTGCGACGGAGTTGACGCCTGAGCCGTGTCCCTCGAATGTCCGCACAAGCTCTCTCGTTTTCATGTCCCACAATTTGACTGTTCTATCCCAACTGCCGGAGAGCATGCGTTGCCCGTCGCGGCTGAGACACACGGAGGTGACGGCCCGGCGGTGGCCGCGAAAGGTGTGCAACCTCCGCCCGGTCTTAACGTCCCAGAGGCGCACGGTCTTATCATCGCTTCCTGAAATCGCCAGCGCGCCGTCGTCGCTGAGACAGACGGAGTTGACGGCCCCCTTGTGTCCTTGCAGATGATGCACGGACTTGTCCAGCCGCCGGAACATGCCTAGAAACTGGACGATGAAGACTCCTATGAGGCCGACAAAGACGCAGTTGAAGAAGACGCCGAAGATGAGACGGGACGCCACTTCAACGAGAGGATTATAAGAGGTGTCAGGGGCCGCGCCGCGACGTATGCTGGATAACTGTATGTAGACAAAAACTAGCTGTATGAGGGCCAGCAATGCGATTCCCAGCAGGCTATAAAGGGCAATGCCCGCCGTCTTCATTAACGCCCACAGCCACTTCCATGAACGGCTCGTCTTGAACGTGCGCAGGCAGCGGCCCGTTTCCAGATTCCACAACCTGGCGGTCTTGTCTGCGCCGCCGGAGAGAGCCATCGTCCCGTCATGGCTGAAGCAGACAGATTTAACTGGACCACTATGGCCTTCAAGAGACCGCACGCACTGGCCCGTTTCAACATCCCAGAGCCGCACGGTCTGGTCCGCGCCAGCCGAGAGCGCCTTGCGTCCTTCTCTATTCAAACAGGCCGCGTTGACGTAGCTGGTGTGCCCGTTGAAGACTGTCTGTTGATGATTACGCTCCGTTTGATTTTCCGCCGACCGGGCCTGGCTCAACGCGGCGCGCACTTCAGTCTCTTCCGGCGCTTGCTGTGCAGCATCCTTGAGCAGGTTGACGGCCGTCTCCGAATCACCGCGCTCAAGTTGAATTAGCCCGAGCAGGTATTCGTCAATCCATTCCTCCCTGTTGAGCGTTTGCACAGACTTCATTTGTTGAAGCAGCGCGTCATCCGTCAGTTGGCCACGTCGCCAGAGAAAGACGCCGCGATTGTATGTGGTTTCAGGATGCTGCGGGTCCGCCGCCAGCGCGGACTGCCATGCGCGCATGGCGACGCTGTCTTTGCCGAGGTCAAGATAAGAGAGGGCGCGGTTGTTGAAGCTGCCCGCCGTGCCCTGTCCCGCCACTGGAAGGCGACGAGGGTAGACTCTGCCCGTCAACTCGAAGTAGATGTGTTGCAGCGTCTCTGCGATTTCCATCATGCTCGATGGACGTTGCTCCGGGTCTTTCTCAAGGCACTTGCAGAGCAGCGCGGCGACCGCTTCCGGGATGTAGTTGAGATGGTCCGCCTCCAGTTCCATCTGTAGATAATCCTGAAGCACTTCGGCGGCCATCTCTCCACCGTAACGACAGGTCGGCGGCTCAATGCCCGCGAACATTTCCATGACGCTGATTCCCCAGGACCAAATATCCGTCCGGTAAGTCAACTGCGGCCATTCGTCGGGTGAGACGGACGCCTTCGCCAGTTTGATAATCCGGGCCTGTTCGGGTGAAAAATATTCGGGCGTTCCGCCCAGCGTAGCCCTTTGCGATTCTCCGTCTACGACCTGCGCTCTCGCCAGCCCGAAGTCCGTGACCTTCACCACACCATCCGCACCGATCATCACGTTGGCGGGTTTAACGTCCTGATGTACGAGACCGCGTTCGTGCGCGTAGCTGAGTCCCCAGGCAAACTGGATAGCCATGTCTAGTATCTTCTCGCGCACTTCCCGGAGCGGGCCTTGATAGAGCCTGCCGTCTCGAATCCACTCCGCCAGAGTTCCGCCCGCGACGTATTCGACGAAGACGCGCGGGATTCCGCCCAGCGTGCGCACGTAATAGCAACTAACGATGTGCGGGTGCAGACCGAGGCCGACCCAGGTCTCCGCCTCGTTGATGAAGCTATCTTTACCGCCACTGATTTTCAGCGTCTCCTGGTTGGGGCTTTTCACAGCGAGGTCTTCTTTCCAACCCTGATGGTGAACGCGATAAACTTTGCCCATGCCCCCTGAGCCGAGCAGGCCGACGACTTTATAAAGGCCCAGGATGACCTCGCCGTCCTGCCAGTCGGCGGCGATAGCTTGCTCGGCAGCCATGAGTTCCGCCGCTTCGGTCTCGCCCGCTAAGGTTGTTCCCTGAACTCGCCTGGTCCGGGCCTGGTCGCGCGGCTTGACCGGAGCGGTAGTCCCTTGAGATGTGACCTGTGGGCCATCTTCGGCGCTCTCCCAGCCGCCGAAAATGCTTGACCTGAATTTATCTTTTCGGCTCATGAACATGTCCCCGGATGGTGAATCTAATGCGGCCCGGCTGGCTGATGGATACAGTAACCGGCGTGACGAAGACGTGCGGCGGTGTTCAGACTGAGGCAGTCACGGTTCTTTAGCTTACAGAGACCGCGTTTATTTGTTGCTAAAAAACTTGGCGCGGCTGTCCAATCGAAGACGAGCGCGAGCGGCTATTCCTCAAGCGCGACGTAAAGCGGTGTCGCCAGTAGAACTTCCTTCTGCTGGTGAGTGCCGTAGAGCAATCGCTTCGCCATAAACTTTAGTTTCTGCTTCGGCCCCTTAATGTGCTCGGTCGCCTCAAGCACGGCAGCGAGCGACCCGCCTTCCGGCGACTCATGTTCCGGACTGTGCGACGGCTGCTCTTCCGTCGAGCCGGGTTTGGGCCCCTGTCCTTTCGTCAGTACACCTAACAGGTAAGGAGTCAGAGAATATGGACGAGGGTCTGCCGCCTTCTCCGTCCCGATGAGATGCTTGGCCGAGCCGCCGAGTCCGACAACGGTATGCGCGGTTGAGCCGCAGAAGAAGACCAGCGGCGAGTCCGGCAGCGTATCCCATTTCGGATTTCGTTCAAACAGCCCCCAGTTCATAGGCAAGCTATCTTCAATCCATTCTTTCGGGTTATCTATCGTTCCCAACTCTTTCGTCTCGCGCAGATACTCGATGACCGTTGCCAGCCGGATGAAACGATTTGAAGGATCCTTCGGGTCTCGCGCTTCCGGCTTCATCAAGAAGCCCAGAACCTTGAGGTCTATCTTGAACTCCATTGCAAAGTGTTTCTTCCTTTGAACTGGAATGTCCATCAGGAGCATATCCACCTTCGCATCCGAGCTATAAATATAATACGGCATAGGTATCTCCGCGTCTCAGAGGGTTGATTTGTCTATCGGGAACAACGCTACGGGAAAAGATAAGAAGGAGTTTCCGGCCCAGGAATTTTTTCCGAAATCCCGACCACCATACTCTACCGAGAAAACATTTTCAATAGATGTCTTGACCGTCTTACAACCTCCTTCCGTTTCCAGCCGCTCAAGCGAGCAGAGCAATCCGCCCTCATTAGTTATGAATTAAATTGAGATAACGTTTCACAGTTTAATGTGGCAATATAGTGGCTCGACTCCTCGCGCAACTCGGCCCGTTCAACCTGAATCTTCCAGACCGTTATGTGAGGGAACGCTGATGTATCGCTACTCTGAAATTCGGACGGTCCACCTGGAGATAACGACCAGGTGTAATGCCAGATGCCCGCAGTGCCCGCGCAACCTTTGGGGCGGGGCCGTCAATCCTTCGCTCCCGCAGGTCGAACTCAGCCTTGACGACTGCAAGAAACTGTTCCCCTCCGGCTTTGTCAGCCAACTGAAACAACTTTATATGTGCGGCGATTACGGCGACCCTCTTGCAGCGTCCGAAACGCTTGAGGTCTTTTCCTATCTGCGCCATGAGAATGAGAGGATAACTCTCAAGATGCACACGAACGGCGGCGCGAGATTGCCCGAATGGTGGCGAGAGTTAGCCGGAATCGGATGCCGCGTCAGGTTTGCGATTGACGGCCTGAGCGATACGAACCATCTTTACCGGCGCGGCACTCATTGGCCCAACATCATCAACAACGCGCGCGCCTTCATCAATGCCGGTGGGTCTGCCGAGTGGGCCTTTATCATCTTCAAACACAACGAGCATCAGGTTGAAGAGGCGATGAAGCTTGCCACCGAGTTGGGATTTAAAAGATTCATCATCAAGCGCACAAAGCGATTTCTCAATGCTGCCAAAGGCACGAAGATAGAGAGGTCGCCCGTTCACGGGCTGGATGGTGAACTGGAATATTATATAGAGCCGCCGGAGAATCCTGAGCATCAAATTCTGTTGACGGAGCCCTGGTTGGATGAGAGCGCGGACCAGGCCGGTTATGAAGAGTATCTGATGACAACTCCCATCACTTGCCGCGCGGTGAAAGAACAGATGCTTTACGTCACGGCAGAAGGGCTTGCTTTGCCCTGTTGCTGGCTGGGCAATCTTTATCCCAGAGAGTTTGCGGAACGCCGCCCGCAGGTCTGGAATTTGATAGATAGTCTTCCGAACAAGAAAGAGTCCCTCAATGCTGTCAGGCACGGCTTGAAGCAGATAGTCGAGGGGTCTTTCTTTCAACAGCTTGTCCCGGACCACTGGAAACCCGCTGCGGACCCGAACCGGCGTTTGCATGTCTGCGTCAAGGTCTGCGGTAGATGCAGCGTGCAGGACAATCAAAACTCTAACCACTCAATCGAGAGAAGAATTTATTAATCGCATGCCTGTTGAGCACGAATAGAACTCTGAGGGCGGAGAGGTTCACCGTATGGGTTTGATAGCGACGGCGGAAGAATACTGGGGCGAGCGCAAGGACTGGTCATACTACAGGACGGCTGTGGCCTTCGCGCTTGAGTTCGCCCCGCAGGCGCAAACGGTGATTGAGGTCGGCCCGCGAGACACTCCCTTTCTGGAGTTGATTAACTGGGTTCCATCGAAGACCGCTCTTGACCGTTACTTTAAACCGAACATCAGAGGCGCAACCAATCTACAGGGCGACTTTATGAAGTTTGAGCCGCCGCAGCCCTTCGATTTAGTATTCTGTCTGCAAGTTCTGGAACACCTGCACGCGCCCGATGCTTTCGCCCAAAAACTGCTCCGCACCGGCAAAACGGTCATCATCTCCGTGCCGTACAAATGGCGTGAAGGACATTGCAAATGGCATGTGCAAGACCCTGTCACCGAGGAAAAGCTTCTCGGCTGGACCAATAAAGCATGGCTCAAAAGCTCTGTCCTCAAGGACGAAGGGGCCGAGCGTTTGGTGACGGTCTTCGAGGGCATCCCTTAACGTAAGAACTGGACCGATGAACACCGTGCTTATCATCTCGCAACGTTTTCCTCCGGCCTTCAATGTCGGAGGAAAGCGCGCGTACAGGTTCGCCAAATATCTTCGGATGCACGGTTGGCGCGTCGTCGTCTGGACCGCTCCTCTGTCAGAAGGACAGCCGCAGGATGAAACGCAATTCGGTCTCGATGAACTTCGCACGGAGCGGACGTATGAACCACGCTGGTGGCCCAGCCGCGACCTTTCATACGTCACGGACACCGCGCCGCTGGCAGACGAAAACTCGCCCGGCAAACGTCTCAAGCGACTGCTCACCATTCCTCTAGGCAGGGATGTATGGCTGACGCCGCGCGCGCTCTTCCTTCTACGCGAGCTTTGCCGACGCGAGCGGGTGAACGTGATTCTCGCCAGTAGCGGCCCGCATTCCGCGCTGTTTCAGGCATGGGCGGCCAGCAAGCTTCTGGGGCTTCCCTTCTGCCTGGACCTGCGCGATCCCTGGTCGCTCAATTTTCTACAGCGCAACAAACCGCTCTGGGTGAGAATGACAGAGCGACGAATCGAGCGGATGCTTTTCCGGCGGGCCGCGCGCGTCATCCTGACTTGCGAAGACGCGACGCACGCATACCGAGACCTCTACCCCGAACTGCCAGCCGACCGCATGACCACGATTACCAATAGCTTCGACCCCGACTTCAAAGTCGAACGCACGGCTCCCGCCGGACCCGTCACGCTGGTCCACTTCGGCCATTGCAACGGGCCACGCTCGCTTGCGACAATTCTTTCAAGTATGGCCCGGCTACGCGCCTGCGGGCGCTGGCCCGACGAGGGAATGCGCCTTATTAACTTCGGACGGGTGCGCGCGCGCGACCTTAATCTAGCCGCGTCTCTGGGACTCTCCGAATCGTTCCTGCATCAAGAACCGCTCTCTTATCATGAAGGCATCTCTTTGCTGTCGCGGGCAGACCTTCAAATACTACTTGGCTATGCGGATGAGAAACTCTTCATCCCGGCGAAAACCTTCGACTATTTTCTTTCCTCGACGCCTATCCTCTGCCTGGCTCCGAGGTCCGCGCTGGCCGAACTCATAGAGCGAGCCTGCGCTGGCCGCGTGGTTTCGCCCGAAGATGTGCGCGCTTGCAGCGACGTGATTGAGGCGGCGATTGACGCTCGCAACGGCGGCCCGCCCGTAGCGTCGCCCCTACACTCTGTCATTGAACAACATGATGCGAGGTTTACTGCCGGACAACTCGCCGCCCACTTGAATGAGGTCGTCGCAGGATAAAACTCCGGCAACGCGCCGTTTGAAAGAGCGCGCGTGATGAAGTCCTTTGAGCTTGCCTGTCAAGCTTTGTTAATGACGGAACTGACTACCAGCAAGAGTGCGAAGGAGAAGAAGTTGGGGATGGTGAACGTGCTCTCAATTAATCCCTGTATGATAACGAAGAGCGTGAACGCCGCGATAAAGGCTCCTTCGTATCCGGCGTGTTGCAGCCCTGCGGCGAAGGTCAGGCCGAGCACGCTGATGAAGAGCAGAAGACCCGGCAGCCCTGTGCCCATCAACGTCTCTATGTAGGCCGAGTGGCTATCCGAAAATTTCCATTTAGTCTGCTTCGCCATAGAGATGATGCGCGTGCTGTTCCAGAAGCAGCCGTAACCTATGCCCCGGAATGCGCGCAGCCCGACCATTCTCATCATGCTCCACCAGAGGGGAAGTCTGCCCGTTAAAGTTGAAGTAGCATGACTGCGACGCCCTAGCAGTAGAGAAGAGACCAGCACTCGCGGAGGCCGCACGCGATATTTGAGAGAGACTATCACCAGCACAGACGCGATGCCGATGATGGTCATGATTGCGACGCGCGAAAAATCCGGCGCGCCATTCCAAGCAACGTGGCCGGGTCTGCCCCGCTCTATCAACCACCAGAGAAAGCAGGCGGCGGCAGTGGCCCAGGCCGCGCCCCTCGAACGCGTCAAGAGCAGAGCGGCGCAGGCAAGGGCCGCGACGCACGCATAGACCGGAGCGTTGCCGCTTTCTCTGAACAGGTAGAACGAAGAGAATATCAGAAGGCCGCAGTTGACTCCCTGCTGGTTTGGATGGAGGGTTCCCGCGAACCTGTACTTTCGCCGGAGCTTCAACGCGCCCTGCCAAAGCTCCGTCGCCAGCCCGATTAACAGAAACGCTAGCGAGCAGAGCGTTATCAAGAGCACGGATTCGGAAAGAGAGAGATATTGACTGAGGGCGAACGCCGTCAACAAGACGGCGCACCATGCTACGAGTCGTCTTAAAGTGAGCGACTTGTTAAGTGACCACAGGATTGTCAGAAACGACCAGCACAGGTGCGCCAGCAGCAAGACCAGCAAGGGCCGATCCAGGTTCGAGGTGTTCACCCGATGGCGCGCGAGACACACTGCGGAAAGCGCGATGAGCGTGAGCAAGGCCATGCGCCGCGACGGCGTCCCGCGCGCCACTTTCGATGAAAGCTCTGCGATTCTCCCGGCTGTTACTTTGTTCCATTCGAGCGAGGCGTTGAAGTGATGGTCAATGATAAAGAACAACGTCGCCAGCACGAACGCGAGGGCGAGGATGGCTTCGCACCTGTCGCTCAAGCACGCCACCGAATGAATCGCCCAGGTCAAAGCTCCAACGCCCCTTTCCTTTCAAAAGCATTCAATGGCCTCGCAAATTTGTGTAATGTAATCCATGAGAAAATCTTTTACAATTGCGACGTTATCCGTGCAGTTCGTCAC
>JAXDFO010000404.1:0-7650 GCA_034665545.1 Blastocatellia bacterium
GATTGTACATAGACATGTTGTTCCTCTCTGCCAGGAGATGGCTCGTTAAGGGTTATGCGAGGAACCGTCTCATGGCTCCATGATTGCTCAGGCGTTAGCCCGGCAGCAAGGGGTTCTGACGAGGTTAGCAAGGAGCACGATTACAGACGAGTGACGAGAAAGTAGACCCGTTGTGCGAAAATGTCAATAGAAAAATTCGCCGTAAAAATAAACAAATTGGTCCAGTAAAAAATTATGATAATGGCCTATAATAAATTAGTTTTTGGACCAGTCAGAAAAGATGTTGACATCCGCATTATAATGCAATATGTTGTCAGCGTTTCAGTGCCGTCTGAAAAATTGACAGATCCAAAAAAATCACTGGTCCTTAAAACATAACCGAGAGCATTGGACCATCCATTCACTCGTCATCGGGCCAACTTAACTCCTCGCTAAGTTGCGAACTCGCGCATTAAGGACCACTCGTTGTAAGAGAGCTAAAGTCGTTAGGCATTGTTATCGCACTAAAGCTTTAAATCTCTCCGGGTATTTCCCTTTATTGACATCGTGCCCGGCATGAAACGCGTTGTCAACTGCGGCCTCACGGAGGTGTTTAAGACATGGCTCACGCCCACAAAAATCTTCAAATTCCTCGCAAAAAGCCGAAAAGTAGCATTCTCGTGATGCTCCGGGGATGGGCTGGCCCCGGCGCGTTTGCTCCCAATATGTTCGTTGCGCCCGAACAAATCATCCATCAGGGTTGAAGCGGAAAATTCTTATTGGCCCAGAAGTTTTAGTGAACTAAAGGCGAATAATTTTTGGCATCATCGTCGGCACATTTATTGATCATCATCGGAGCCTGTTGAATGAGGAAAGCATTCCGGTTGATTGAAATTTATAAATGAAGATGAAATGAAAATCTTGAAAGGTCCACTGGTAAATGACAGGCGACACCAACTTGGTTAATGAATGTGAGCGTTTGCTTTTTGAATATTATGCAAAAAAAATTCGTTGGAAATTACTGGTCCAATTTTCAATAATGTACTGGTCCAATTTGTAAAAAAAGACTGGTCCAATTTAAGGTGTTGTGATAAAAGGCGAAGAGAGCCGATATGAGATGTCTATTTCTTGACAGCAGTAATAGTACGGGCTTCACAGAGCACATCTTGATGCCTGGTTACTATGGTCCCGGTAGCAGCCCTGTGTCGCGCGACAAGATGTGGGCTGATACCAATCTTCCGCATCAATAAAGAAGGAGGCAACAGAAATGGCACGTGGATTAAGAGCGAGAGGCGCAAGAGGAGCACGCGGCGCACGCGCAGGCGCGAGACGCGGCTTGAGAGGCGCCCGTGGAGCAAGGAGAGGAGCACGCGCAGGCGCGAGACATGGTTTGAGAGGCGCACGCGCGGGCGCAAGACGTGGCTTGAGGGGCGCACGCGCAGGAGCAAGAAGAGGCGCGCGCGGGTTAAGAGGCGCACGTGGCTTGAGAGGCGCACGCGGGTTGAGAGGCGCACGCGCAGGCGCAAGGCGTGGTTTGAGAGGCGCACGCGGAGCAAGAAGAGGCGCGCGCGGCTTGAGAGGGAGATAATCGCATTTCCCCTTTTACAACTTCACTCCGGCTCTCGTTGTAGGAATACGGGGAGAGTCGGCGGGCACACTTAAAGACACCGGCCTAGCCCAAGCTGGCCGGGCGTGGGTAGTAAACATGATGGTACGCTAACGGGCAGCGGTTCATCACAACGCAATATCATGTTGAACTGCTGCCCCGCATTACTACTCCACACCCGTCGTCGGCCTGCGCCGGATCGGGTCTTTCCTGTGAGCTTTGAAGTGTCAGGTTTTAATGTTCCTCGCACCTTCCTTCTACATGCCTCCAACGGCGGATGGGACTTGCCTGTGAACTTGAAATGAAATCGGCGACCGTCGCGTGGGCCAACGTCTATACAAAACAGAATTCATCTCCTGGAACATCCTTTCATTTCTGACTAAAGCTGGTGAATCAAGATGCAAGGCAGTGCACAAGGATTTGAGTCGTTCAGCCTGATCGCTCTGACCCTGCCAGGCTCTTCCGACCCGTCCGTCGCCATCGCGGCGAGCAGGGCCGGAGGGATAGGTGTGCTGGACCTGCAATACTTCTCGGATGAAGGCGAGGCGCGCGCAGCGTTGAGCAGGCTCGCACGCTACGGCGCGAACCGCAGGTGCGGACTGAGGCTGGAGGCGAGCGCGCAGGTCTTCGCCCAAGACATCATTGCCAATTTGCCTGCGGAAATCGGTTGCGCCATTCTGGTTCCCACCGAGACGGACGCCCTGCGCGAATTGGTCCAACAATTGCGCGAACAAGATGTGACGATCCTGCTGGAGACGACTTCTCTGGAAGAGGCCCGGCTGGGTGAAGAACTCTACGTGCAGGCTCTCATAGCGAAGGGGCACGAGGCTGGCGGGAGAGTCGGTGAAGAGACCGCGTTCATCTTGTCGCAGCAATTGTTGGCCCACTGTTCGCTGCCTGTGTGGGTCCAGGGAGGCATTGGCCTGCATAGCGCGGCGGCATGCTACGAGGCGGGCGCGGCGGGCGTTGTGTTGGATGCGCAGCTTGCGCTGGTCCATGAATCGCCTGTGCCCGAAAGCATCAAGACGAGCATTGCGCGGATGGATGGGAGCGAGACGATTTGCCTCGGAGCAAACTTGGGCGAAGCCTATCGCCTGTACCATCGTCCGGGCCTCCCTGCGAATGAAGAGTTGCGACGCGTGGCGAGTTCGCTTGCGGAGCAATCGTTGTCGAAGGATGAACTGTTGGCTGCCTGGCGGCGTGAGATGCGCGCGCGTGTCTGTTCGGAAGTTGATGAGAGCAGAGCTTTGCCGCTCGGTCAGGACGCGGCCTTCGCTGCGCCGTTGGCGAAACGTTTTCGCACCGTCGGCGGAGTCCTCGAAGGCTTCCGGCAGGAGATTGATAAGCACATTGAAGCGGCGCGGGCTTTGAAGCCTCTGGACCAGAATTCACCGCTCGCCGTTGCTCATCGCACGCGTTATCCACTTGTCCAGGGGCCTATGACGAGGGTGAGCGACCGCGCTTCCTTCGCGGCTGAAGTGGCGAAGGGCGGGGGCTTGCCGTTTCTCGCTCTGGCATTGATGCGCGCGCCGGAGGTGAGCGCGCTGCTGGAAGAGACGCAAGCGTTGCTCGGAGATAAGACCTGGGGCGTGGGCATTCTGGGATTCGTGCCGTTGGCTCTGAGAGAAGAGCAGTTGGAAGTCATACAGGCTTATAAGCCTCCGTTCGCTCTCATCGCGGGCGGTCGTCCCGACCAGGCTTTGACGTTAGAGCGCGCGGGCATCCCGACTTATCTGCACGTTCCATCTCCCGGCCTGCTGAAACTTTTCATAGAGAATGGCGCGAGGCGTTTCGTGTTCGAGGGGCGCGAGTGCGGCGGCCATGTGGGCCCACGGTCCAGCTTCGTGCTCTGGAACATGATGATTGACACGCTGCTGGAATCTTTTCCGTCCGGCGAGATGACGGATTGTCATGTGCTCTTCGCGGGCGGGATTCACGACGCGCTTTCGTCCTCTATGGTTGCGACGATGGCTGCGCCGCTTGCGGAGCGTGGAGCCAAAATCGGCGCGTTGCTCGGCACGGCTTATCTGTTCACGCGAGAGGCGGTCGAGACTGGCGCGATTATCGAAGGCTTTCAACAAGAGGCTATCGAGTGTCGGCGCACGGTGTTGTTGGAGAGCGGGCCGGGCCATTCGACGCGCTGCGTGGAGACGCCCTTCGCGCAAGTGTTCGAGCAGGAGAAGCGCAGGCTCGCGCGCGAGGGCAAGTCTGCGGAAGAGATACGAGCCGCGCTCGAAGAGTTGAACGTGGGCCGACTGCGCATCGCATCCAAAGGCATCAACAGGCATCCCCTTTACAGGCAAGACCCGCAAACTCCCAAGTTCATCAACGTCAGCGAGCCGTCGCAGCACGCCGAAGGCATGTACATGATAGGGCAGGTCGCCGCGCTTAGAGACGAGACCTGCACGATTGAAGAGTTACACAAGGAGGTCTGCGTCAAAGGCTCAGCGCGGTTGGCCCAATTGGACCAGCCGAGCCTTGCCCGCGTGTCGCCGGTTAAAGAAGAGAAGCCGTGCGATGTGGCTATCATAGGCATGGCCTGCTTGTTGCCCAAAGCGCCCGACTGGCGTTCATACTGGGAGAACATTCTTCGCAAGGTGGATGCCATTACGGAAGTCCCGCCGGGTCGCTTCGATTGGAAAAAATATTTCGATGCGAACCCGAATGCGCCCGACAAGATTTATTCCAGGTGGGGCGGCTTTCTGGATGACGTGGCCTTCGACCCCTTGCGTTACGGGATGCCGCCGAACACTTTGCCTTCCATCGAGCCGCTACAGCTTCTCACGCTTGAAGTCGTGCGCGCGGCCTTGCAGGATGCTGGCTATCTCGAACGCCCGTTTCCGCGCCAGCGCACTTCCGTCATCCTCGGAGCCGGAGGCGGCGTCGCGGATTTGGGAAATCAATATGCCGTGCGTTCCGCGCTGCCCTCTTTCTTCGATGAAGTCTCGCCCGAACTCTTGTCCAGGCTCCCGGAATGGACCGAAGACTCTTTCCCCGGCATTCTCTTGAACGTGGTCGCTGGAAGAGTGGCTAATCGTTTCGATTTAGGCGGCGTCAACTACACTGTTGATGCGGCCTGCGCCTCTTCGCTCGCCGCCGTCTACATGGGCGCGCGCGAGCTTGAGACGGGCGCGAGCGATATGGTCATCGTCGGCGGCGGCGATACTGTGCAAAATCATTTCGCCTTTCTCTGCTTCAGCAAGACGCACGCGCTCTCGCCCACGGGCCGTTGCCGCACCTTCGACGAGAAGGCAGACGGCATCGCCATCAGCGAAGGCATCGCCGTC
The DNA here is from genome assembly GCA_034665545.1 of Blastocatellia bacterium. GTDB lineage: Bacteria > Acidobacteriota > Blastocatellia > Pyrinomonadales > Pyrinomonadaceae > DASYML01. Next base: position 4,873 of record JAXDFO010000404.1, read on the forward strand.
ATCGTCCTTAAACGACTGGCCGATGCAGAGCGCGACGGCGACCACATCTACGCCGTACTTAAGGGCATCGCTGGCTCAAGCGACGGGCGCGACAAGAGCCTCACCGCGCCGAGGCCGGACGGTCAAGCCCTCGCGCTCGAACGCGCATACGCGAAGGCCGGATTCTCTCCGTCAACTGTCGAACTCGTTGAAGCGCACGGGACCGGGACCGTCGCCGGAGACCAGGCCGAAGTCGAAACTTTAAAGAAGGTCTTCGGCGCGGCTGGCGCGGGCCAACAAGGTTGCGCCATCGGGTCGGTCAAATCCATGATCGGCCACACGAAATGTACTGCGGGCGTCGCGGGCATGATGAAAGTTGCGCTCGCGCTGCAACACAAAGTTCTGCCGCCGACGATGAACGTCGAGAAGCCGAACCCGAAAGCCAATTTTTCCGAAAGCCCTTTTTACGTCAACACCGAACTGCGCCCCTGGATTCATCATGAGAACGGGCATCCGCGCCGCGCCGGAGTCAGCGCGTTCGGCTTCGGCGGGACCAACTTTCACGCCGTCCTGGAAGAATATACGGGCAACTTCCTAAACTCTGATGCCCGCCAGCATGTCTCTCATAATTGGTCCAGCGAGCTTCTCATCTGGACCTTTGACTCGCGGCAGGAAATCATCGCCGCCCTGTCAGAGCTTGAACAATCGCTGGTCCAGGGCGCGACACCCGCCCTGCGCGATTTGGGCTACACGCTCTGGCAGCATGCCGTCGAGCGCAAGGGCGCGCGTTGTCTCTCCGTCATCGCAACTTCACTTGACGACCTGCGACAAAAACTCGCCTGGTCCAGAGAGGCTTTGCAAGCGGAGAAGGCGGCCACACAGATTCAGGATGTGCGCGGCATCTATTACACGGAGCAGCCGTTGGCCCATGATGGAAAAATCGCCTTTCTCTTTTCCGGCCAGGGTTCGCAGTACCCGGACATGCTGCGCCAACTGGCGACGCATTTCACGGAGGTGCGTGAACAGTTTGAACTGGCCGACCGCTCTCTCCTGGACCGCTTGCCTTCGCGCCTCAGTTCATACATTTTCCCGCCGCCCCGCTTCAGCCGTGAAGAGGAGGAGTCGCGCCAACAATCGCTCACGCGCACGGACATCGCGCAGCCCGCACTCGGCGCGGCCAGCATGGGCCTCTTCCATCTGCTTCGCGCGCTCGGCGTCTCGCCGCAGATGGTCGCGGGCCACAGCTACGGAGAGTACGCGGCCCTGTGCAGCGCGGGCGTCTTCGACGAAGAGGCTTTATATAAACTCTCCGAGGCGAGGGGCCGTTGCATCATAGAGGCGGCGGGCCAACATGACCTAGGCACGATGGCCGCCGTCATGGAAACGCCTGAGCGCGTCGCGTCCGTCATCGAATCCGTTGAGGATGTGTGGGTCGCCAACATCAACGCGCCGCGCCAGACGGTGATTTCCGGCACGCGTCAAGGCATTGAGCGCGCGAGCGAATTATTGGTCCAGCACAAGATGAACGTGCGAGCGATTCCCGTCGCCTGCGCCTTCCACTCGCCGGTCATAGGCGAAGCGCGAGATCGCTTGGCTTCCATTCTCTCTCAATCAAAATTCAAGTCTCCGCGCTTGCCTGTCTTCTCCAACACTTCCGCCGCCGCATACCCTGACCAGCCCGCGTCTGTAATCGCTTTACTGTCGGAGCACTTGGTCAATCCTGTCAGGTTCGCGGATGAAGTGAGCGCGATGTATGAGGCGGGCGCGCGCGTCTTCGTAGAAGTTGGCCCACGCAATGTGCTGGCGGGCCTGGCCTCGCAGATACTCTCTGACCGCCCGCATCTGTCCCTCGCCACGGACGTGATGAATCGTGACGGGCTCCTTCAACTGCAACACACGCTCGGACAGCTTGCCTCTCATGATGTGCCCGTCAAACTGGACCGCCTCTACGAAGGAAGAGAGGCGCGCAGGCTCAATCTCAAATCGCTCGTCGAAGAGACGCGGCCAGAGCCGCTCTCGCCCACGACCTGGATGGTCAACGGCGGTCGCGCGCGTCCCCTGCGTGAGATGGCCGCTCCGAAAACGCCCGCGCCGCGCGTTGCTCAAGAACATGAGAATGGAGCTAACGAAAATTCACAACCCTCAACGAACGTTATCATGAAGCAGCCGAACGTTTCAGCCACGCTTGTTCATCAAACGGAACCCAAAGAGCCTTCGCCCAACGGAACAGCCATCCGGCAGACTCTCGCCGCGCCACCCGCGCCGCCCGACGGAAGAGACCGCGCGCAAGTCCCCGCAGCGATTCCAACTCAACCGGCAACGAACACGGATGTCGAGCGCGTGATGGTCCAGTTCCAACAATTAATGGGCCAATTTTTGGAGACGCAGCAACAGATAATGCTCGCCTACTTGCAAGGGTCCGCGAGCGACGCTCCTTCTGCTTCTTACCCGGAAACGACCCTGAGCGCGAACGTGCTGCCACAGCCGCAATCGTTTCCCGTTGAGTCCGCGTCCGCAGATGTCATCGCCGTGCCGCCGCAAGCGAAAGCGTATGAAGAACCCTTGATAGAGATGCCCGCGCCTGCGGCTTCGCCCGTGCAGCCCTTGAGCGTCGCGGCGAAAATCTCAAGCCGCGACGAGATTCAAAGCGTGCTGCTTGAACTGGTCAGCGAGAAGACCGGCTATCCGACCGAGATGCTGGACCTGCTTGCGAACATGGAGGCGGACCTCGGCATTGATTCGATTAAGCGCGTCGAGATTCTGGGCACTTTCCAGCGCGCCTGCTTCGCGGACGACGCG
>JAXDFO010000405.1:0-11722 GCA_034665545.1 Blastocatellia bacterium
CGCGAACTCTCGTTGAGCGGATAATTATCGAATGGGGGAAACGGACACGGATGCTGCTGATCGGTTCGACGCTTCGATCAGCGACCGGCGACTGGACGAAGGGGGAACGGCGACTCTCTTCAGGCGATACGCGCGCCTCCCGCGCAACGTCCTCGCCATCAGTCTCGTCAGCCTGCTCAACGATGCGTCGAGCGAGATTATCTATCCGCTCCTGCCGCTCTTTCTCTCCATCACGCTCGGCGCATCGCCCGCCGTCATCGGTCTCATAGAAGGCGCGGCGGAATCGGTCTCAAGCCTGCTCAAACTCTTCGCCGGATATTTCAGCGACCGCCGCGCGAAGCGCAAAGGCCCGGTCGTCTTCGGCTATGCGCTGGCGAGCGCGGCCAGGCCCCTGCTCGCCTTTGCGACCAACTGGCATCACGTCCTCTTAGTCCGACTGACAGACCGCGTCGGCAAAGGCATCCGCAGCGCGCCGCGTGATGCGATGATCGCGGACGCCGCGCCGCCCGCAGAGCGCGGGCTGGCCTTCGGCTTTCATCGCGCGATGGACCACGCGGGCGCGGTTATTGGTCCACTGCTCGGTTACTTGCTCCTCTTCTTCATCGCGTCGGATAGGAACGCGCCCACGGCGCGCGATTACAAGTGGGTCTTTCTAGTCGCTTCCGTTCCCGCGCTGGCCGCCGTCATCGTCGCCGCGCTCGCGGTGCGTGAAACGAAGATCAAGAGCGAGACGGGCGACAAGTATCTCGCGCCCCCGCGCTTCTCGTTGCGCGGTTTTAGCGGAAACTTTAAGGTCTTTCTCATCCTCGTCGCGCTCTTCACGCTCTCGAATTCGACGGATGCTTTTCTGCTGTTGCGCGCGGGCGATGCTGGCGTCTCGCAGACCAGCATTCCTCTCATCTGGGCCGCGCTGCATCTGAGCAAGGTCTTGAGCTCGCTCATCGGCGGAGACCTTTCGGATCGCCTGGGCCGTAAATTTTTGATAGCCTCCGGCTGGCTGCTCTACGCCGCCGTCTACGCTGGCTTCGCTTACGTCTCAACGCCCGGCATAGTTTGGATGCTCTTTCTCATCTACGGCGTCTACTTCGGTTTAGCGGAGGGCGCGGAGAAAGCTCTGGTCGCGGACCTCGTGCGCCCTGAGCAGCGCGGCACGGCCTACGGGTTGTATAATCTGGCCTTCAGCATCACGGTCTTCCCGGCCTCGTTATTAATGGGCCTTTTATGGAACTGGCGCGGCGCGCACGCGGCCTTCCTCGTCAGCGCGTGCATCGGCGCGAGCGCGGCCCTGCTACTGCTCCTGACCGTCAGAGCGCGCACGGAAGATGAAGAACGCCTCGCAGTTTGAAGCGTTAAGAACGTATACCAATTGAACGCCCCGCGAGAAAAATTTCGACTCTATTAGTGGGCCAGGAAAAGATTGAGATGGATGCAAACGATTACCAACTGATTACGACGCCCGATGAACTGCGCGCCGCCTGCGAGCAATTGTCCAAACAGACTACCGTAGGCTTCGACACGGAAACGACCGCGCTTGATCCTTATCGCGGTCGCCTGCGACTGCTGCAACTCTCCGCGCCGGACGGCGTGCGCGTCATTGACCTGGACCGTTTCAACGAGAGCGGCGATGCTAAGACGAACGACGCGCTCGCCCCGCTTCGTCAACTGCTCGCCGCGCCGCGCCCGGTCAAGATAGCGCACAACGCCAAGTTTGATGCCAAGTGGACCAGGCATGTTCTCGGCGTCGAACTCGGCGGTCTCTTCGACACGCTGCTCGCCAGCCAGATCGTCGCCGCCGGAGATACGGAAGACCGTCACGGCCTCGAAGCCGTCGCCGCGCGTTACCTGGACGTGGCCGTTGATAAGGCCGAACGCTTGAGCGATTGGGGCGGCGAGCTTTCCGCCTCGCAGCTTGAATATGCCGCGAGGGATGCTTCGATTCTGCTCCCCTTGCGCGAAAAGCTCATCGAGCGTCTCAAGGCGGACGCGCTCTTGAGATGCGCCGTGCTCGAATTCGAGTGCGTCCTGCCCGTCGCCGCGATTGAACTGTCCGGCATATTTCTGGACCAGCATCGCTGGCGCGAGCAACTCGTCAACGTGGAGAAAAGACGCGAGACGCTCGCACGCGAACTTCAAGACATGCTTTCGGTAGAGTCCGCGCAGCAGTCTCTCTTCGGCCCGCCGACGCGTGATGAGATAAACATTGATTCGCACGTCCAGTTGACCAAAGCGCTCACGCGGCTTGGCGTGCCCGTTCCCGATTCGACGCGCAACTGGAAGCTACAACCGCTCGCGGACTCAGGCCAGTATCCTGTCGTCAATAAGCTGCTCGAATACCGCACCGTCCAGAAGGCGCTCACCAGCTACGGCGAAAACATCCTCAACGAGATAAGCCCCGTGACGGGCCGCATTCACGCGGACTTTCGCCAGATAGGCGCGCCGACCGGCAGAATGGCCTGCACCAATCCAAACATTCAGCAAGTCCCGCACGCCATAGAATATCGTCGCTGCTTTCGCGCGCCGGAGGGACGCAAGCTCGTGATTGCTGATTACTCGCAGGTTGAGTTGCGCATCCTCGCTGACTTCACCGGCGACCAGGGATTCGTTGAGGCTTTCAACTCAGGAGCGGACCTGCATCGCGTGACCGCCGCGCAAATCTTCAACGTGCCGTTGGACCAGGTGACTGCGGACCAACGCTCTTTCGCCAAGCGTCTCAACTTCGGCGTCGTCTACGGCATCGGCGCGCAACGTTTCTCCACCATGACCGGCCTTAGCTTAACCGAATCCGAAGACATCCTCCGCCGCTACTTCGCCACCTACCGTCAACTAGATGCCTGGCTCCGCGACGCCGCCCAACGCGCCGTCCGCGAACGCACCGCCCGCACAGCCTCCGGTCGCCTCGCACGCTTCCGCTTCGACCCGGAAGACCGCCAGGCCGTCTCCCTCGCCCAACGCAACGGCAAAAATACTCCGATTCAGGGTAGCTCTGCTGACATTCTCAAGCGCGCTTTGCGACTGCTGCATGATAAGTTGCGGGAGACCTCCGCGTGCATCGTCAATATCGTGCATGATGAGATAGTGGTGGAAGCGGACGCGGCGCAGGCTGAAGAGATAGCTAAGTTGGTGGAGGATGCGATGTGCGCGGCGGGCGAGGAGTACATCAAGAAAGTTCCCGTCAAGGTCGAGACGGAAATCGCGGATGAATGGGTCAAGTAGAGAGCGAGCTTAATTGTTACCCGTGAGTTTTAAGTTTTCCTGCGCCAGATGAAGTAGACGGGGAGACCTGCGAGGACGATGAGATAGCCGATGCCTGCGGTCCAGAATGTGAGATAGGCTAGGTCCAGTATTAAGAGCAGCGCGAGCAGGATGTAGACGAGCGGGACGTAAGGATAGCCGTAGGTGCTGTAGGGACGTTCGAGGTCCGGCGCATTGCGGCGCATGACGATGACGGCGGCGACCATCAGCGCGTAGAAGATGAGGTCAGCCGAGATGATGTAGTCGAGCAGTTGCGTGTAGACATCGCCGAAGGGGTCTTCGCCGGGCTTGAGAGGCGTCGTCTTGACCGTGCGCGGCAGCGTTAGCAGAGAGGCCCAGATGCCTTGCGCGAGCAGGGCGATTGAAGGGACGTGGCGCGAGTTGACCCGGCCCACGCGCTTGAAGAAGAGACCGTCACGCGCCATCGCGTAGTAGACGCGCGCGCCCGCGAGAATCAATCCGTTGTTACAACCGAAGGTAGAGATCATGATGGCGACGGCCATCAGGACCATTCCTGGTCCACCGAGGATGGCTTGCATCGTCGCGCCCGCCACGCGGTCTTGCGGCGCATTCTGAATCGCGGCGAGCGGGAGCGTCACGACATAGGCCAGGTTCGCCAGCAGATAAAGAAAGACGACCAGCCCGCAACCTATGAGCAGGGCGCGCGGCAGGTTGCGTCCGGGCTGGCGTATCTCGCTGCCCGTGAAGGTCACGTTGTTCCAGGCCGACTGCGCGAACATGGGCCCAACCATCGCGCGGCCCAGCAGCATCATGAGCGCGAGCGCGCCGAGTCCGCCTATGTCCGACTGGACCTTGCCCGGATTCCAGCCGTTGGCCCAGGGGTTCCACCAGTTGGAAGTGAAGGCCGCGCCGCCGTCTCTCATCCCGACCTTCCAGCCGAGCGTGAGGCCGATGAGTATCAGGCAGACGAGCGCAGCCGTCTTCGTAAAAGTGAAACTATTCTGGACCAGCTTGCCCGTCTTGAGGCCGCGCATGTTGGTCCAGGTCAGCAGCATTATGACGAGGATAGCGACGAGTTGTTGCGTTGAGAGGCTCAGGGCGTAGCGGCCATAGACCACCGGCGCGACGATGTAGTTGGTCGAGGAGACCTGGACCAGAATAACGCCCATGAACTTGGCGAAGCCGATGGCGACCGCCGCAATCGTGCCCGTCTGGATGACCAGAAAAAGCGACCAGCCGAAGAGAAAACCGACCGCCGGGCTGTAAGCCTCGCGCAGAAAAACGTACTGCCCTCCGGCGCGCGGCCAGATGGTCGCCAGTTCCGCGCAGCAGAGCGCGCCCGTAATCGTCAGCACGCCCGCCAGCGCCCACGCCATCAGCAGCCAACCCGGCGCGCCTACGAATCTGGCCGAAGCCGCCGACGTGAGAAAAATCCCGGAGCCTATCATCGAACCGACGACGATCATCGTCGCATCGAGCAGGCCCAGGCTCCGCACCAGCTTCTCAGGTTGTTCGCTCACAGGGCTTAACAGAGTGGAGAGTGTTCAATGAGCAGTGTTCAGAAAAGACCGCTTGCATTTTCTGAACACTGCTCATTATCAACTGCTCTTTACGATGGTTTGATTTTGTCCGGGTTCTGGCGGGCGATGTCGTCGGCTTTGCGTTCGAGTTCGTCCGCCTGCGAATTGAGTTTCTTGAAATTGTTAAGGGCGGTCATGTAATCGTCGCGCGTCTTCTGTTTGGTCAGGGAGCCTTTGTTGTCGCGCAGGACGACGACGGCCTTGCGAAATTCCTTGAAGGCTTCGACGCGCTTGCGCACGCCCTGCGATTGCAGCGTGAGATACTGTTTCTGCATGTCCGTGAGGTCCAGCTTTGAAGCCTTGTCGAATTTGTCAGCCGCGCTTTCGCCCTTCGCCAGGCCCTCGTCTATCTGCTTGATGGAATCATCAAGGACTTGCTGCGCCTCGTCGGCTTTATTGGCGCTGGCCGCTTTGGTGAACTCTCTGGTTTTTTCTTCAAGATTATCATCGGCTATTTTCTGCGCGTCCTTAAGATCCTGGTTTGCGCTTGAGATGAGCTTGTTGGCCTCATCGGTCGCGCCTCCCTTGCTCATGTTCTTGAGCGCGCCGCAGCCGAGCACAAAGAAGGCTAGCAACAGCAGGGCCAGCGCTCCGTTTTTTCGCGCGTTCTGATTCAGCATCTCTTTCATCGTCCTTTCAATGTGTGTGTATGGCAAACGCCCCGCGTTGTGAATGACCTCTGGATGAACTGCTTCTGGAAAGATGACAAGCGGCCTCTTGCTTTGAAAAGCCAGCTTCCGAATATTTCTCTCACTACAGTCAACGCACGCCTGTTGGGCCAGGATATTGAACGGTCTCAAAGGCACTGTCAAGAGAAAGGCGGGAATTCAGGAGCCAGGAGACAGGAGCCGGAAGAGAAACGGACGCTTAGCTCTTCTTCTGGCCCCTGTCTCCTGGCATCTGACTCCCGCCCTTCTTGACAGCCCGCGCGAGGCTCACATAGTCTTAATTCGTGCGAAGGGTGCGGCCAGTGAGAGAAGGGCCAGCGCGCCACTCCTGCCTTTTGAATATCACCCACTGAAGGGTTTCGCGCCGCCGCCGCGAGCGGAAAGAATCGGGTACATGATTAAAGACGACATCATTGATGCAATCACGGGCAAGAGTGCGCGCGTCGGCGTCATAGGGCTAGGGTATGTGGGCCTGCCGCTCTTGACGGAGTTTGCGCGACAGGGCTTTGACGCGACCGGGTTCGAGGTGGACGAGAAGAAGGCCGCTGAGATTAACGCCGGACGTTCATACATCGGCGATGTCAGTTCCGATGCTCTCAAGGAGATGGTCGAGACGAGACGACTGCGCGCGACCGTTGACTTCACACATCTCAAGGATTGCGACGCGATCATCATCTGCGTGCCCACGCCGCTCAGAAAGACCAAAGAGCCGGACATCACTTACATCCTCGCCGCCGCCGAAGAAATTACGAAGAACCTGCGGCACGGCCAACTCATCGTCCTCGAATCCACGACCTATCCGGGCACGACCGACGAAGTGCTCCTGCCAATGTTCGAGACGACGGGCCAACAATTGGACCAGGATTTCCTGCTCGCCTTTTCGCCCGAACGCGTTGACCCTGGCAATCCTCAGTTTCAGACGCACAACATCCCGAAGGTCGTCGGCGGCTGCACGGAGGATTCGACCCTTGCGGCGGCGCATCTCTACTCGCAGATAGTCAGGGATGTTCACGCCGTCTCAAGCGCGCGCGTGGCCGAGGCCGCCAAGCTGTTGGAGAACACTTTTCGCGCCGTCAACATCGGCATGGCGAACGAGATGGCGCGCCTCTGTTATGCTCTCAACATAGACACCTGGGAAGTGATACGCGCGGCGGCGACCAAGCCCTTCGGCTTTATGGCCTTCTATCCTGGTCCTGGAATCGGCGGCCACTGTATTCCGTTGGACCCGCACTATCTCTCGTGGAAAGCGCGCCAGCACGGCTTCGATTCGCGCTTCATAGGCTTGGCCGAGGAGGTCAACTCGCGCATGCCGGACCACGTCGTTCAACTTATCTCCGACGGCTTGAACGATGAGCGCAAGGCCGTGAAGGGCGCGCGCGTTTTGCTTCTCGGCGTCGCTTACAAGAAGGACATCAACGACGTGCGCGAGAGTCCGGCCCTCTCCATCATTGACCGCCTGCGCGCGAAGGGCGCGGACGTTCGTTATCACGACCCGTTCGTCGAAGAGGTCCGCTTTGATGACGCGCACACGGAAGGCGGCGGCGATCCCTTGCGTTCCATCTCCCTCACGGACGAAGAACTGCGCGCCGCCGATGCGGTCGTCATCGTCACAGACCACAGCGAGACAGACTACAAACGAGTTTGCGAACTGACACGGCTCATCGTTGACACGCGCAACGCCCTGACCACAGACCTGCGCAGCGCGAGTTGCGCCCGCATCATCAGGCTCTAGATTTCGTGTTTAAGGTTTCACCTGAGACCTTAAACAGCAAACATGCTCAAAGTCATCAACGTCGTCGGCGCGCGTCCGAACTTTATGAAGGTCGCGCCCATCGTGGCAGCGATGAGGCGGCGCGCGAGCGAATTCGCCCCGCTCGTAGTCCATACGGGGCAGCATTACGATGCGCGCATGTCCGACGCTTTTTTTCTGGACCTGGAATTACCCGAACCCGATTTTTATCTGGGCGTAGGCAGTGGAACGCACGCGCAGCAGACCGCCGCCGTGATGCAGAGTTTCGAGCCGGTCCTCTTACGTGAGCGGCCCGATTGGGTGCTCGTCGTCGGTGACGTTAATTCAACGCTCGCGTGCGCGCTCGTCTCTGTCAAGATGGGCGTGCGCGTGGCTCACGTCGAAGCGGGCCTGCGCAGCCGCGACCGCACAATGCCCGAAGAGATTAACCGGCTCCTCACGGACCAGATAGCGGACCTCTTATTAACGCCCTCGATTGACGCCGACGAAAACCTGCGCGCCGAAGGAATCCCCGACTCGCGCATACGCCTTGTCGGCAACGTGATGATTGATTCGCTCTTCTCTCAACTTCAACACGCCGCCCAATCGAGCGTGCGTGAAGACCTCAACTTGGCCCAGGCCGATTACGCCGTGCTGACTCTTCATCGTCCCACGAATGTTGACGACCCCGCGACCTTCGCCCGCATCCTTGATGCTCTCGAACAACTCTGCACGCGCCTTCCCGTCATCTTCCCCTTACACCCGCGCACGCGCGCGCGTTTATCCGAATTCGGACTCGCGCAGAGGGCCGCGCGCGCCTTGCGTCTAATAGAGCCGCTCGGCTATCTGGATTTCCTTCGTCTCTATAGCGGCGCGCGCCTCGTCCTCACGGATTCCGGCGGGATACAGGAGGAGACGACCGCGCTCGGCATTCCCTGTCTGACCCTGCGCGAGAATACGGAGCGGCCCATCACAATCGAGCGAGGCACGAACACGCTCGTCGGCACTGATGTTGGAAGAATTCTGCGCGCGGCCCATGCCGCCCTCGACGCCCCGCGCAATAAAGGACCAAAAACCGCGATGCTCCCGCTCTGGGACGGCCACACAGCCGACCGCATACTGGATGCGTTGCTTGCTCTTCATCTAACAGCTTCATAGACTGCGCCGTCAGTTTCCCTGCTCACCAGGCGCAGGCTTAAACCTCTTCGCAGTTCATCCTCCGAAGGCAGATAGGCGCGTTCGGGAAATCCGTCGAAGTAGACCAACGCTCCATTCTGGTCCAGAAGCTGTTCCCGCATGTGGGCCAACTCGCTCGCATAGAGAGCGTTCGCGCGCCCCGTCCCGTGAATCGTCTTTTCCGGGAGAAACACGGCCCGCCTGCCCGTCAGAAAATAGACCGCGTCATAACCGTTGGTGAAGATAAGGGTCTCCGGCGGCAGGCTCTTGAGATGCTCGATGGTCGCGGACTCTCGCCACGCGCGGCTCGTGTAACCCTGCCCGTCGCCGCGCTTTTGTCTCACCCAATTCGCCCCGCGCACGATGTAGGAACCCGCGAAGGCGAGGCACAGAATGATGGATGAAAGGTAAAGCAGATGGCCCGCCTCGCGCGCGCGAAAGAGCCTCCATGCTATGCAGATTAAAAGGACCAGTCCGAGCGCGTGGACGGGCGCGAGCGCGCGTTCATCAAAGACCGTGTCAAAGTCTATGAAGGACGCCGTGATGATAAAAAAGCCCGCGTAGAAGATGATGCATATCGCCAGCAACGCGGGAAGCCTCTTTAGCTTTCCTTTCATCTTCATCTCGTCCGCGTCGCGCGCCTGTTTTCTACGCCACAACAGGATGCCCAACGCGGCCAGGCATGCTATCTCAAATAAAAAAACAATCGCCCTCAAGCCCGTCCCGACCTTGCCGAGCAGGAGCCACGTCGAGACGGTGTTGAGCGCGGAAACGAGTTGATGAAAACCAACAGGATGAAAGACAAACTCTCTATCGGTCGCGCCGCCGCCCGCGCGCCTGTTCCGCATCATCCACAAAGCCATCGGCAGGCCCGCCACACACGCGAACAGCAACGCGTCCAGAACTCTTCGCCCGTAACTCTTCCCGCCGAGCAACAGCACGCCGCACGCGCCCGTCGCCAGCAACACGACGCCGACGTATCTCGTCAAAAAACCGAGCGCGACCGTTGCCGCCGCAGCCATCAAGAGCGCGCGTCGCCCGCTCTCCAAATATGCCGAGAGCAGGAGCAGCCCCGCGAGTGAGAAGAGTATAAAGAGCGGCTCGGTCCAGGCCATCGAATGAATCTGGAGCATGTCCGGGGCCGCCAGCAAGAGCAATGACGCGAGCACGCTCGCGCCCACCGACCAGCGCGTGTACATGCCGACCGAGAGGCCCGCCAGCAAAACGTTCGCGCCGAAGGCGAACGCGTTAATCCATCTTGCAGCGTGCAAAGGCTCGCTCCCCGCCGCGCCACAGAGCGCGAGCAGGAGCGGATAGAGCGGCGGGTAATGTGTCAGAGGTTCAAGTTCAATACTCTTGCCCGTCAAGGCTGTGAGGCCCGCGCCGCGCATTAGATTACGCGCCGCCCCTATATAGACGGTCGAATCCGGCGAGACGCCGATGCCCCACGCGGTTGAGAATAACAGGACCACTATCCCTAACACACACAGGGCAAGCAGAAAGTAGGAAGGACGAGGGATGAAAGTTTGACTATTCAAATTGAATCGCCCTTCTTTCATCCTTCATCCTTCCGACTTGCTCTTGGTCAGGACAAGTAGGGAGTAGCCGCCGAGGAGGCGCACGGTTAAGTCTCGATTGATGAGCGAGCAGATTTTTCTGGGCCAACTGGCGAGCCTCGCCTTGATGCTGCGCGGGTTATTCAACGCGCCCGGAGTGTAGAACCAATCAAGGATTTCGTATCCGGTATCACTCAGCGTCGCCAGCGCGGTCTCCTTCATAAAGTAATGCAGGTGGCCCACCAACGCTCTTTCCAGCATGACGGGACTCGCGCGCAAGACGGATTGCGCGGACAGGTCGAGCGGAATGTGAAATATGTGATAGCGCGCTTTAGGCCGCAGCCTGCGCAAAAATCCCATGTAGTCTTCGACGTGCTCGAAGACATCTATGCAGAGCAGCAGGTCGAAGGGACCGGCGCGGCTGGCGAGCAGGTCTTCGCGGAAAAACTGTAGACGCCCGCCCGCGCGCTCAGCGCAGAGAGCGAAGCCTTGCGGGGAAATCTCGTAGCCGTAAAACTCCGTCGTCGAGGGCAAGTGCGTTTGCAGTTGGCGCAGAACCTCGCCCGCGCCGCAGCCTATCTCGCAGACGGTGCGCGCCTCAAGTTGATGCCGCCGCAGCATCTTGAGAATCTGCTGCGCTTTCCACGGCGAGTCTTCGACGTGATACGTCGGGTTCTTCTCCACATACTCGCCGCTCTGGTAAATGCTCTCCGCCATCCCTGTCCCTTGTCGTCAATTATTGGTCCTGAATGCGTTCATTAAAGGACCAGTAAAACTATTTCGTAGCCACTATCCTGATGCCCAGGAGAGCTCTCAAAGGAAGGCTGCGCGAGATGCTTTGACGAAGACGCGCGGGCAGCCTCACCAGCAGGCTCTCCATCATCTGGCAGATGAGAGGAGAAAACGGAAGATAGAAATTCCTGGCCCCCGCCAGTATCTTGATTCTCGAAAAGCCTGTGGCCCTGAAGATGCTCATCAGTTCCGTGGTCGTGTATTCCTTCAAATGAAACCCGGTCGCGCGCTCGTCGAAATATCTTGAGATGTCGTGCGGCCCGCTCAGGCGGTTCGGAGTGATGCAGATGTAGACGCCGCCGGGCGCGAGGGCTTTGTGTATATTTCGCAGTTGCTCAAGCGCGTCATCCGGGTGCAGGTGCTCCATCAGTTGATCGCTGAAGGCGACGTTGATGCTACCGTCGGGCACGGGGATAGTGCAGCCGTCCGAGAGCGCAAGTTTGAAATTCGCGGGCAACGAGAGACCGCCCGCAATCTCCCGCGACACGTCAACGGCATAGACCTGCTTGACCTCCGAAGCTATCTCGCGGGCGAGCGCGCAGTCTCCTGGTCCAATTTCCAGGTAGACCGAATCGGGGCGCAGGAAACGTTTGAGCAGCCGGTGCGCCTGTATCGTCTCGGCCTGAAGACTGGCTTCGCGCTTGCGCGCGAGTTGCGGGTGGTCCGGCACGCGCCGGAACAATTCATCGTAGAGCGACGTGTACAAAGAGCGTCTCTCCTGCTTGCTGGCATGGCGCAGTCGCTCGGCCAACTCCTTCTCGATGGCGTAATGCGCCCGCAACCGCTCTTCAGACCTTAACTCGCTCATGCCTCTCGCTCAGCAGCAAGGATGATGAGAGCGTGGCTATTCAAAGTTGAATAGCATTTCTTTCATCCTTCATCCTTCCGACTTGCTTTACTACTTTATCCTACGCTTGATAGTCAAACTCCTTTCCACAAAGGCGTGACCAGTGTAGTGTAAACAGGAAGCGTTGCGAAAGTTTCGGCGGGCCTGTCCATAAGGATGCG
>JAXDFO010000406.1:0-9204 GCA_034665545.1 Blastocatellia bacterium
CGAACCACGCACGCGCGTTCGCTATCTCTTCATAGGCGGTCGCCAGATTCCCCTCAACACACGACACACAGAACTCTACGACCAGTTCAAGGACCGCAAGTAGTGTTCGGTAAAGCCTGGCTGGACCATCATGAGAGGGTTGCTATCGTTGATAATTGACGATAGCAACCCTCTCATTCTTCTCTTTAACCTTGCACTATCAACTTTGACGGAGGCAGCATCGCGGGCATGCCTTTGTGTTGCCAGCAACGACCAGTGCCGCGCACTCTGCGCTGACATGGAGTGCCCTTCTGCGTGCGCGCACCGCAGATGGAAACAACCTCTTCCGGGCCCGTCGGGCGTTCTGTGGCCGCGCCGTCCGGCCCGTGAGCGGGTTCAGTTTTCAGAGTCGGCGCGGCCTCTTTGCCAGCTTTAGTCTCATCACCTTGCGCGCCGTTTCTGTTTGGAGCGGGCGCGAAGGGCAGAGCCCCGCGTTCGACTATGAGAGGCGGCGGGGCTTGGCGCGCGGCGCGGCCCAGGGCGAGACCCGTGGCGAAGAGAGCCGCGCAGATGATGAAGGGCAAGAGAATTCGCTCTTTGCGAAATCGCGGGGCGCAATTCTCGCAGAATCGCCTGCTGGTCCAGAAATGCCAGTCGGCGCGCAGGATTTGCGCGCCACACTCGGCGCAGAAATTTGGTTTGTACATGGTGAGCATCTCCGTCAGTCTGGGAAAGAAACTTGCGCGCCGTCATGAGGAGCACGCGTGACGGGTAGTGCTACAGGAGAGGCGAGCCTGGAAAAGCTTGACGCGCCGAAATTATATGCCCGAATCGAACAAGTTGGGCCAACTTTTTTTGTTGAATCATAGTGTTGCGCCCGCGATACAAGTTGCATGCGTAAGACAAACGTGCTAGACTCCTCTTTACTCCCGAAGCAAGCTTTTGAAAGAGGCTTGTGTTTTTTCGCGCCCGTGCGAGAGAGCGTTGGGGAATGTCCCTTCAGGGAGTATCGGTCCGATGGGCCTCAAACTTTACTGCAATCGTTACGCGCATTTCAAAGACCCTCTGGTGTGTTCGGTGACTTGCCCTTACCGCACGCGCTGTCAGGATTTTGCGCTCTTTTACGACGAGCATCGCACGGATGTGGACGCGCTCGTCGCGGATTATTACGCCGCGCGCGCCGAAGCGCAGCCCCGCCCGCGTGCCCTGGTCAACACAAATACGGCGACGGAGATGCGCGCGCTCCTACGCCTGGAGGTCAAGAGAGAGATGCCGGAATCAACCTACATCTGGATTGGAAAAGACGATCAAGCGGAAGTGCTCGGACTCGATGAGATTATTCGTCGTGCGGAGCGTGGAGCGAAAGCCAAGAACATTTATCGCATCGCGCAGGAGATGGAACTGCGTTTCCAACTCGTGCCGCGCAAGCGCATAGAGAAAGCGAAGCGCACGGTCGAAGTGGAAGCCGAACGAGCCGCCGCGCGCAGAGGCAAATCGCGCCCGCGCCCCGTCGCCGTCGAAGCGCACGCGCCGCTCGCGCCCGTCGCCTCTATGGAAGCCGCGCTCCCCGCAGCGACGCACACGCGCCGCGCTCGCACGCGCCTGCCAAAGGCCGTCGGCGAAAAATAGCAGACGATTTTGAACGCAAAGGTCGCAGGGAGGACCGGTTAAGTTTTCAAAAAAATTTACTCTGCGACCTTTGCGTTCAAAATCATTGCTTCGATAAGCTCAAACAAAATCCGCCTTCTTCTCATTCGCTCAAGCAACTCCGAGCCCCCTTTTCAGCGTCCGACCTGGGCCATTAAAGGGTTTGACGCGCATGCGGTTGCAAATTTTCCGTGCCCGCGTGCATACTCGAAGGAGTCCGCATTTCGCACCCGGCTGGTTTTGAGCGATGAATCTTTTTCGATTACCTTTCAACATCCGTCTGAAAAAGCTTGTGGATAACAGATCGGCTTCGATGCTGTTGCTGTCGCTCTGCTTGCTGGCCTCTCTGGCAAGCGTCGCGCGTGCGCAGGACCAGGGCGAAGAAGTCTTGCGCGTCGAAAGTAATCTGGTCCAACTTAACGTAGGCGTCGTGGACCAACAAGGCCGCGCCGTGACGACCCTCGCGCGCGATGATTTCGCCGTTTACGAGGACGGCGTGCGCCAGCCCATACAGACCTTCGAGCCTGCTTCCGCTCCCTTCAGCCTGGTGCTGCTGTTGGACGTGTCAGGCTCTACCATGTCCTTTCGTCCGAGTCTCAAACAGGCGGCCATGCGTTTTATAGACGCGCTCTCGCCGGACGACCGCGTCGCCGTCATCTCCTTCAACCAGAAGGTCCAGACGCTGGCGGGCTTTACGACCGACAGGCGCAAGATAGCTTATGCGATAGACATCGCAGACGGTCGTGGCGAGACGCAGTTTTATAAAGCTCTTAACTATTCGCTCGAACAACTCGCCAAAGAGGGCAAGCGGCGCAAGGCCATCGTCGTCATGACCGACGGCATAGACACGCAGATGCGCAACGCTGACCGCGCCTCTGCCGCGCACGCGCAGACCAACGAAGAGGCCATCGCCTCGATTAAACCCGACGCCAGCCCGCAACTCAACTCCGTGCTCAACGCTGCGGACCGACAGGGCGTGACCATCTTTCCGCTAGCCCTGCCTTCCGGCGACCCGAAGCGATTGCCACTGCCCGACCCGACCATCACGGCCATCTACACTTCAGCGCGCACGCGCCTGCAAACGCTCGCCGACCGCACCGGCGGCAACTTGAACGAGATAAGACGACTGGACGAACTGGCGCGGCTTTACGCGGAAGTCGCGGCATCGCTCCGCACGCTCTACACCATCGTCTACAAGCCTTCAAGCACGGAAGCGCAGAGCGGGAAATGGCACACCATACGCGTCGAGGTCGCGCGCCAACCGCTCATAGCGAAGACCAAGACGGGCTATTACTCGCACTGAAAAACTGCTGGCTCGCGCCGCATAATCGCATCGAAAGCGAAGGGAAAAAGCTCCGCCCCCCTCGCTTGACACTCGCCTGACCCGAACGTATATTAATTTTCGCTTTCACCAAAGCGCACCCGTAGCTCAGTTGGATAGAGTACTTGACTACGAATCAAGGGGTCGCAAGTTCGAATCTTGCCGGGTGCACCATCATCTCAAAGAGAGGCTGCCGTCAGAGCAGCCTTTTGTTTTGAACTTCAATTTGAGTGATAAGGTTCAATTGATGCGGGCAGAACCTAAAGAATCTCGCATGGCGCATCAATCGGGGCCAAAGGGGTAAGGGGCAACCGGATGGTTGCCCCTTGTTGTGTTCAGGTTCAAGCGCCGGATTACAGAACCTGTCTGAAGCCGGTTGGCTCTATGTGTTGGAAAGAGGGTGTTCCCGGCGGCAACTGGTTGGGGTTCGTGAACGTGTCATCGAAGGCCCAGTCGCGGATAGGAGCGTAATAGAGCGAGTAGGGATTGACGTACCACCATGGTCCCATCGCCTGCGTCGAGTGATAGAGCGGGATTAAAGAGCCGACGAAGTTCCAACGGCGGCTGGCCGTATTCCAGTCTTCGAGGAAGCGCGGGAAGTTGTGCAACCCGCCGCTCAGGCGTGAGTCGGCCCCGTTGCCCTGGTCTGGAGCGCCGGACATCGCGGAGAGGTTATTCCCGGCGATGATACCGGCACGAACGGAGGTCTCCTGTGTGACTGCCGCCAGGCCGTTATCGGCGGGACGGTTTGCGATGGTGTCCGGATACAACGAGGCGCTACTATCGAACCATGTTTTCGAGAGCGGGAAGAAAGCGTCGCAGACAATCGAGGACGGAACCTGATTGCCCAGGTAACGATAGGGAGAGGCGGGATTATTGAGCGCGGCCTGCCCGTTGGGCGGCGCGAGGTTGATGCCGGTCGTGTTGTAGTTGCCCCAGATATAGACCATGTTCTCGGAAGAGACGGTGATGCCGTTGGTTCCCGAGAGCCTGTTGCCTCCGCCCGTTAAGTCTTCGGCGTTGAAGAGACGCACGGAGTTGCGGAAATATCTATGGGTGACGAGAGGAGCGGCATTCAGATTGGACCAGGCGGCAGCCGTCAGCGCGCGCTTGTTGCGGTCTGCGCCGTACGCGCCGGGCAGCGGCGCAGGGTCCGGCAGTTCGCTCGTATCCCTTTGCAGCGTCCTGTACTTCACCCCGGTTGAATCCTCTCCGCTGTCTATCACGTCTTCGCCAAAATCCAACACGCCGTTCGGACCATAAACATCTTCGTTGTCATCCATGCCGTTAGTGGTCTGTAGGAAGACGCCAGATGAATCCTTCTCATTCTTTATTTTGTCGCCACGGCGATCCGAGATGTAGAGGATATAGCCATCGGGCGCACCGATGTTGCCGCTCACGGCGGGAGTTCCCTGGAGCAGGTTCGCGTCATAAACGCCATCCACCCAGCGCGCCAGGTTCTTCATGTTGATTTCGACGACGTTCGTCATGCCGCGTTCATAGACATTGTTCTGAACCATCGTGGTGTTGAGATGGCCTTCGCGCACGTTGTAGACATTAATGGGCACGATGGCGTTCCAGTCGGAGTTTTCACTCCAACAGGATTTATTGCTACTGCTGCCGCAGGTGTTTACTCCCCAGTCACCGATATTAAGCGACGGCGGCGCGTCCGCACGCTGTGGCGTGCCTCCGTTATCATCCAGCACGCCCGTCAGATAACCTATGCCAGCCTGTGTCGGGCCGGGTTTGGTTTGTATCTCCCCGTCTGCGCCGATGGCTGTCTTGTTGATGATGTCCGTCAAGGAGTTGGTGTAGAGAGCGCCGTTGGGGGCGACGTTGTTGAGGCCGCTCGCATCGCGGCTGCCCTGTATAAAGGCGGCCCACAAAGGTCTCTGCAATTGAATGATGGAGTTGGGCTCGCCCTCCGTCACGCCCATGCTGAGGATTTGTTGCGTGACATCGCGCGCCACGCCGTTGGCGTCAATAATCTGAATCAGGATGTGCCCTTTGAGGCCCGCGCCCGCCGGAATCCGCACGCCGTTGGACGAAGCTTTGGCAGGGTCCAGCAAGCCATGAACACCGCGAACGGTGTCTGCGTAGAGGCTTCCGTTCTTGGTCTGCTGTTGGACCGCCGTCCCCACTGTGTCTATATACTGGCCGTTGTCGGCGATGCGCCAGAGCGCCCTGCCGCCACCGTTCGCGGCTGCACTGGTGGCCCCTGCGGGCAATGGTGAGGGGGTAAAGGCTGAGAGGTTGATACCGCCGTTGCAAGGCGCGATGCAAGCTGGCTTGAGGTCTACGCCGTTCTGCGAGGCGTTGCTTCCTGCGGCATCATTGTTCACGCCCTCGTCGTCAATCAGGATGCGGATTTCCGCTTTCGAGTGATAGCGCGATTCGCTGAGGGTCTGGTTGTCATTCGGCATGCGTCGCTTGATAATCTCGCGCGTCGGGTTGCCGTCAAGCTGCAAGGGCAGAAGCAAGGGAGCGCCGCCCGTCGTGCGTGTTTGCAGTTGACCGCCGAATTGATTCGGCACGCCGGTTTTCGGCGGCGCAGTAGACTGGCTCCAACTGCTGTTGGCGGTCCCGCTCGGTGAGTCAGGGAAATAGCCGCGCTGCCCGTTGACCGTGCCGGTGAAGTTGGGCCCGTTCACCACGCTGCCCTTTGTGATGGCCACGTTGACCGTCCCGGTTTGCGTCCCGACCACCATAGAGACCGTCGCGCCCGCCCTGACGCTTCCGTTACGCAGCACGTCCGTGACCAGTTCATTGGCGGTCGTCACTTTGTTGAGGAAGGTCACGTTGCCGTTGACGTAAATATTTCCGTTGGCGTGAACGCGCCCGTTAAAACTGAAGGCCGGGCCAGGGTGCAGTTCGATGTCTTCATTACTGAACATGCCGAACTGAAAGAGCGGGATAAGATAATTGTTCATCTCACGTTGAAGCTTGACCTGCCCGCCGCAGAACTTGTTCGTGGCCGTCGCCGTCAGGATGTAAGGAGTGACGGTGGCGATGAGGCCCGCGAATGGTCCGGTGGGCACAGTCACGACCGGATTCGGACCCAGCCCCAGCATGTCCAGTGTGGCCTGGTCCTTCTTCAAGTCCGGCGTGATGGTGAAGCCTTCGCCTGTGAGTTCGGTAGGAACACCTTGCTGCACATCATAGAGTTGACTGGTTGTCGGGCGAGAGGTCCGCGCGAACAGCGCGCTAAAGTCATTCGTCATCTTCTCGATGTCGGCAGCCGCAGCGTAGAAGGTCTGCGTGCGGCATAAGTCGCTGCCAGCAACGCGCGTCTCCGTCGTCACGGTGGAGAGCACGGACATGGCTATGACGGAGAGGAGGGCCAGAATCATGAGCGCGGTGAGAAGCGCGGCCCCGCGTTCGCCCGTTCCGGCCCGGCCCTTTCGCGCTCTGCCTGTCGCCTGAGTTTTATAAGCTATCTTTATCATTAAGAATTTCCTCCACATACGAGAGAATGAAATTTAGCCTGCGCGCGTCGGTTGCAATGCTCTACGAAATTGCAGGTTGCGAACGCTCGTGGTGGTCGTCATAGTCAGAGGCCAGCGCGCGCCCGCGTTGATGCCGTGCGCGGTCTCCGTCGTCAGGCTGACCTCGACTTCGCGGACAGAGCTTTGCTCCAGCGTGGTCGTCAATTGTGAGACAGGCTGGCGCGCGAAACCGTTCGCGTCCGTGAGATTCAAGACGTAACGAACCTTCATGTCCGTGACATGCTCGGCCACGACGTTATCAATAAAGGCTCCTCCCCTCACGCCGAAGACGCGCCTGATTAATAGGCGATTCACGTTGACGAAATATTGCATGATCCTGATGCGGGCGAAGGTGGTCGCAATCGCGTTGCCCGTCTGCGGGTCGCGCGAGACGGCGCGGACCGGACCGTTCGCCACGTTCAAGCCGTAGATGTCTATGCCGCCGGGCGAGAAGGTGATGGTCGGATTCGCCCCCCCGGCGGTCGCCGTGATGATGCCGAAGGCCGCGCCCAGGCGAGAAGTGATGCAGTAAATCTCTCCCGGATTAACCCTCGCCAGGGTCGCCGCGCTGACGTTGATGACCGAGCCGTTGGCTGAGATAGCGCCTGCGGGCAGAGGGATGGAGGAGAAGTCCGGGTCTATGCCGAGGAGCGTCATGCGGTCAGTGCCGCCGAGGAAGGTGGCAGCCGGAGCCGCCTGCGGAACGGCGAGACCTGTCGGCATGTTATCGTCGGAGGCGACGATGGGAAAGTTGGTCGTGTCAATGCCCGGCGCGAGAGTCAGGTAGTTGACGACGAAGGCGGGCGGAACCTGAATTCCGCCGATGCATTTGAGGCCGTCACCGACCGTCGTTAAATCACGCGCGATATATTCCTGCGCCGTGCGCAGACTCTCCTGCGATTCCGTCAATTCATAGGTCGCGTTGCTGCTGGTGATGCTTCGTCCAAGCAGACCCAGGACCGAAGCCAGAACGACCATCATGCAGGCCGTGGCTATCAGGACTTCGATGATGGAGAATCCGGCCTGGCGAGCTTTATCTTCACATGGACACATATCTCTTGCAGCCTCCGATTGTTTGAAAGGGCGCGTCATGAAACGAAGCGCTGGCCTGTCAGGGAAGAAAATTATTGCTCGCATCATTGTTCAAGTAGCTGACGCCCACTAAGTCCTGATTCTGTCCATTGTTCCCCGTATAACGGAGCGTGACTTGAATCCGCTTGAGGTTGGGATTGTTGCCCAGAAAGGTGATGAGCACCTGGCGCGAAAAACCGGGACGCGCCCACGCCGGATTTACTTTCTCGTCTCCGGTGTTGTATTGCCCATCGTTGCCGGGGTCTATCAGGTCGTCGTCCGTGGCATAGATGCCGTCAGGACCGGGGTTGATGGAAACGGGTTGAAAGGTTGAGGGGAAACCGCCGAAGGTTTTCGTCGCGCCCGCGTTATTCACCTGTCCCTGGTTGGCGATTTGACCGTAAGTGAGCTCGTCCGTATTCCTCAAGGTCTCCATCTCTTCCAGCACGGAGACGACGAGCATTTTGCTATTGGTGACGTTGCGCCCCTTGTTGCTGACCGTCATGGCGAAGCCGATGGCCCCGGCCAGGCCCAGCAAACCGATGGAGAGAATCCAGATGGCGATGCACATCTCGATCATCGTGATTCCGGCCTCGGACCCCGGACGTGACTGTCGCGCGCGAGGGCGCGAGCGATGCGAGCTATTCGATAAATTTTTTCGCATTGTTGTCATACCTCCAGGCTTTGATTCTTCCGCCGGTTCCGAGCACGGAGATGGCCTTCGCGGTGTCAACCGGCGCGCGAAGGTTGTAGATGAAGAAGGTGCGATTGACAGGATTTCCGAGCCCGTTAATCACAGAGCCGTCAGGCTGAAACGTCACGTTGAGTTTATTGTTGACCAGTGGCGTAAAGGTCGTGTTGTCGTCTAAGGTGGCCGCCGCCGCCGGAACTCCCGGCGTGGGTGGATTGGGCGGGGGCGGGATACCGTAAATAATATCCGTCGCCGTCACGCCGCCTCCCGTCAGTTGCGTCACGACGACGCGGAAGCTGCCAGCCGTGTCCGGGTAGTTCAAATCATTTAAGACGGCCGCGCCCGCCGCGTTGTGGTCAATGACGAGTATCTGTTTCGTCGTGTCATCATATTGAAAGGTAAAAGCCTGTCGTTCAGCCATCGCTCTTTGACGGGCCAGGCGCATGAGGGAGACGACCTCTCGCGGAATCCCTGCCATGCGAAACAACCTGCGCGAAGAGACTATCTGCGGTATCGCTATGACGGAGATAATCAACATCAGGGCGATGGCGATGATCGCCTCTATCAGTCCCCAACCGCCGCAAGAAGAGCGTCTTGCATCGAGCTTCTTTACAGGAGTCATTTGTTTATTCACCTGTTCACATTTCCAGATTGAAAAGAGTTTCGCCCGCTCAACATGACTTCAGGCGGTTCAATGAAGGCGGCCATGAGATGCCTGCATCCAAAAGGCGCGCACTCTCTGGCCCCCTTGAGCAAGAATGATGCCAATTCGTTTTCGCCCGCAAAATTCAGGAAAGCCGACGGCCCTTGAAGAATGAGAGATGGGCCAATTGTCACTTTGCGTGACATACTGTGAAGCGAACTTCCCAAGCCTTCCTTCCTAAAAGCGTGTCTGCAAACCTAAAGGGTCTGGTAAAGTGTTGGCATGAAAACACCCCGACGAGTTCCTGACGCGCTATGGGAGGAGATTGAACCGCTGCTTCCTCCCCAGCCTCCGCGCGCACGTGGCG
>JAXDFO010000407.1:0-6111 GCA_034665545.1 Blastocatellia bacterium
GTGGGACGTGCGCCCGCATCCGTTCTTCCCGACGCTCGAATTTCGCATCTGCGATATTCCGACGAGCGTTGATGATACCATCGCCATCGCCGCGCTCTTTCAAGCCATCGTTGCCAAACTCAACAAGCTCATTGATAAGAACCTGGGCTTTCGTCTCTACCGTCGCGCGCTGATTCAAGAGAATAAGTGGCGCGCGGTGCGCTGGGGATTGCAAGGCAAGATGATAGATTTCGGGAAACAAAAGGAAGTGCCCGTGCGCGACCTGATTCTTGAACTGCTGGAATTTATAGACGACGTGGTTGACGAACTGGATTCGCGCAAAGAGATTGAGCATATCCACACGATTCTCGAACGCGGGACTTCGGCTGATGAACAGCTTGATATTTATCACCGGACCAACGACTTGAAGGCCGTCGTTGACCGCCTCATACAGAGAACGATGGAGAACGTGCCCGTCATAGACCCGGCCACCGTTAGTCTGCCTATAGCTTAGTTCCAGGAGAGCGAGCCAGAGCTCAAACACAAAAGAGCGCAAAGGAATTCCTTTGCGCTCTTTTGTGTTTGAGACCTCTGCACGCGCTCAGCCGCGCGCTTCGGATGTCTCCAATTCGCTGGACGCTTCGGAATTGCGAGTATGCTTGAGGGCTTCGAGTAAGAAATTCTCGAAGATGATGCGCCCGTCGCGCGATTCCTGCTGGTGTGACCAGAGCGTGCGGCTACTGGCCTCGTCGCGCAGCAATCGCCGCTTTTCTTCTCTGGAGAGGTTCGGGTTGATACGCATCGTGTAGTTGTTATTGAGGTCTTGAAATGATTTTTCAAGATGGAACTGGACCGTATAGATGAGTTGCCCTTCCGTGCGCTTGACCATCATCTGGTTGCGGCAGGTGATGGCCGTGGCGAGAAGCTGGAAGCCCTCCGGGATACGGTCAACTTGCAGTCCGTGATTCTGCCACACGCGCAGGAAGCGGCCCTCGGTCGTGTAGTCCTGCCAGATGCCCGATTCGTTGTCGTTGATGCCACGGAACACAGGGTCTTCGGGAGTGGTGATGCTGACAAAGCGATACTGGTATTCGGTCTTTCTATTGTCCCGCAGTTCGTGCTGCTCTCGATTGTCGAGCGTCAAGACGTTCGCGCCGAAACAGAGCGCGACGAGTTGATGCCCGCCGCAGATGGCGAGCACGGGAATCTTCGTCTCTCGTATGAACCGGCCAAAATTTTCGATGATGTTCGGATGATAATAATCGAAGTCGGTCAGTGTGCCGCTCAAGACGATGGCGTCCGGGCGAAACTCCGCCGCCGCGTGCGTGATTTCGGAAAGATGGACGACCCTGGTTTCAGGATTGCGGACGAGGCGTTCTATGTTGTTTAGAATATTATCGAGGGCGAGCGCGGCGATGGTCCTCTCGCGTTGCAGATTTCTCGTGACGCTCTCGCCCCACTCTTTAAAGGCCACTTCGGAAAGGTCGCTCTCGTTGCGCAGCAGATTATCAATCACGAGGACGCGCGCCTCTTCGATGCGTTTCTCGATGGGCTGGTAGCGGCAGAACGTGCGCTGGTTGAAGGGAAAGGGAAGCGGCTCCGGCCCGCCGATGGTATTGTCTACTTGTATCATTGCGTCTTCAATCTCTTGTGTCATGCGATAAATTTGTGCGTCGCTCTCGATTGACTCTCAACCGCGCCGCTGCTTCGTGTTCTGATTAAACTTCGGAACAGCCGTGCCTGCCCCCGCCTCCGCTATCTCCCCGCGCACCTCTGCGAGAAGAAGGCCGCGTATGCGTGAGCGGAAATTCGCACTCCGTTCGGCGGCCAGGTGCTCTACAAGAAGTAACATGCGATGCCATGAGGATTCAAGCTCATCAGCGAGCCTGGAAATCCTGGTGATGTCATAAGGGACCGCCACGGCGGGGCAACCGGCGCGGGCGAAGACCGCCAGATAGCGGGCCGTCGCCAGGTCCGGGCACAACATCCTGCGTCTTCCTATCTTCAACTCGACGCCGAGCAAAGTATGCTGGACCTCTGCCTCGGACCCTCTGGGCGAGACCTCCAACTCGTGAGAGCGCGTCCTTAAAATCAGTATGCGCTCACGATACAGACGCGGCATCCACATTTCGCCCAGCGTTTCCTTTATCTCCGAGACATAGCGGACAGCCGAAGCGGCGGACGGCTGAGAACTCTCAGTCGCCGCCTTCGACGCCACGAAATTCGCGCCCGCTCTCGTCACACTCAACATATTCATAAACACAGAGGCCAAAGATTAGATGCCAGAGGCTCGCAAATGGTTTTTCACTGACCGCTCATCGCTAATTCGCTCAACGCGAAGATGCCGTCACCGTCACGGGCTTCGTCTGAAACGCATTGAACACGCGACCGGGGAAGAGGCCCAGATAAAAAACTCCGAGCACGGTGATGATGAGCGCGACCGTAATGCTGGCGGGCACGCGCGGCGCGTTCCATTCCGTCGTGCGCTCGCGGAAGAACATCACGATGATGAGACGCAAATAGTAGTAAGCGGAGATGGCCGTGTTCAGCACGCCGACCACCACCAAAGCATAATAGATGGAGTTCTGCGTGGCAAAGCCCGCGTTGATGGCCGCGCTGAAGACGAAGATTTTGCCCATGAAACCGGCGGTCAGAGGCATGCCAAAGAGGCTCAGTAGAAAAAGCGAGAGCGTGAAGGCGAGGGCCGGAGCGCGAAAGCCTATCCCGTTATAGTCTTCGACCTCCGTGCGACGGTCATTGCCGCGCGCGATGAGCGTCACGACGGCGAAGGCTCCCAGGTTCATCACGGCGTAAGTCAGAAGGTAGAAGGCGACCGCCGCCAGCGCGTTGTTTCGCTGGTCCAAATCGCTGCTCGCGCCCGCCGCGATAAAGCCTACGAGCGCATAGCCCGCGTGCGCGATTGATGAATAAGCCAGCATCCGCTTGACGTTGTTCTGCACGATGGCGACGATGTTTCCCAGGCTCATCGTGAGGATGGCGAGCACGATTAAAGTGTAGAGCCAGGCCGTATGCACCGCAGCCGATTTGGAAGTCGTCTCGGTCAGGACCACGAAGGGAAACCCGAAAATAAAGACGCGCAGGAATGAAGCGAACCCGGCGGCCTTCGGCCCGGCAGCCATGAAGGCCGTGACCGGCGTCGGCGCGCCCTCGTACACGTCCGGCGTCCAGACGTGAAAGGGAGCCGTGGCGATTTTGAAGCCGAAGCCGACGAGCATCATGGCCGCGCCAGCGATGAGCAGAGAAGGATAGAGAGAGCCGTCGAGGCGCGAAGCTATCTCTGTGATGTTGGTTGTGCCGGGCTGGCCGTTGACGGTCGCCGTCGCGCCGTAAGTCAGGGCGATGCCGTAGAGTAGAAAGGCCGAGGAGAAGGAACCGAGGATGAAATACTTGAGGCTGGATTCGTTCGAGCGTAAATCCGTGCGGCGGAATCCGGCCATCACGTATGTGGCGATTGAGAGAATCTCCAGGCCCAGAAAGATAATCACGAGGTCGCCGCCCGAAGCCATCAACATCATGCCGCTCGTGGCAAACAGCAGCAACGAATGAAACTCTCCGGCGGGCAACTTCTCGCGCTCCATCCAGACCATCGAAATCAGAATCGTGAGCGCGGAGACGAAGAGGATGATGAGAGTAAAGCTCAGGCGCAGTTCGTCCAGCACTATCATGCCGTTGAACGTGCCCTTGCTGGTGAGAGGCGCGCCCGCGTTGGTCCAGGAAACCCACATCCAGACGGACGCGGCGGCAGCGAGCGCGATTCCGGCGAGGGAGACGCCGCCCGTCAACCATCGCTGGCCCGGAGGCGCGAAGGCATCAATGAGCATGACGAGCACGCCGACCACCGCGACGATTAATTCCGGCAGAATGATGGCGAAATTAACGTCGGCTGAGAGAGTTTGCAAGGCTAAAGAAAAATTCATCATTCCACAAATCGTTATTGGGCGCGTGAGGCGTTGCCGCCGCCCTGCGCCGCCAGAAGTTTATCGAGTCTTTCGCGCACGTGGCTTTTGTACAACTCAGGCGTCGCCATCCCGAATTGAACGGGGCGCGCGACGTTGCCGTTTTTATCGAAGAAGACGACGAGCGGAATCCGCACGCGCGTGGAAAACTGCGCGTAAGTGAGTTTCCCTGTATCGCGCAGGACCGGAAACGTCAACTTCTGTTGCTTAACATACTCGCGCAAGTTCTTGTCGGATATTTCGTCCGTCCCCTCTATATTGACCCAGAGAATTTTAACGGGCTTCGTCCTGTACTCCTTCTTCAATTCTTCGAGCGCGCGAAGTTCGGCCACGCAAGGCTGGCACCACGTCGCGCCGAACGAGACCAGCAAAACATTTCCGCGCATCGCTTCAAGGTTATACGTCTGCCCGTCGAGCCCCTTCAGATTCAAGCTGACCGCATCGCCCTCATCCGCAACGCGCGAGGCACGCACCTTCATAGAAGGACCGCACAAGGCAACAGCGCAGAGCAATAATGATGCGAACGCTCTCTTCATCATTCGCTATTTCCCGTCCAACACTTCCGCGTAAGAGCCGCCGCTCTGGTGCGTGACGATTTCGCGCACGATGTTGACGCTATCGCGTGAGCGGTCAAGGAACGGGCGCGGGTAGACGCCCATCAAAAGCATCAGGACCAGTAATGGAATGAGCAGCCCTATCTCGCGCGCGTTCAAATCTTGCAGCCGCGCGTTCTCTTTCTTCCTCAACCGACCGAAGACGACGCGCTGCAACATCCACAGCATATAGACCGCCGCCCAGATAACGCCCGTTCCCGCCAGCATCGTCGTCACCCAGGGCTTGCCCACGCTCGTCGAAGTCCACATCCCGATCATGATTAAAAATTCGCCGACGAAGCCGTTCAGAAACGGCAGCCCGATGGACGAGAGCGAGGCGAAGACGAAGAGCGCGGAGAACCACGGCATCGAAGTCGAAAGCCCGCCGAAGTCCGCAATCTGTCGCGTATGGCGTCGCTCGTAAATCATCCCGACGAAGAGAAAGAGCGCGCCCGTCGAGACGCCGTGATTGAGCATTTGATAAAGCGCGCCCTGCATCCCCAACTCCGTGAAGGAGAAGAGACCGAGCACGACGAACCCCATGTGGCTGACCGAAGAATAGGCTACCAGTCGCTTGACATCAGGTTGGACCATCGCCACCAGCGCGCCGTAGATAATGCCTATCACCGCCAGAGCGACGATGTAAGGAGCGAACACTCGCGCCGCCCCCGGAAAGAGCGCGAGGTTGAAACGCAGCAACCCGTATGTGCCCATCTTGAGCAGCACGCCCGCCAGGATGACGGAGCCAGCCGTCGGAGCCTCCGTGTGCGCGTCCGGCAGCCAGGTGTGAAAAGGGAAGAGCGGGACTTTGATGCAGAAGGCTAACGCAAATGCCAGGAAGAGTACGAACTCCGTGCGCGGCGGGATGACGACCGCTCCCGTTCGCAGCGCGTTCAGAATTACGACGTAATCAAACGAATTCTTCGCCATGAAGTAGAGCGCGATGATGCCCGCCAGCATCAAGAGGCTGCCGACCGCCGTGTAGATGAAAAACTTGGTCGCCGCGTAAATTCGCTTCTGCCCTCCCCAGATGCCTATCAGGAAGAACATAGGCACGAGCGAGGCTTCAAAGAAGAGATAGAAAACCAGCAGGTCCAGCGAGACGAAGACACCTATCATCGCCGAGAGCAGCAGTTGCAGGAAGACATAATAAGAGACCTGCCGCTTTTCCACCGAACGCCAGCTTGAGAGAATTGCTATCGGCATCAACAGCGTCGTTAATAGGACCAGCCATAAACTGATGCCGTCAACTCCCAAGTGATAGTGCGCGTTGATGGCTCCTATCCAGAGCACGTCCTGCTCGAAACGAAAACCCGCCGCGCTCGTCCCCGCGCCGTCGCCAAGTAGAAACAGAGAGAGCGCGAAGGTCACTATCGAGACGATGAGGGCGATCCAACGATAGTGCGTCTCACGCCTGTAGGGCGAGAGGGCGTGCCCGGCGGTCGCCATCGCGCCGATGACCGGAAGCAGAATCAGAATCGTGAGCAAGTAATGCTGCATACTTTATCTGTTAAATGTTTGGAGACCGTAGTAAGCGAAAAAGGCTATGACCGCGAGCGCGC
>JAXDFO010000408.1:0-5809 GCA_034665545.1 Blastocatellia bacterium
TGTCATCATTCTACCTTGCTGTTTGTTTGAGATTGGCGGCGCGCCATTGTTCGTTCACATCAAGAGGGGGTTTATCAAGACGGTGCGTTGAGATGAGAAACTCGCCCCGCACGTTGCTTGAATAAACTCAGTTTATCACAGATATTATCAATACTTGTTTCGGTCTCTATCTCGTGCTAGTTTCGTCTTACCGAAAAGGAGATTTACACAGTGGACTTTGAGCTTTCCGAAGAGCAGCGGATGGTCCAATCATCCGTGCGCGAGTTTGTCGCGGGCGAGATCGCTCCGCGCGCCAGAGAGGGCGACGAGCAGGCCAGGTTTCCGCGCGAGCAGTTGAAGGGGCTGGCCGACCTGGGCCTGATGGGAATGATTATCCCTGAAGAGTGGGGCGGCGCGGGCTTTGATACGGTGGCGTATGCGCTCGCGCTCGAAGAGATTGCGCGGGCGGATGCTTCCGTCTGCGTTATCGTCGGCGTCACCAACTCTGTCTGCTGCTATCCCATTTTGAGTTTCGGGACAGATGAGCAGAAACGCGACTATCTCATCCCACTGGCGAAGGGAGAGAAACTCGGAGCCTTCTGTCTGTCAGAGCCGCAGGCCGGTTCCGACGCGACAGCCCTGCGCACGCGCGCCGTGCGCGACGGCGATTCCTACCTCATCAACGGGACCAAGTCCTGGGTCACGAGCGGGGGCGAAGCCAACGTCTATCTGGTCATGGCCGTGACGGGCGAACGCTCTTCCGACAAGAATAGCGTGACGGCTTTTCTCGTTGACGGAGATGCGGAGGGGCTGACCGTCTCAAGCATCGAACACAAGATGGGCCAACGCGCTTCGCAGACCGCCGAGATGAATTTCGCGGAGGTGCGTGTGCCCGCTAAGAACGTGCTCGGCGGCGAGGGCAACGGCCTGCGCGTCGCCTTCAATAGCCTGGACAACGGGCGCATTGGCATCGGCGCGCTCTCGACCGGCATCGCGCAGGGCGCGCTCGATGAATCCATCAAGTACTCGAAGGAGCGACAGGCGTTCGGTCAACCCATCTCGGAGTTTCAAGCCATCCAGTTCAAACTCGCCAACATGGCGACGGAGACGGACGCCGCGCGACTGCTCACGTTGCGCGCCGCCGCCTTGAAGGATGCCGGAAACAAGCGTGCGGGTTATTACGCCGCGATGGCGAAACTCTTCGCCTCCGAAACGGCCAACAAGGTCTGCGCCGACGCCGTACAGATACATGGCGGCAACGGCTACTCGCGCGACTACCCGGTCGAACGCATGTACCGCGATGCCCGCGTCACTACCATCTACGAAGGGACCAGCGAAATCCAGAGAATCGTTATCTCGCGCGGAATCTTGAAAGGATGAAAGCAGGAGCCAGGAGCCAGGAGCCAGAAGCCAGAAGTAAAAGCAGATTGAGTGCAAAGAAAGTTGAATGCTTTTCTACTGGCTCCTGGCTCCTGACTCCTGCACTTAAAGCTATGAACCGACATGATGCATGGGAGTTGTTGTGTGAGTATACGAAGGGCGAGAGCCTGCGGAAGCACGCGCTGGCGGTGGAGGCGGCGATGCGTGCGTGTGCGCCCGTGTATGGCGGGCCGGAGGCGGACGTTGAAGAGTGGGGCATCGTAGGGTTGTTGCATGACTTCGACTACGAGATGTTCCCGACGGCTGACGAGCATCCGTTCAAGGGCGCGAACATCATGTGCGGTCGCGGTTATCCAGACCGCGTGATACGCGCCATCATGGGCCACGCGACCTACACGGGCGTGCCGAGAGACACTTCGATGGCGAAGGCTCTCTTTGCGACGGATGAGTTGTGCGGCTTTCTGGTGGCGTGCGCGCTGGTCCGCCCGTCGCGCAGCCTGGATGATTTGGAAGTCTCTTCGGTCAAGAAGAAACTGAAAGACAAAGCCTTCGCGCGCACGGTCAATCGTGACGACATACGGCAGGGCGTGGAAGAGTTGGGAGTCGAATTGGACCAGCACATTCGCTTCGTGATTGACGCGCTGCGCCCTTTGCAGAAAGAGATTGGCCTCGGCACGAGCGCGTGATAAGCGTCAGCTTGCGCGCCGCGATGCGTATCACTTATGCTGCTCTTGAAATCATCCGACGTTGCGTTGAGACGGAGCGGGCAGGAGGAATCGCGGCCCGGACTTTCCATAGAGCATCGAACTGGCGAGCAGCACCGTGAGCGTCAGGAAGATGGAGATGAGCACGGCCAAGATGGCTTGCAGCGAACGCCTGCGCGCCGTGTGGCGATAGACGAAGATGCTGGCGTAGGTGATGGCCGCGATGGGAAAGAGCAGCGTCGAGAGCAGGTAGATGCCGCCGAAGCCCGGACTCTTGCCCGGACCATTGAGGGCGAAGATGATGAGCAAGGGCAACCCCGCGCCGAGTAGAGTGGCGAGCAGAGAGGCAATCAGTAGCAGCTTCCAGCGCATGTCGGCTCTTGCTTCCTTTGACGGATGCTTGAAAAATTCGTTGACTTCAATAATCGGTCGTGTGGATAAAGCGAGGTGTTGAACTGCAAGGCGCAAGCATACCACAGCTACGGGGAAATCGTTTCACTTTCTCATTGGCCCAATAACCGAGAAGGGCTTAACAGGTAGATTGTTGACATAATGGTGACTAGAAACGCACTGCTGTACCTCTCTCGTCAGGAAGGGCTGAAGGATTTTGCGACGCGCTTTCGCCCCTTCAAGAAGATGACCACGCGCTTCGTGGCCGGTGAGAATATAGAAGAGGCCATCGCCGCCATCCGCGAAATCAACTCGCATGGTCCAGCCGCCTCCTTCGACCATCTCAACGAATCGGTCGGGAGCCGCGAAGAGACCGAAGCCGAGGTGCGCGAATATCTAGACATCCTCGCGCGCATAGACGAGACCGGCATCCGCTCGAACGTCTCCATCAAACTCACGCAGTTCGGCCTCGACATAGACCCGGAACTCACTTACAGGAACGCCCGCGCCGTCGTCGAAGACGCGGCCCGTCGCGGCAACTTCGTGCGCGTGGACATGGAAGGCTCTAAGGTCACGCAAATCACGATTGATATTTTCAAACGACTGCGCGCCGAGTTCGGCCTCAACGATGTTGGCATCGTCATGCAGTCGTACCTGCGCCGCACCGTTGACGATGTCACGGACCTGCTTAAAATCCCCGCGCGGATACGTATCTGCAAGGGCGCATATAACGAAGGGCCGGATGTCGCTTTCCCGGACAAGAAGGACGTTGACGATAATTACGTGCGCGTGATGAAGATGCTCCTGACGAGCGGCGTCTATCACGGCATCGCCACGCACGACCCGAAGATGATAAACGCGACCGTGGACTTCGCCGCGCGCGAAGGGATAGCGAAGGAAGCTTTCGAGTTTCAGATGCTCTACGGCGTGCGGCGCGACCTTCAATTACAGCTTGCGCGCGACGGCTTCGGCATGCGCGTCTACGTGCCTTACGGCAAGCACTGGTATCCGTATTTCATGCGGCGGCTGGCGGAACGCCCCGCCAACGTCTGGTTCGTCCTGAAGAATATGCTCAAGGGCTAAAGAGTAGAGAGAAGCCCGGGCCGCGAAAGCTGAGAGCAAGATGAGATGAGCGATTACGCCTGGATTGTCTGGACCATCTTCGGAGTCGTCCTGATTATCGCGGAAGTCTTCACGCCGGGCTTCGTCCTGCTCTGGTTCGGCATCGGCGCGCTCGCCGCAGCCCTCGCCAGCATGCTCGGCCTCGACAGCCTGCCGCTTCAATTCCTCATCTTCGCCGTCACTTCCATCGCGCTCACCGCCGCCTCGCGCACCATCTTCGTCAACTACTTCACGCGCGGGAAGCCGGACGACCGTCTCAAGATGGGCATGGACGCGCTGCCGGGCAAGGTCGGCACGGTCGTCTCTTCGAGCAAGGGAGCCTTGCACGAGGGCGCGGTCAAGGTCTACGGCTCGACCTGGACCGCCTACCCCGCAGAAGACGAAGAGCCGCTCGAAGCCGGAGACCGCGTCGAAGTCCTGAGAGTCCAGGGAGCCTCCATCTACGTCCGCCGCGTCGGCCTCAAACCCGACTGGCGAGCCGAAAACCAAATCGGAATTATGAAGGATGAAGGATGAAAGGAGAGCTATTCAACCGTTGAATAGCTCTCCTTTCATCCTTACTAATTCCTGCTTGCCTCTCTACGGAGTGGCGGTCATGGTGAAGCGTGCGGCGGGGACATCCGTGTTGGCATCGTAGCTGTCAATGGCGAGGTCGGCGAGGCGTTGCCCTTGCAGTCTGGTGACGACGTGGAAGGGAAGCATCATGCAACTCACCTTGCGGTAATCTGTGCGGTCCTCTTCGATGAGCACCTTGCTGTTATAGCGCGTGGTTATCTTGTCTATCAAAAAGCTCTGGCGGTTAATCCAATAACGAACGGTGTCCTGCGGGTTGAACTTGACTTCAACCACGTAGTCGTTGCCCTCATCCTTCTGGCGCGCGGTGATGAGTTCGCCTTCGATAGCGCGGTTGAGCGTGTCGAAGCCCATCATGGCCCAATGGCGCGAGGCCGCCACCTCGCTCACGCGAAACTGGTTGCCTGCGAACATCCCTCCGCCCTCCGTGCCCGTGTAAACCAGATAAGTTGGCCCACCGGCGAGGACGCCTCCGCCCGGCGCGACATCGAGCCTGCGGCGCATGGACTTGTCTTGATAGTCCGTGATGTTGAGTTTGACTTCGACCGCACCGGCCAGGGGGTTGCCGCCGATGCCCGCGAAGGCCGCCGCGTTGACGAAGCCGTTGGCCTTGACCGTCACATGCTGCAAGCCAGTGTATTCGGCTCCGCCGTGCGCGATGCGCGCGACGGTCAGAATCTCACGGCCCGTAAACTCGTCAGCCGCGCTCGGCACTGTCGTCGCGGGAATCAAGAGGGACGCCGCCGCCACGCCGCACAGGGCGAGGAGCAGAAATTTTCTAAAGAGTAATCTTCGTGACATTATCAAGCGATTCCTCCAATCGTCTTCCACACCTGCGCGAGCGCGCAAGGTGTGGGTCATGGTTTTTTAAGCTTAACTCTTGGTGAATTCAAAATTGCACGTAAGCATCAAGACGTGCATGTGCGAGATATTTGCGGGACGCCAGGCGCGCGCACATGATGCGCGGCTCTGTTCGGACAAGCTAGTGCGATTCTGTATCGTCCTCGTTGCCTTCGGCGTAATCGCCGAGCGTGGAGTCTTCCTCCAATGGAGGGAGTTCGATGGCGATGCGGTCGGTCGCGGGTTCTGGCAAATCGTCGCCCGTAAAGCGCGCGAGCACGACCGTAATGTTATCCTCGCCGCCGCGATTGTTGGCCTCGTCCACGAGAGCCTCGCAGGCTGCGGCGAGGTCGCCTTTGGCTTCGGCCATGATGCGTTGAATGTCTTCGGCGCGGAGTTTACCGGAGAGACCGTCGCTGCACAAGAGCAGCAGGTCGCCGCGTTTGAGATGCAGGCGGCAGGTAACGGGCGTGACATCGCTCTGCGCGCCGAGAGCCTGTAGGATGACGTTGCGAAACATGTGGGTCTCGGCCTCTTCCTCGCTAATCTGGCCCACGTCCACGAGTTGTTGAACGAGCGATTGGTCCTTCGTCGCCAGCCTTATCTGTTTGCCGCGTATCACATAGGCGCGGCTGTCGCCGACTTGCACGAGGTCCAGCACGCCGTCCTTAATCGCCGCGCCGGTGAAGGTCGCGCCCATGCCCGCGCATCTGGAATCCTCCTGGCTGCGATGGTGTATGGCGAGGTTGGCGTAGACGGTCGCGTTGCGCAGGACTTCGATGAGCGGCGTGTCTTCGTCAACTTCGACGGACTCTTCCTGG
>JAXDFO010000409.1:0-5265 GCA_034665545.1 Blastocatellia bacterium
GGGTAGAGTTGAAGGAATCCATCCCGTTGCCCGAAGGCGCGTGCGAAGGCCGTCTTGCTCTGGTCCAACTCTGGACCAGCCACGACGTTGCCTCTATCTGCCATGAACTGCGCGAAAGTCGGCCTGACACCAAACGCCGCTTTGTAGATGCGATAGATATGCTGCCGCCGGATAAAACGTACATGCGGCCCGTCGCGGGGTCCGGCGCGATGATCACGTTATACGGATTGAAGAATTTGAAGACCCCGGCGAGGGCGTCGTCGGGGAGTCGCCAAACTCTATGACGTAGCTCGGCGGATAGCTCGGCGAGACTGCCTCGCGTCGCACTCCATCATCGAAGACGGAGACACCGGGCGTTGAATCGTTATGATTCGTTCCGGCGATTGCGACCTCCGTCAAATCCAATCTTCTACAGACACAGCCGCTTGTTCTGCTTTAAGAATTAGAATTGATGCTGTTAAAGGGAAGAGCATAAGTCGCGCCCGGACCGAAAACATTAATTATCAATCCGTCAATGCCCAGGAACGACGATTTCGCCAGCAACGTGTTTCCGTCAACGGTGACTTGCCGCATCTCCGCGCGTTGTTGTTCGCTAAGTTTGGACAAAAACTTATCGGCGCAGTCCGGCGTGGTGAAGGCGACGGCTGGCTGCGACATTCCAAATTGATTGGGCAGCGTGATAATTGGACCCGATGAATGATCGAGCGTCAAGAAGGCGCGATAATTACTGAAAGCTGTTTTGTCGGGCCTGCCCTCTTGCCGCCACTGCTCGAAACTCTCTTCGAGCGCGATTGCGTCAGCCCAAATCTTCGCCGCCTCAATACCGCCGCCGTCTTGAAATATCCAGGTGTGCTGGACCGGCGAACCGGGATTGACGCGCACGGTTTTTATGTTCGGAGCGATGTTGCGGAAAAGTTCCGTTCCCGGCATGCCGCTTCCATACATGCCAAGCATCGCGCCCGCCGCTTGTGCGCGGAGAGCGGCCTCGCTGTCTGTGAAAACCCACAACTCGCCCGGCGTGATTTGCGCTTCCGCGCTGAGCACCAGCATGCCGTCAACAGCGATGTTTTGTGCGCCGCCTTGCGCGAACTGCGTCAACGGCGCGAGCCAATTGCGATGGCTTATCAGCGAACGCATAACATCATTCATACTGGCGCGGTTCTGACTGTAAGCCACCAGCATTTGCACCGGCGTTGACATTGTTTCCGACGAACTTCGAGCATCCGATTCCATATTCATCCTTTCTCCGCGCTCTTCATAAAGGACCAACTATCTACGAGTCCGATAACGAAGATAGATTTAACGAGTCGGTTGGGCCAACAACATTTAGCGGTCAACTACTACCGTCCTTCTATTACTTGTGCCAAGTTGTAACGGCTGGCATTATCGGACGTAAGAATTTAGGCGTCGTCCGGGAACACGTCGAATCATCATACACGTAGAAATGGCAACGCGATACGCCCAACAACAGGACTTGTTGTCACGCGCGTCTTCGACGCACAGCTTTTGTCATCCTTGCTGCGGTTGCGCAGGTTCGCACGCGGAGGCGCGCTGAAGGAGCAATTCACGCTCGCGTGCGTTGCGCGTGAGTGATGCTGCGCGCTCAAACTCCGCGCGTGCTTCGTCGAAGCGACCGAGCTTGGCGAGGAGGTCGCCGCGCACGCTCGGCAAGAGGTGGTAAGCTTTGAGCAATGGCTCTTCAGTCAGCTTATCAACGAGTTCGAGGCCCGTTGCCGGACCGAATGCCATCGCGAGCGCGACCGCGCGGTTCAACTCTACGACCGGCGACGGCGCGAGTTGCGCGAGCGCGTCGTAGAGCGCAGCGATGCGCGCCCAGTCAGTCTCCGCAGGGGTACGCGCGCGCGCGTGACAGGCGGCGAGCGCGGCCTGGAGAGCGTAAGGCCCCAGCACGCCGCCCAGCTTTTCGGCACGCTCCAGCGCGGCGAGACCGCGACGGATAAGGAGTTGATCCCAGCGCGCCCGGTCCTGGTCCAGTAAAAGGATAGGCTCTCCAGACCTGCCTGTTCGCGCGCGCAGCCGCGATGCCTGAATCTCCATCAGCGCGACGAGGCCGTGGACTTCCGGCTCGTTCGGCACAAGCTCTGCCAGGATACGTCCGAGCCGCAACGCATCTTCGCAGAGCGCGGGCCGCATCCAGTCGTTGCCAGCAGTCGCCGAGTAGCCCTCGTTGAAGATGAGATAGATGACCTCAAGCACAGACGACAGGCGGGCGGTAAGCTCTGCCCCGCGAGGAACCTCGAAAGGGACTCGCGCCTCTGCGAGGGTGCGCTTGGCCCTGACGATGCGCTGGGCGACGGTCGGCTCAGGGACGAGGAACGCGCGCGCAAGTTCCTCTGTCGTCAGACCTCCGAGCAGGCGCAGCGTGAGCGCGACGCGCGCCTCTGTGGAGAGCACAGGATGACAGGCCGTGAAGACCAGGCGCAAGAGGTCGTCGCCTATGTCATCATCGAGGGCCGCGTCGAAGTCCGGCACGGTCTTCTCCAACGCCTCAAGCTCGCGTGCGAGTTCTTCATGCTTGCGCTCAAGCAACTTGTTTCGGCGCAAGTGGTCAATCGCACGATGCTTCGCGGCGGCCATGAGCCACGCGCCCGGATTGTCCGGCACACCTGACTCCGGCCACCGCTCAAGCGCGGTGACGAGCGCGTCCTGCGCGAGTTCCTCTGCAAGTCCGACATCGCGCACAATCCGCGCGAGGCCAGCGATGAGCCTCGCAGACTCGATCCTCCAGACCGCGTCAATCACGCGATGTGTATTTGAAGTCGTCACGACAATTGACTAAAGCCCCGGCGTCAGCGAGTGAAGCAGGGGCGGGCCAACAACTACTGTTTCTCGGCTATCTGCGCGCGCAGGCGTTCCTCTTGCGCCCTGACTTCCGGAGTGAGGTTCGCGCCGAAGTCCTCCGGCTCGAAGACCTGTCGAATCTCGACCTCGGTCCCGCCGCCGAATGGAGCCCGCTTGAGCCATTCAATCGCCTCTTCCTTAGACTTGACTTGCCACAGCCAGAAGCCCGCGACCAGTTCCTTCGTCTCGGAGAAAGGACCATCAATCACTGTCCGCTTCGAGCCTTCGAACTTCACGCGCGCGCCTTTCGAGCTCGCGTGCAGCCCCTCGCCCGCGAGCATCACACCGGCTTTCACCAACTCCTCGTTAAACTTGCCCATCGCTGAAAGAATCTTCTCATCTGGAAGAACGCCCGCCTCTGAGTCTTCATTGGCTTTGACGATAATCATGAATCGCATTTTAATCTCTCTCCTTCTATTTTCATTTTTTTGAGTCGAACCTCAGGCCGGTCTGACCGACCGAAACCTTTGCTCTACTTACACGACGAACGAGGCGCGACGAGTTCGACAGGTTCCTGAACTTTTTTTAACTATTTTATTATAGGCCCTGTTGCAGCCAGCAATCATAGTGCAGGCTATTGCCCGCGCAGCCGGTGAGAGGCACGCTGAAGGGGCGGCGAGTGCATGCCGTTGTTATGCGCGTTGTAACCGTTAGAGATAATTAACGAATGTTAATCTCAAGCGTGAAGGTGGTGTCGGTCGCCTCGTCCTGCGGGAACACGACGATTTCGTAGTCGCCGGACTTCGGCAGCGGCCCGCTCCAGTCCGTGGCATTCTGGGGAATCTCCAATAAATCCATGCCCGGCAGGTAAACGAGGAACACCGCGTTCTTCTTAGCCGAGGTGAGATGTAAGGTCATCGTCTGGCCTTTGCGGGCGCGTAGCTGGTAACTTATCGGGTCCATGCCACCGCTTTCGCTGGGCCCACCCGTGGTCTTACCCTTCAGGACCACAGTGGTGCGCCCCGCAGGGAATCTGACGCGGATCGTCTTGGCCCAAGCGGTGGGCCCAATAAGAAGCAATAGGCCCAACAGGGCGACGCTAAATCTTTTCATGTATGTTCCTTTCTCACTGATGTCATGGTACTGGCTTTGCCGGACAATTCAGATGGGCCAACAACATTTTGTGCCCGTACGGATGCGGCATGCCAATATCTTATAGGCATTTAAATTGTTGGGCAAGGCTATCTACTCAAGACAGGCAGATAAGCCTGCCATGGTCCTACGGCTTCACCATACTGCTTCGCCATCACTCTGACGATCTGTCCGACGTGGGCGAGGTCATGCACTACCCACGTTGAGAGCAGTTGACTGAGGGTCACTACCCCGAGGTCAGGATGCAGCCCCTGCTTCCCCAATATCTCCGGCGTTATGTTCATCGCATCCAACTCTTTCAAACTCTCACCTCTTAGCCGCTCGAACATAGCCAATAGCTCATCCATAGATTTGCCCCTAGACTTCTCGAACATGGCGAAGCGGTCGAATGGTTCAAAAGCGCGCTTCTCGCCATACTCCAGAATAATCCTGGCGCGAGGAATCCAATCGGCCTCCTCCCCGTGGATAAGATGGCCCATAACATCAAAAGGGCTCCAACTCTCAGGGCCTTCGTTTGAATGGGCCCACTCTTGAGGGAGGTTGTGTAGCAGCGAATTCAGCGTAGCAGGAGTACGCCTGAGAATCTCTTTAGCATGATCGAGTTGGAATTCCATATTAGCTAAGGCTTCGCCTCGAAAATAAGATTTGAAGGGAGTTATTGATAGACATTCAACTTTTTCCTCCGGCGAGCAGGTAAGCAAGCAGGATGCTTTTTATACTAAAGTTATTCGAGCGTCAACGGTTTCAGTGAGTGTCTACATCATAGTTGCAATGCGGCTGTTTCTAAAAGTGATTTAATGTGCGCGGCCAACACCTCTACGTGCGGCTCCTGGACCATCGTGTGGTGCGAGCCGGGGACGAGAACTATATTGACCGGCTGCAAGGAGAGCCGACGCCATATCTCGAAAGGCGTGTCAATATCTTCCGGCGGAGCAGAGCCGTCTTGCGGAAAAGGCTCATCGCTCGCTTGAAAAATATTGAGTTTGAGGGGATAAGTTTGCGGGCGATAGTTGAGCGCGCAACGAAGCTTGGTATGGTACATCAGCAGCCACTCGCTAAACTTCTCTAAGGTCACTCCGGGCGGCAGGAGCGATGTCGTTTGGGCCTGTTCATAGAGGACGCCGAGTCGCATGGTTGGCCCAACCTGGGCCAGGTTGTCGAACAGGTCTTCGGCGTCCCAACCGATGAGGGCAGCAATCTCTGCGGCTGCTGAGAGAGGGTCGGATGTGACGGTCAGGTTATGCGCGTCGGAACTGGCGGCTGTTGATGGCGACATAGGGTCGAGCAGAGTGAGAAGGTCAATCTCTTCTC
>JAXDFO010000410.1:0-9455 GCA_034665545.1 Blastocatellia bacterium
GACGTTGGCGGTCTTGCGCGCGACGCCCGGCAGCGCGAGCAGTTCTTCCATGTTATCAGGCACGCGCCCGCCGTGTTGCTCGCTGATAATCAGGCACGCGCCCTGAATCGCTCTGGCCTTGTTGCGATAGAAGCCGGTCGAGCGGATGTCAGTTTCCAACTCGCTTTGCGCGACGCGCAGGTAGTCTTGCGCGCCCCTGTACTTCCCGAAAAGATTGACCGTGACCTGATTAACGCGCTCGTCCGTACACTGTGCAGACAGGATGGTGGCGATGAGCAATTCGAGCGGGTTCGAGTGGTCCAACGTGCAATGCGCGTCAGGATAAGCCCGCCTCAAGAGTTTGACGACCCTACGCGCTGTTACCTTTAACGCCTGCTGCTCTTCCAGCACACTCTCATCCTTCATCCTTCAGCTTTCCGACTTCATACTCGCTCTTCACGGCCCGTACTGTGAGCAGTCGCGGTCGCTGCGCGTGATGACGGGGCCGAAGCGCAGTTGATATTCAGCCGAGGTGATGAAGGCGCAGACCATGCCTTTGAAGTTCCCCGGTTGCTGCGTGTTGAGGACGTTGAGCCAGAAGAGATAGCCGCCGCGTTCGGGGTCTCTATGCAGGTAGCCGAAGTACTGCATCAAGACGAACGAAGGGTTGTATTCAGCCTGTTTGAAAGCGGCGTTCTCGATGGCGGCGCGCACCGTCAGGCTGCGACTATTGTTCGTGCTGCTGCCTGTGTTGTAGGTGTTGATGAGCGAGGCGCGCTGGCTCGAAATGTCAACACCTGAAGAGGCGTTGATGTTGGCGATGAGCGCGTCAACGAAACTGGCCGCGCTGGTGTTGTTCTGATATTTCAGCGTGAACTCGGAGCGTTGGACGAAGTTGTCCGCGAAGGTTGCCTTGCTCTGTTCAAGGCTGGCCCCGCCGACGACCTGCGGCCTGTCCGTCGAGAACTCTGCGAAGGCTGGCTGGCGTCCTAATGCGCCCTTGTACAGACGATAGATAAAGCTGCCCGTCTGCTGGAATTCGTTCTCTATGAAGAATGCTGCCGAGACTTCTACGCGGCGGCGATGGATACAGGCCGCGTCGTTGCCGCAACGCGTAATCTCGCCCGTCCAGAAAGAGAGGCCCTCCGGTTCCGGCTCGCGGCTCAGGAAATCAAGATACTGCTGGCGCACGAAAACCTGCGGGTCGTCTATAGGGTTGGTGCTCGCCGTGCCGTTATCAACGGTCAGCCCGCCAGAGACGTATGCGACCTCGCCCGTGTTTGAAACCATTCGCAAGCTGTAGTCGCCGACGGTCGCGCTGCCGCTCACAGAGACGTTGAAACTGAAGATGGGAAAGCTTGAGCCAAAGTCTGACTGTCTTTGCGCGAAGCTCGAATGGTCTATGTTGAAGTAGGGCGAGGTGATGCTGACGCCGTTACTGATGACCTGGTCCAACCCGTCGCCGCCGACGTAGATAGTATAAGTATTGCCAGGAGATAGGGGGACGGCGATGGTTGAAATCTGGCTGTTCGTGCCGAGCAGTCGCGGGTTGAGCGCGGGCGGCGAATTAACCGGGACAATCGCGTTGAGCGGCGTGGTCGTGTTGATG
This sequence comes from Blastocatellia bacterium, assembly GCA_034665545.1. Classification (GTDB taxonomy): domain Bacteria; phylum Acidobacteriota; class Blastocatellia; order Pyrinomonadales; family Pyrinomonadaceae; genus DASYML01. The sequence goes on from JAXDFO010000410.1 coordinate 1,589, forward strand.
GCGACGCTGAGATTGGTAGCGAGTTCCGTCGTGTGGAAAGCGGGCTGCGCGCCGATGCCGCCGTATGCGCCGCCCGTCGAAGCCACTTCGGCGGCGAGAACGGGGCCGTCCAAATATTCCGCGACGACTCTATAATTGGCGGGCGGCAAACTGTCTATGCGAAAAGAGCCGTCCGGCAAAGTGACGTTGCCCGCCGTCACTCTGCCGGTCGAAACGTTTTCGGCCCAGACGTGCGCGCCGAATAATGGTCCACCGTTGCTCCCGTTGGTCAACTTTCCGGCGATGACGCCGACGCCCGTGTGTTGCCCTGCGGGCAGCCCGTAAATGGCGCGCACTCCGGCGCGGTCGTCGTCCGAGAGCGTGCGAGGGGTAAGCGCGGGCAGGCCGTACAATCCATTCTGGCCCTGCCTGGGCTGCATCGTCGCGCCGATGACGCCTGAATGTTCGAGTCCGAGTAGATGCCCGACTTCATGCGTGAAGACCGATTCGAGATCGTAAGTACTGCTCGTGCCGTCTGTGGAGTATTGAAGGTTGGGGTTGACGGCGATGTCGGCTTCCGTAATCAAGCCGTTCGCAGGGTCGTAGAAGACGCGCGTGCGCCCCGTGCGATTTCCGTCGAAGAGGCCCGGTTCCTGATTGGGCGCGACCGTGATGAGACTGACGCCGTCGCCGCCGCCCGAAGGGCTGATGAATTGCGCGCTGCTTGAGCTAATATCAAACTGTACGTTGGCGACCTCCTGCCAGTGCGCCAGCGCGCGCCGCGCCGCGACCTCTATATCGCCGCCCCTGATATTGCCCGGCGACGAATTCAAAGAGGTGGAGAGCGCGATGCGTATCGGCATGGTCTGCCAGTGAAGTTGCAAGGCCGCCGAACTGTCCGCGTACTGAAGCGTGTACGAACGCGCGGGCACAACCCAGCCGAGCGCGAGGGCGAACAGAAGTATAGAGATGACCGAGCGTCGCATAAACCCTCTGAATTAAAAATGAGCCGGGTGCGAAATGGACTGAAGCGGACGCGGGGAGTGGCCCTGCCTGTCGTCCGCTATATTAGCACGCATCCGCCGAAGAGGAGCAAGCAGAAAGCGAAGGAAATGATGCGAGACGAGCTATCAAGTAACGAGTAAAAGTCTCTCTCTCATCAAGCATCATTTTCTCTCTATTTCGTTGACAAAAAGCGGGGCCGCAGGCTACACTGATTTGCGTCTGATTGGGCGCAGCCCCGCCCCTTGATGGTGACGTGAGCACCTCTCCCTCTACGTTAATTCCAGATGACAAATGAGAGCTTAGCCAGCGATAGAATTTGAGGAGTATTGTGATGCTAAAGTTTATGATTGCCGTGCTTACGGTCGCGCTCGCCGCCGTCAGTGTGTTGGGGCAAACGCAGAGCGCGCCGACGCTCAGAATCGTCACGGAAGACCCGACCCTGCCTTCCGACCTCTTCTACGGTAACACCAAAGTCAAACCTCTGCGCCTCCGACCGGGCACTAACCAGCCCATCACGATTGACGATTCGGATTTCTTCGTCAGCCAGCAGTACGTTGACTTTCTCAACCGCTTCCCGGACGCGAGCGGCCTCAGCTATTGGACCAACGAACTGAACAAGTGCGCGAGCACGGACGCCGCCTGCCTCAACCTGCGCCGCGTCGGAGTCTCCGCCGCCTTCGTCGTCGAACAGGAGTTCCAGCAGACAGGCAGCTTTGTCTATCGTCTCTACAAGGGCGGGTTGAACCGCGTGCCCGTCTACTCCGAGTTTATGCCGGACAGGCGGCAGGTCGTCGGCGGCGCAAACCTGGACCAGAGCAAGGTCGCCTTCGCGGATGCCTTCGTCCAGAGGCCGGAGTTCATACAGTCTTACCAGAGCGCGACGACCGCCGCCTCCTTCGTGGATGCGCTGACCGCCACACTCAAGACAGCAACCGGCGTAGACATCGCCGGACAACGCAGCGCGCTCATAACTCTCTACGGCACTGGCGGCAGCATGGCGCAGAGCCGCAGCCTGGTGCTCCGCGAAGCAATCGAGAACGCTGCCTTCAAACAATCTGTCTACTACCCGTCCTTCGTGCTCATGCAGTACTACGGTTATCTGAGACGCGACCCGGACGCTGGCGGCTATGCCTTCTGGCTAGACGTTGTGACCAACAAAGAACCCGGCAACTTCCGTGGCATGGTCTGCTCCTTCATCACCTCGCGTGAATACCAGGAGCGATTCGGGACCACCGTTACACACACCAACCGCGACTGCGCCAACATCCACTAAAAGCTAGTGGACAGTTATCAGTGGGCAGTTGTCAGATAAAGCATTTGTCTTTATCTGACAACTGCCCATTAGCTTTTCTGTCTGTCCCGTGCTTCCTCATAAACTTCCAGGGTCTTGCGCGCGGTCTGTTCCCAGTTGAATTCGGATGCTCTTTTTCGTCCGAGCGATGAGAGATGTCGTCGCCGGGCTTCGTCTGCGAGCAGGCTGTTGATGTGTTGGGCCAACTCTGTCGGGTCTTCCGGCGCGAAGAGGAGCGCGGCTGTGCCGGTCACTTCTATGAGACTGGGGATGCGGCTGGCGATGACGGGCGCGCCGCAGGCCATCGCCTCCAACGGCGGCAATCCGAACCCTTCGTAGAGCGAGGGATAGACGAAGGCGCGGCATGATGAATAGAGCGCGCACAAATCTTCATCCGGCAAGTAGCCTGTGAAGAGCACGCGCTCCGCGACGCCCGATGCCTTCAACTCGGCGAAGAGGTCTTCCGTCAACCATCCTTTTTTTCCGGCGATGACGAGTTGCGAGCGCGCATCGGTCGCGCGCGTGACTTCGCGGAAAGCCTCGATGAGCACGCGCAGGTTTTTGCGCGGCTCGATAGTTCCGACGAAGAGCAGGAATTCATCCTCCACGCCGAGACGTTTTCTGGTCCGCTCCGAGAGCGACGCATTAATGGGCCGGAAATTATCTCGCGGCGCTTCCGCGACGGCGCGGACCTTTTCCGGCGCAACCTTCAAGTGCGCGCAGACTTCCCCGCGCACGCTCATCGTCGGGGTGATAATCATCGTCGCGGCGCGCGCCATGAGTGGCAGCCTGCGCCTCGCTCGACGGACGCGCCCAGGCTCGTGCGTCGCAGGATGCAGCAGCAACGAGAGGTCATGAATCGTCAGCACGGTCGGGCATCTCTTCCACAAGGGCACGTCGTAGTTGGTCCCATGAAAGAGCGCGAACGACCTGCGCTTGACGTAGCGCGGCAAGCCTATGGTCCACCAATGACGGCTCAGCGCGTTCACCTTCACCTGCGCCATGCTCAAATTCGGCGGCAGAGGCTTTTCCGATTCCTGGTCCAGCAAAGGCAAGAAGGGCAGAGGCGAGGCTATCTCGAATTCATCAGACGGCGAGCAGAGGGCGAGCGCACGCGCCAATTCAAGCGTGTAATGCCCGACCCCCGTCCGGGGTTCGTTAAGCGGAATGCCGTCCAGACCTATGAGCATGGGAAAATCAGGAGCCAGGAGCCAGAAGTCAGAAGTCAGGAGAAAAGCGATTGAGTGCTTTTTATTCTGGCTTCTGACTCCTGTTCTTTCATCCCTTCGTTATCGCGTGAATTTCCGTGGCGACTCTCTTGAGGGTCTCATCCTGCGACGTTTGAGATAGCCAGTCGCCCATCAAGGCTCCGGCGCGTTGGGCCAACTTGTAGGCGTTGGCGTGCGTGCGCTGGCGTCCGGCGACGCGTGCGAAGTCAAGTATGGCTTGCGCATAAATTTCCGGCGCGTGCTCTTGTTCGAGCAGGTCGCGGCCTCTTTGGCCCATCATGGCGAAGTCGGCGGGCGCGTCCAGGAAAGCGTTGAGATGTGCCTTGATGTCTTCAACCTCATGCGCCGGACGAACGAGGGCCACGGTCCCGGTTGGCAGCGTCGCGTACCAGCCGATTTCTGTGACGAGGCTCGGCAGCGCATGCGACCAGATGCGAAGCTGGCTGCCCGAAGCCTCTCCCATCGTCGGGTAACGAAGGTTGACGGCGAGATGCGCGCGCGCGAGCGACTGGTCCAATTCCGCTTCCGGCACAAAGCCGTGCACTGTCACGAGTCGCTTGAGACCGAGAGCGCGAATGTTCACGCTCAAGTGTTTGTTATCGTCAAGCACCTGCCCGTAAACATCCAGGCGAAAATCCTCCTTTCGCGGAAACTCGGAGAGGGCTTTGAGCAGCGAGTCGAGACGGCGGTTGCGCCCCAGATAGCCGAAGACGACCAGACGATAAGGTGGTCCATTAATAGCGCGGTCGTTGATGGCCGCAGAAGTTTGTGAATGCAGAGGGCGCGGCCCCGCGCCGTAGGGCAGGGGGACGTAAGCGGTCGGGCGTTGGCGTTCACGCTTGAGCAGGTCGAACGTTTCGCGCGTGTGAGTCAGCACGCCGAGCGCGTTCTCGGTCGCCAGTTGAGTTAGAGGATAACGCACAGCCATCTCGTCAATATTGCGCGCGTCCTGCTTGAAACAATCAAGCGCATCGAGCCTTCCCTGCTCGCCGTAATATTTTTCCATGACGGCGAGATAGGCATCCAGGTCTCGCCACTTGACGCGATAGAGGCCGTCGAAGAAATGATGAAGGCGCATGTCATGCAAGACGACGATGCCCGGAGCCGCGCGGCTCAGTTGCCAGATGGAGCCGTGGAAGAGCGGGTTATTGCCGATGTGATAGACGGACATCTCCGCGCGATTGAGTTCGGCCCAGGGCGCGCGCTCCGGTTTGTAGCGGCGCACTTCCGCATATCTTTCCAAGCCCTCATCCCAGTGGTCCTGGTCCGTCCAGAGCGTGACAGACGCGCGTGCCGCGAGGGCTGGCAGGACTCTCGTAGTGTAATGCGCGATGTCCGTGCTGGCAGGCGGCAAAGGTGAAAACCAGTTCAGCTTCATGCGAGTAATCTGCGGATGACGTTGGACCAGGAAATATTCATCCCCTCATAAAGCGCGCGGCCCGCTTCTCCCCAACTTTTAGCCTGCGCGCGATTCTCCCATAATTGGTCCATCGCACGCGCGAGAGCCTGCGGCGTCGGTTCAGCGATTAACCCGGTCTCGCCCGCGCGGACGAACTCAAGCGGGCCGCCGGAATCCGTGCAGGTGATGACGGGCCCGGAAGCGAGCATGGCCTCAAGAGTGACGTAACCATAATCTTCATCAACGGGCGGGTAGACGACGCCGAGCGCGTGCGCGTAATGCTCTCGCTTCTCTTCCTCCGTCACCTGGCCGAGCCATTCGACGCGCGCGCCGAGTTTCAACTTGCGCGCCTGCGCTTTGAGTTCTTCGGCATAGCGCGGTCGGTCGGGCGTGCCCGCGAAGCGCACGCGCACGGGCTGCTTCGTGTGGGCCAACGCTTCGAGCACGAGCGACTGTCGCTTGGGCAGGCACAGGCGGCTTGGGAAAAAGAGATAGTCACCCGCTTCACCCGCGTAAAATTTTTCCGCGTGCGGCGGAGGATGATAGAGCGGCGATGAGTCTATCTCGCAATACTCTTTCAAGCGTCGCGCGACGTTGCCGGAGTTGGCGTAGACGGCGCGCGCCTGCGGAATCAAATTGCGATCCGCGCGGTGTATGGCGTCGCGCACCTCTTGGCCGTCCGGCGCATAGATAAGGTCTCCGAGCGGGTGGTCCCATAACTCGTAGGCCGTGCGGAACTGATGAAGAATCCAGAGCACCTTGTTTGGATGCGGAATCAGGTAAGCGGGAAACTTGAGACCGATGAGAAGGTCAACGGGCGTTCCCGCGACCTCCGTCAAATCCAACAAACGACAGGCCAGCATGTGGTCCAATATTTTTTCCGGCGGATACCACTTGAAAGGAACGGCGATAATCTCCGCCTCGTGCCCGGCCTCGCGCAGGGCGTCGCGCAAATTCGCCGCATGTGCCTCCGCGCCCCCGCTAATAAACGGCACATGTGTCGTGGCAATCAAGATACGCATACTCTCAAAATGCAGGAGTCAGGAGCCAGGAGCCAGAATGAAGAGAACAGCATTGAGCATGAAGAGCATGCTATCGCTTTTCCTACTGGCTCCTGGCTCCTGGCTTCTGCTTTACACCTTCCAGCCGACGACCGCATAGTCCATCGGGCCATAAAAATACTGGTTGAAACGCTTGATTAAGTCCGTGTCGCCCGCGACCCTCTCGGCGTCGGAGGGGTTAAGGTTGATGACCTCGACGCGCGCGAAGCCTCTGGACTCGACGAGGAATCGCATGATGGGTCCGGGCAAGGGATTGCGATGCGTCGGGTCGAAATAGAAATTGCAACTTCCGACCAGGACGTTCTGCGGATTCGGTGTCTCGAAGATGACCGCGCCGCCACGCTTAACGACGCGCACCGTCTCATCAAGCATCTTGATGAGCGTCTCTATCGGAAGATGCTCGACGAGGTGAAAGCCCGTCAACGCGCCGAGGCTCTCATCCGGCAGCGAGCGTAAGTAATGCATCACGTCATCCTCTACGACTTCCAGATTACGCTCGCGGCACTGCGCGACGAGCACGCGGTTGAGGTCCACGCCGCGCGCCTCCATTTTTCGCTCGCGCAAAAGTTCCAGCCACTCGCCGCGCCCTGAGCCTATGTCCAGGATGGGCATCTCGCCTGTGCCGATTCCCGCCTGCTCAAGGAGCGGAAGATAAATCTTCAAACGCTCTTTAATCTCAGGGCGGCTACCGCGAAACTGGTCCTCGAATGAAACGTAGAAAGCATCCAGCGCGTGTCGCTCTTCATCAGCCAAAGCCCGCAGTTGCGGCTGGTCCAGAATATCTCGCGGGTGGTCCATGTGCGCGGTGATGTGTTCTATCGAAGCGGGCAGCCGCGCGGTCACATCCTCAAGAAGACGAGTCACGCGCTGGCCGTGCAAGATGAGTTCGGCGCGCAACTGCTGTTGTTTTTCGAGTGCCTCGTCCGTGCCAGTTTGCAGTTGATGAGAGGCTCGCTCAAGTTCGTTCCTCAATTCGTCGGTTTCGGATTCGAGGCTGCGTGTGAGCATTGAAATCTGTTCGTTGCGCGCCGCGCCTTCGGACGCGAGGCGAGCATCTAGGAGTTCCGTGTGTCGCTGGACGGTCGCCAACTCCGCGACGAAGTGCGTCTCCGCAGAGCGCAGGTGCTGCTGCCACGCCGTCGCGGTCTCGGCCAGATGTTGGCCCAACTGGTCCACGCGTGAAAGCATCTCTTCTCGAAATTGGTCCAGGCTGGCGCGCGTCTCATCACGAATTGCTCGCTGTTCGTTCATGAGGAGTTCGAGTTGCTGTTGTTGACGTTGCGCCTGGGCCAACGCTGACTGCCCGGCGGCGTTGAGGCGCGCGAGCGCGGCGGAGACTTCGCGCGCTTGATTGGCGAGAGCGGTCTTCGTGGCGTTGGCGTAATCAGCTATCTGTTCCTGTTGGGCCAGGACGTGCGCTTCAAATTGTTGCTGGCTGCGCGCAGACTTTGGCAGGCGCGCGAGCGCGACGAGGAGTTGGAACAGATAGCCGAGGACAGGGACGCGGTAACTCTGCCTGATGACGGCGGGCACGAGCAGCCCGTTAATCTGGACCTTTTTTGAGCGGCCCTCGGATGAATAACGCAGGCGCGCGAGCACGTCTATCTTGTTGAGACGGCCAGCGCGAAGGGCATCTATGAAATCCTTGAAGCCGGTCGCGTCGGGGCCGCGTTTGAGAATCACGCGATAGGCGTTCTGTATAAAGTTGCGGTCGTGATATTGGAGCAGGTCGTTGACGTGATATTGATGATCGGCGCGCGGCTGGAACGTCGGCTGTAAAGCGAGCGGTTGGGAGTTGACTGCCGAGAGGAGTTGCGGACTTGCCTGTGATGAATTGTTGCTGCTGCTGTTTGCCATCGCGTGGGAGGTCGCCGCATCGTTGCCGTTGGTCGAACCTGATGCG
>JAXDFO010000411.1:0-5482 GCA_034665545.1 Blastocatellia bacterium
CTCGGCGCGGCGGCCCTCACCATCGCCCTCGCCAAAATCGCGGAAAGCCAGTACGGAAGCTGAAAGGCAAGTATGAATTTGGAAGTCGGAAGGATGAGAGACGAGCTATTCAAGATGTATAGATGAATAGCTCGTCTCTCATCCTTCGCTTTTATGCTTTCATGAGTGGAAAGGGAAAAGCCGTCCACGCTCTGAAGCAATGGACGGCTTTTGCGGTGAACTGTTGGGATTGGCCTGTAGCGTCTGCTCTTTCAAGCAGGAAAACGACTGGACTTGGAATCTCAACAATTTCTGATTATCAATCCAGAGGTTTAGGCCGCAGCCACCTCACTGTGATAAGAACTCATACTTTTTTTAATCACCTCCTTTCCAGTGTTATATTAAATAATAAATGACAACGCATTGGGCGTCAAGCGTTTTTTCATACTCTATCTTGTGCCCGGCCCATCTCATTCTCTCGTCAGCGTTTGAAGGCCAGGCGACCGTCAACGTAAACCTCCCACGCGTGTTCTAGGCCGAAGAAATAGCTCACCTCGCGGTAGTCCGCGCAGTCATAGATGACGAAGTCCGCGCGCTTGCCAGCCTCAAGCGAACCGAGTTGGTCGCCCCGGCCCAGGCTGTGCGCGGCGTTGATGGTCGCGGCGGTGATGGCTTCGGCGGGCGTCAAACGCATCTGCGTCGAAGCCAGGTTGAGGACCATTCCCATCGAAGTGGTCGGAGAAGAGCCGGGGTTGAAATCGGTCGCCAGCACGACGGCGAGGCCCGCATCAATCATCTCTCGCGCCGCAGGATAACGAGTTGAACCGAGCGCGTAAACGGAAGCGGGCAGCAGCACTGGTTGCACGCCCGCAGACTTGAGCGCGTTGATGCCGTTGCGGTCTGTGTGCTCAAGGTGGTCTGCCGTGGCGGCCTTCAATCTGGCGGCCAGCAGCGCGCCGCCTGACGGCGATAACTGGTCCGCGTGGATGCGCAGGTCCAACCCGTAAGCGCGCGCGGCGGAGAGAATGCGCCAGGATTCGTCAGTGGTAAAGACGCGTTCTTCGCAGAACACGTCGCAGTATTCCGCGAGATGCTCGGAGGCCACACGCGGCAGCATCTCTTCAATCAAGAGCGAGATGTACTCCGCACGCCGCGAACGATATTCCGTGGGCACACTATGCGCGCCGAGAAATGTCGGGATATAACGGAGCGCAGTTTCCTGGTCCAATTGACGAATGGCGCGCAGGATTTTGAGTTCATCCTCGACGGACAGGCCATAGCCGGACTTGGCCTCCACGGTGGTCGTTCCCCCGCGCAGGAACCACTCCGCATAGCGCGCGCCCGCTTCGATTAATCCGTCCAGCCCCGCCGCGCGCGTCTTGTTGACGGTCGCCTGAATCCCGCCGCCACGCGCCGCTATCTCCTGGTAAGTGACGCCCGATGCGCGCTGCTCATACTCGCCCGCGCGATTCCCTCCGAAGACCGGATGCGTGTGCGCGTCCACAAAGCCAGGCATCACGACGTGCCCGCGCGCATCCACCACTTCGGCATCGCTTCCTATGAGCGGCTCAATCTCGCTGCGCGCGCCGACGCCCGCGATTCTCCCGTCGCGCACAAGCATCGCGCCATCCTCTATGATGGCAAGCTCCCGCATTGCCGGGCCAACATGTGGGCCAACCACCTGGCCTGCCACCGTGACAAGCTGCGAGCAATTGATGACGGCAAGCATAAGAAGTCAGGAGTCTATAGTTAGGAATCTAAAGTCTGAGAGTCAGGAGTCAAAAGCAAAGAGCGAGTTCTTGTTTTGACTCCTGACCCCAGACTCTCAGACTCCTGACTCATTTCATATATTGGTCCAGAAAGTCTGCGGTCTTGCGACCGACGACGAGGCGGTTGGCGAGTTTGACGAAGCCGTGGCCTTCGTCGTCGAAGAGCGTGTATTCGACGGGCGCGTTGCGCTCACGCAAAGCCTTGACTATCTGCTCTGCTTCCGTGTAGGGCACGCGCGGGTCGTTCTTGCCCTGGAAGACCAGGAGCGGGGCGCGTATGCGGTCCACCCTGTAAATGGGCGAGATGGATTTGAGGAAGGCCAGATCTTTATCGAGCGTGCCGTACTCTCTTTCGCGCTGCTTGCGGCGATAGCCGGAGGTGTTCTTGAGGTTGGTCTCGAAGTTGGCGATGCCGAACATCTCGATGGCCGCCGCCCAGAGGTCCGGGTAGAGCGTAATCGCGGCGAGCGTCATGTAGCCGCCGTAGGAGCCGCCCATGATGGCGATGCGCCGCTCGTCGGCCCCGCCCTCTGCCTTCAACCATTCGACCGCCGCCGCCAAATCCTTGACAGAGTCTTCGCGCTTCGCCACATCATCCAGGTGCGTGTAGGTCTTGCCGTAGCCGGTCGAGCCGCGCACGTTCGGCGCGAGCACGGCGTAACCGCGCGAGAGAAAATATTGATAGTTGGGGTTGAAGGTGGGCTGCTCCTGTCCTTCAGGTCCACCGTGGACGCTGACGATGACGGGCAATCTGGTGCGCGCTCCCTTGCCCGTCGGCGTGCTGCCGACGGGCACTTGCGGGCGATAGTACCAGGCGGGAATTTCGCGCCCGTCGAAAGATTTATAATGGACCAATTCCGGCTCGATGAAGGATGAAGCAGGGACGCCCGCGCGCGAGCTATGCGTGACCTGCTTGAGCGCGTGCGACTTTAAATCGTAGAGCCACACGTCCGAGTTGTAACGCGCGCCGTTGAAGGTGAAGGCGAGCTTGCTATTGTCCTGCGAGAAATTGAGACCGCTCACGACGCCCTGGCCGGGCAGTTTGACGGGCGCGCCCTTCTGGTCGAGGGTCGTGATTAAGGGCTTGCCGTCCGTGTCGAGCTTGCGAATATAGAGTTCGCTGAAGCCGTCGCGGTTAATCGTGTAAGCGAAGAAGCCGCCGTCGCGCGACATCGTGGTGGAGGCCAACTCCCCTGGCGTGTCGTCCAGAATATCCACGCGCTTGGTCTGCAAATTCATCTGCGCGAGCGAGAAGAATTCGCGCCCGTCGTCAGTGCCGAAGAAGATGTAGTGACCGTCGGGCGTGAAATGCACGCGGCCAAACTGCGACGCGCCCTGATGCTGTGTGAGCAGCGTCGCCTGCTTCGTTTGCAGGTCAACGAGGTAGAGGTCGTTATCCAGACTCAACTGGTCGCTCTCGTGCGAGACGATTATGCGCTGGTCATTAAAGGACCAGTCGAGGGGCTGGTTCGAGCCGTCCTGTTGATAGACCAACTCTTCGCGCCCGCTCGAAACATCCATCACGTACACGTCGAAGAAATTCGGGTTGCGTTTGTTTGAAGCGTAGCTGATGCGCTTGCCGTCGCGCGACCAGGAGCCGAAGTTGTGTCTCACCTTCGGATTGTCGGTCAGAGTTTTAATCTGCGCGCCGTCGGGCGAGAGCCAGTAAAGCTGCGCGTTCTCGTTTCCGCCGATGGCCTTGCCAAAGATAAGCCCGCTCCCGTCCGGCGACCAACTGATAAAATCCACGCGGTCAGGATAGAAGGTCATCTGCTCGGGCCAGCCGCCGCCCGCCGGGACCATCCAGACCTGCGCCGTCCCGGTGATGTTCGTCAGAAATGCTATCCGGTCTGCGCCGGGTGAGAGCGCGGGCGAAGTCGCGCCGCGAATATTCAAGTAACGCTCTATGCCGTAAGGCTCGCGCGCCGCGCTCGTCTCCTGCGCGGTAGTGGCAGTGCTAAAGCAAAGAGAGAAGAAGGTGAAGAGCGCAAAGACTATGAGCCTTCGTTGTGTCATTCGCATGTGTGGAAACTCCGTGACCTGTTATCAGTTGTGATAGGACGCCAACATCATATAGAAAATCTTCCAGACAGGACAGCGCGCCGAGCCCCTCTCCTTTAGCTTGTCCTTCATCATCATGACTCGCTCTCGCCGCGCGTCGCGCGTCTTCTCTGCGCGATGAGAAACAGCCCCGCGCCGAAGACATTAGCGATAAGGACCGTACTCGTAATCTTCAACATGAAGGCGAGCCGACTCTCGACCTGCACGATTGGAAGGACGGCTACGACGACGTACAGCAGCGTCATCAGAAAGCCGGAGGCCGAGACCACTTTGAGCCAGAGCGGCGCGCGCGTGCTCAAGCCTCTGAGGCCGATGAGCGGGATGGCGAACATGGCCAGATAGGTCAACGCGTAGAGGACGCCCGATGCGTTCTGTAACGATTGATAGGCTTCCTGCCGCCCGACGCCGAGGATGCCCGCCAGCCCGAAGAGAAGCGTCATCGCTCCGACGAAGAGTATGGAGTTGACGGGCGTCTTGCGCTTCGGGTGCAGCCTTGTGAACCAGGCGGGCAACAGGTGGTCCCACCCCGCGACCATAGGCAAGCGCGTGCTCCCCATAAAGCTGACGCTCGCCTGGGCCAACCTGATGCCCAGCAGCGACAGGATGAAGATGGAGATGAGGCTGCCGATGATTTTAAAAGAGCCGAAGCCGATGCTCAACACTTGGGGAATTGGTCCAAGAAGGTCTATGTCGTCAGGCTTGACGAAGGCGAGGACGGAACTGGTTCCCAGTATGAACATGACGGCGATGACCGGCGCGGCCAACCAGACCGAGCGACTGATAGAACGCACCGGATTACGGCACTCGCCCGCGACCAACGCGACGTACTCGAAGCCGCCGAGCGCGCCGAATCCCATCTTGCCGAGGATGTTCAAGTTGAGCAGCGTGAGCGCGGGCAGGGCCGTCGTGAGCGGGTGATACTCTTTGATTGTGCCGCGACCGAAGCTGATGAGCGGCAGCGCGATGAGCATCACAAACGCGAGCAGCATAATCACTCCGCCCGCGTTGTGGACCCACTTGCCGACGCCCAGGCCGAGCGTCGCAATCAGGACCATCGCGCCTATCACGACGCAGCCCGCCACGCTGATGAACCATTTATCGGAGGCCAGCCCCGCCGCCCGTGGGCCAATCGCGTAAGAGAGGTTCGTCGCCAATTGCAAGCCTATCTCTGAGTTGAGCACGATGACGTAGAGCCATAAATTCCACGCCACCATAAAGCCCAGAAATTCGTTGAAGCCGAGCTTGCCCCATTGATACAACCCGCCTTCGAGCGGCATCAACCGGTTGAGATAAATCACCACGACCGCCGACGGCAGATAAAAGAGCGCGATTGCCAGCAGCCAGAAGATAACGTGAGGCGGGCCTAAGCGTGCAGCCGTCCCGACCCATCCCAGGCCGACGATGTAGAGTATCTGCGTCAGGGTCAGGTCCATGACGCCCAACTCTTTTTTGAAGACCGCGCTGCGCGCCTCTACGCTCTGCTCCGCGCTGTTAAGTTCGGGTGTCATCTCTCTTTTATGAAGTGTGGTCGTGGACGATGCGCCAACCGGCGTTCGTGCGGCGCAGGATGAGTGTAAAGCGTCCATGCGGCGTGTCCTTCGCGCGTGTCAGTTGCCAGCGTCCGAGGGCGACCGCAGATGTTTTACTGAGCGGCGTGATTTGCAGTTCGGAGA
>JAXDFO010000412.1:0-2896 GCA_034665545.1 Blastocatellia bacterium
GTTGACGGTCCCTATGGAAAAGAGTTCGGAGAGACGCTCTTGAATGCGCGCGCGATTCGGCAAGGCAGCGAGCGCGTTACTGGTCCAGGCGTTCTGCGCTTCGGTCCACTGGCGCACCTCAAGCGATTCGCCATCCTCCAACCACCGATAAGGATCGCTGATGCTCACGCCATGCATCTTCTCTTCCACCGTTTCGGTGCGAGTGGCGGGCGGCGTGCGACCGGCAAAATTTTGCGCCATGAGCAGTGATGAACAACTAAAAAGGACCAGCACGACAGGCCCCATCGCCCGCGCGCTGGTCCAAATTAAAATCAGGAGTCCGGGGTCTGAAGTCATGAGTCAAAAACAGTTGCCCTTAAAGTTAGCACTTCGCTTCAACCTTCAACCTGGTCTTCTGCCGCCAGACTCCTGACTCCAGACTCTAAGACTCCAGACTCTTTCAGAAGGGCACACACAGGACGGGCACGCGCGTGCCGCGCAGGACTTTCTCAGCCGTCGACCCGAAGAGGATTTCTTCGGGCGGCGTCGAACGCCCGCGCACGCCCATCACGATCATCGGGAGGTCCAGGTCGCGCGCGATTTTGAGAATCTCCACGAAGGGCGTGCCGATGACGATCATGCGTTCGACGTTGGCCTGGCCCGTGTTCAGGTCTTCGAGCATCGTCGTGAAATCTATCTCGGCGCGCTCGCGCAGGCGTTGCTGTATCTCGTCAGAATTTCCGAGTCCGGCGGCGACCGCGTCCATCACGAAAGTCTGGTCTATGACATGCAGCAGGGTCAGGTCGCCCTCAGGCTCCGCGATTCCGGCGGCGGCGCGCACGGCGTTCAGAGAGCATGGAGAAAAATCTACAGGAACGAGGATGTCCGGGGCTTTGAGCATATGATTTTTGGTCCTCCTTTCTCGAAGAAAACTTTCCGGCGCAAACTCTCAAGACGCGCGTTTGTTGGAGAGATGCTGCTCGATGCGAGGGAGGCTGGCGAGCAGCGTGTCTCCGACTATCTTCAAACTGCGCGGCGAGATTTTGTCGAGCGTATCCTCTGCCGTGTGCCAGTAAGTCGCGCCGCTCGCGTCCTGATAGGTGTTGAGTTGAATGATGTCCAGAGAATCTATTCCGGCGCGCAGGAACGGTTCGTGGTCGTCGCCGCCGACGCCCTCCGGGTGGTCCTGGAATTGGTCGCCGTAGCCAAGCGAGCGGGCAGTCTGCCAGACCGCGTCAACGAGCCAGGTCGTGCTCATGTCATCGCGTCCGAACTGAAGATTCTTATAGCCCATCATGTCCAGCAAAATCATCGCGCGCACGCGCTTCAACTCTTTCTTCTCCGTCAACTGCGCGACATAGCGGCGGCTGCCGTAAGTATTGTCGGGCGCGTTCGGCTTGCCGCAATCTTCCCAGTTTTCGCAGAACGCCTCTTCGCCATCGAAGAAGACGAACCAGTAGGTGAAGCGCGGCTTCTCCTTGCGCGCGGCTAGGACGCGCGCCAGTTCCATCAACGCGCCGGTCGAAGAGCCTGCGTCATTCGCGCCGACGAAACGAATTTTTTTGAAGAGCTTCGTATCATAGTGGCTGCTGATGATGATGACCTCGCTCGATTCGCCGGGCAGTTCGGCAGTGAGGTTGATCATCTTGCGCTGGCCGACTGGCGTCTGAGATGTGAACTCGTCCTGCATCACGTTCAAGCCGTAAGACTTCAACTCGCCGACGATGTAATCGCGCGTCCTGGCGAGTTCGGGCGAGCCTGGCGGGCGCGGGCCAAACTCCACCTGCTTGCGCACATGCTCGAAGGCGCGGTCGCCGTCGAAGCCGGTCGCGGTTGTCGAGGTCGCGGGCTGCGAAGCGGCGGGCGAGGGCGCGACGCTCACGTTAGCGTTCGCGTTGGCTGTGCCGTTGTTGGTCACAGTTTGCGTGGAGTTGCCGGGGCACGCGAGCAGGCCGAACGGCAGGACCAGGAATAGGACGAGCGTCAGTGAGACCCTGGCATCCCTGGCATGCTGCGCGAATTGTAGCTTGAACGTTGATGGTTTGTGCATGTGTTTGGAAAATTTAGTCGGGTGATGAAATCTACAACACGAACGCCACGGAGTATCTATCGCGGCCCTCACAACATTATTGGACCAGATGCTCCGTCGCCGCTCGAAACGACCCGACCAAAGACCGAAGAGCATTATGCATGAGAAGCCGCTACATCGTCGTTCAAGCTTGCGGTTCCTGCCCTGCGTTAGTGGTCGCGCTGTCCGTGTCCGTCGTCGTGCTGCGGTGTTCCGCCGGGCGATGCGTCTCTCGCTCGCGCTGGCCCAACTCGCGTCCCCTTCCCGCCATCATGCCCATCACTTTTTCGCCGAGCGAGAATGGCAGGTCCACGAGCGCGCTCAAGGTTTGAAACATGGTCACGGCTTCGAGTTCAACCAGCGTCGCCAGCTTGCTTTGAAGCGGCAACTCTTTAAACTCTTTACGAAAATCCTTGATGGACTCTTCCTGCGTCGCGGCACGCTCCGTGGCGGGCACTGGACGCAGGACCAGTTTGCCTCCGTGCAAGACCTTCGCCTGGCAGGCGAGGCGTTCGCCCGTCGCCAGTCTTTCAGGACTGAGACGTTCGCGCTCTGCCTCCGTCAGAGACGAGAGCAGCGTCGCTCCCTCCAAGATGTTGACGGCGCAGGTGTCACACTCGCCGCGCCCCTCGCACTCTGCTGGCAGGCGCACGCCCATACGCTTGGCCGCGTCCCACAGGTAACTGCCCTCCGCGACGATGCCCGTCAGGCCGTCCGGCTCAAATTTAATCTCAACGCTCATAGTATTTCTGATTTTAGCTCAACAATATGTTTGGGTAGACAAAATGAAATTACACCCAACGGAGGACAAAAGGCAAAAGTAAAAAGGTCAAAGGCAAAAGGAAGGCG
>JAXDFO010000413.1:0-13844 GCA_034665545.1 Blastocatellia bacterium
ACTCGGTCAAAACTCATCTACAATAGCTGGCCTTCGGATTGAAGCTCAGAAGGAAAGCGCGGGCGCAAGGCGGGTGATACTCATCAATCTCTTGACGGAAGATAACGACGACAAGAACGAAACGGTCCCACAGGCCGAAGACATCTACACGTTTGCTCACAGGCTACAGGATTATTATAACAATAGCTCTTATCCTTCGGACCTGCTCGTCAGTCACATCTTTCAAGAAGGCGTGCAGTTTCTCTGCCAGCCGCGATTCCGCGTCGCGGACCTGCTGGCCTATCGCTATGATGTCAACATGCTCGTCGGCTGCATGGCGTTGGAAGCGTTGGCCCAACGCACGGACGGGCAGCAGGATGACTTGCTTGAGTCTCTTCTGAGCGGCATCAACAGCAGCCTTTACTGGACCAGGTATTACACCCTGCGGGCCTTGCACGCGCGCATAGACCAGCCCCTTATCTTGAGCGTGTTGTTGCGGCTGGATAATTCCTGGACCGAATATACTCCGCTCGGCTACTTGCATGAGTTCATCGGGCAACGCATCGCGCGGGGCGAGCAGCCGGTCTTCGGCAATCTCCTGGACAGCTTGCAGGAAGACCAGCACGCCACGCTGTCGAGCCTGGTGGCCGAACTCAAGAATCATCTGCCCGCCTCCCTCGTCGCAGGTTTTTATCAATGGAAAGATACGCGCGTGGATACTGATTATCTGAAATCGTTCGGACGCATCTGGGACTCTGCGGGGCCAACAGCCGCCGGGCCGGAGGTAGTAGAGCTTGAAGCGGTCCTTGAGCGGGTGGCGTTGATGGAAGCGACCGTGCGCAAAGAGCCGCCGCGTTCGATGATACTGGTCGGCGAGTCCGGCGTCGGCAAGACCGCGCTCATACGCGTGCTCGCGCGTCGCTTGCAGCGCGAGCATTGGACCATCTTCGAGGCCAGCGCGACGGACATCATGGCGGGCCAGAAATACACCGGCGAACTTGAGGGACGCTTGCAGACGCTCGTGCGTCAACTGGCGGGCAAGAGAGTGCTGTGGGTGGTTCCGAACTTTCACGAACTGCTCTGGGCCGGTCGTCATAATCAAAGCCCCGTTGGCATTCTCGAAATGCTCTTGCCCTACATAGAGCGTGGCGAGTTGCGGCTCATAGGCGAGACGCACGATGCGGCCTATGAGAATCTCTTGCAACTCAAGCCGAAGCTGCGCACCGCGCTCGAAACCTGCCGCGTGCTTTCGCTCGGCGACGATGAGACCTTGGAACTCGCGCGCAAGTGGGTGGGCCAACATCGTCTTGACCAGCGCACAGCGTTGCTCTCGGACCAGACCTTGCAGGAGGCTTTCCAGCTTGCCAGGCAATACCTGGGCGACAAGGCCGCGCCCGGCAATCTCTTGCACCTGCTGGAAGTCACGCACCAACGCCTGCAAGCGGGCGGCGAAAAGAACGCGCGCGAAATTTCTCTGGACGACCTGCTCGTTTCGCTCTCGCAACTGACGGGGCTGCCCATCAGCATTCTGGATGACCGGCAATCGCTGGACCTTAAAGCCCTGCGCGAATTTTTCGAGAGGCGCGTCCTGGGCCAACGCGAGGCGGTCGAATGTCTCACAGAGCGCGTCGCCATGATCAAAGCGGGCCTCACGGACCCGACCAGGCCGCAGGGCGTCTTTCTCTTTGTTGGCCCAACGGGCACGGGCAAGACCGAGATTGCCAAGACGCTCGCGGAATTTCTCTTCGGCTCGCCCGACCGCATGATTCGACTGGACATGAGCGAACTGATGACGGCGCAGGCGCTGGACCGCATCCTGGGCGAGGGGCGCGAGATGGGTGAGAGCGCCGCGCTGGTCAACGCGATTCGCAAGCAGCCCTTCTCGGTCGTCCTGCTGGACGAATTCGAGAAGGCCGACTCAAGCGTCTGGGATCTCTTCCTGCAAGTCTTCGATGATGGGCGTCTGACGGATCGTCGCGGCAACACTGCGGACTTTCGCCACTGCATCGTCATCATGACCTCGAACCTCGGCGCGACGCTCCCGCACGGTCTCAGCATAGGCTTTACGCAGGACCACTCGCAGTCCGCGCAGGATAATGAAGGCTTCGCTGCCTGGAGCGTTGAGCGCGCGGTGGCCCAGACCTTCCGCCGCGAGTTCGTCAATCGCATTGACCGCGTCGTCGTCTTTCGCCCGTTGGGCCGGAGCGTGATGAGAGAATTGCTATTGAAGGAGTTGAACGACGTGCTGCGCCGCCGTGGCTTGCGCAATCGCGCGTGGGCAGTGGAGTGGGACGAGTCGGCGGTTGATTTTCTCTTGCAGAAGGGATTCACGGCGGACCTCGGCGCGCGGCCCCTCAAGCGTGCCATCGAACGCTATTTGCTCTCGCCGCTCGCAGTCACGATTGTCAATCACCAGTTCCCGGAAGGCGACCAGTTTCTCTTCGTCCGCAGCGACGGCGAACGCATCAACGTCTCCTTCATAGACCCGGATAAATTGGACCAGGACGAGAGCCAGCCGCCGCCCGCGCAGGCTGGCGAAGAACGCGCGCCCGTCCTCAAAGAGATAGTGATGGATGCGAAGGGCACGCACGCCGAAGTTGATTTCCTGAAGAACGAATATGAACGGCTCGCTGGTTTGATTGACGATTCATCATGGGAGGAGCGCAAGGAGAGTCTCTGGTCTCAAACGAAGGCGCAGGGATTCTGGGACGCGCCGCAACGCTTCAAGGTCTTCGGCCTCTTCGAGTACATGGAGCGCATAGAGACGGGCCTGGGGACGGCGGGCGCGCTCCTGCAACGCTTGCAGCAGATTGCGCGTCATGAGAAGGGCCGTAAATATTTTCCGCGCGAACTCGTCGGTCGCCTCGCACAACAAGTCTATCTGGTGGACGCGGCCCACGCCGGTCTGTTGGAAAATTCGCCGCAGGATGCTTTCCTGTTGATACGCGCCTGCCATGATTCCGTGTTGGAGAGGGAAGCGGGCGACGAGTTCGCGCGCCGCCTCGCGGGCATGTACAGGGCTTGGGCCGAGAAGCGCGGGATGCGAATCGCTTCGCTCGAAGAGAAGGGAGGCGACGGCGAGCAACCCTTTCAAGCTCTGCTCTCGGTTTCGGGCTTCGCCTCCTACATGATACTTGAGCCGGAATCGGGCTGGCACATGTTGGAGATGCGCCAGGACGAGAAATCTTTTCACCGTCTCAAGGTGCAGGTGCGCGTGTTGGCCCAACCGGATGAGCCGCCGCGCCAGGGCCAGACCGCGCTCGCGCAGGCCCGCGCCATGTTGGCCCAACTAAAAGACGAAGCGGAGACGCCGGTCGTGCGCCGCTATCGTGAAGAGCCTTCGCCGCTCGTCCGCGACAGCGTCAAGAACTGGCGCACCGGCAAACTCGACCGCGTCCTCGGCGGCGACTTCGACCTCATGTTTTAGAAAAATATCTTACTCTCTTTGTTCTGCAATTGGGTATTAGTGGTGGCCGTTGGAGCGGGAGAGGTGTTGGCTGAGGTAGTGGCCGGTGTGGGAGTTGGGGGTCTGCGTGATCTGTTCGGGTGTGCCGGTGGCGACGACGTGGCCGCCGAGTTCGCCGCCTTCGGGGCCGAGGTCTATGATATAGTCTGCGGTCTTGATGACATCCAGGTTGTGCTCGATGACGAGTAGGGAGCCGCCCGCGTCAATCAGGGCGCGGAAGGCGGCGAGCAGTTTGTTGATGTCGTCGAAGTGGAGGCCGGTGGTCGGCTCGTCGAAGATGTAGAGGGTTTTCGCTCCCGTGCGCTTGGAGAGGTGCGCGGCGAGTTTGACGCGCTGGGCTTCGCCGCCTGAGAGGGTCGTCGCGGATTGGCCCAGACGCAGGTAGCCGAGTCCGACATCATCAAGAACGCGCAGGCGATTCGTTATCTTCGTCACTTCGCGGAAGAAGGTCATGGCCTCGCGCACGGTCATGCTGAGCACGTCGTTGATATTCTTGCCGCGATAGCGCACTTCGAGGACTTGCGGCTTGAAGCGCGCGCCCTTGCATTCCTCGCAGACCAGTTCGACATCCGCCAGAAACTGCATCTCGACGGTCACAGTGCCGTCGCCCTGGCAGACTTCGCAACGCCCGCCCGGAACGTTGAAGGAGAAGAAGGAAGGGTCGAAGCCGTGCGACTGCGCTTCGCGCGTGGAGGCGAAGGCTTCGCGTATCGCGTCATAGACCTTGATGTAAGTGACGGGGTTCGAGCGCGGCGTGCGACCGATGGGAGACTGGTCCACTAATATCACATCGTCCACGAACTGCCCGCCACCCAGTTCCTTGAACGCGCCGACGTGGCCCTGCCAGTCGCCGCGCTGCTTCTTGATGCCAGCGTAGATGCAATCGTGTATGAGCGTTGATTTGCCTGAGCCGCTCACGCCCGTCACGCAGGTCAGCATGTCGAGCGGTATCTCAACGTCTATGTTCTTGAGATTGTGTTCGCTCGCGCCGCGCAACGTGAGCCGTCTCTTCTGCGGCGCGCGTCTTTGCTTGGGCTCTTTAATCTCCACCTCGCCGCGCAGGTAACGAGCGGTCAGTGATGATTTGTCGCGCAGCAGATTTTTGAAGTTGCCCTCGTAGATGACCTGCCCGCCGAGTTCGCCTGCGGCTGGTCCAATATCGAGTATGTGATCGGCGGCGCGCATCATCTCAGGGTCGTGCTCGACGACGAGGACGGTGTTGCCTATGTCGCGCAGGTTGTGCAGCAGGCTTATCAACCTTGAGCTATCGCGCGGGTGGAGTCCGATGGATGGCTCGTCCAACACGTAGAGCGCGCCGACGAGCGACGAGCCGAGGTTGGTCGCCAGTTGAATGCGTTGGGCTTCGCCGCCGGAGAGCGTGGAGGCCAGGCGGTCAAGCGTCAGGTAATCGAGGCCGACATCAACCAGGAAACGCAAGCGACGCCGGACTTCGTGCAAGACCTTGTCGGCAATCGCCATCTGCTCCGTAGAGAGTTCGAGCGTCTCGAAGAAGAGGGCCGTATCTTTGATTGAGAGCGAGCAGACTTCCGGCAGCGTCCTGCCGCCGACTTTCACATCGCGCGCTTCCTGACGCAGCCTCCCGCCCTTGCAATCCGGGCACAAGGTATAGCCTCTGTACTTCGAGAGAAAGACGCGGACGTGCAGCTTATATTTCTTCGTCTCCAACCAGGCGTAGAAGCCGCGCACGCCGCCCCAATGTCCCTTGCCTTCGATAATCGCGTTCTGGTCCGCGCGCGAGAGTTGGTTGAAGGGCACATCCACAGGGATGCGTTCTGTCTTGCAGAAGCGTTTGAGCTCGGTCCTGGCCCACTCATGCTGCGGCCTGGTCCAGGGTTCTATCGCGCCCTCGTTCAAAGAGAGCGCGGGGTTCGGAATCACCAGGTCCATGTCCAGACCTATGATGTTGCCGAAGCCCTGGCAGGCGGGACACGCGCCGAAGGGATTGTTGAAACTGAAGAGGCGCGGTTCGGGTTGAGCGTAAATGGTCCCGTCGTATTTGCACTCGAAGCGTTCGGAGAAGTGAAAGCGTTGCGGCTCCGTTTCAGCCGTCTGGACGATGGCCGTGCCGTGTCCCTCTTGAAAGCATGTCTCAAGCGAATCAACTAGACGCTGGCGCACATCCTCGCGCGCGACCAGACGGTCAACCAGCACGTAGACGTTATCGAAATCATCGCGCGTGTAATCGTCCGGCGAGTTGAGTTCAATCGTCTGCCCGTCTGCGAAGAGACGGGTGAAGCCGCGCTGCATGAGGCTCATGACGTGGGCCGTGACCGTGCGGCGATCCGTGGCCTTCGTCCTGGGCTCGGCTTTGGCCTTGCGCTTCGTGCCGGTCTTCTTCTTCTTGGTCGCCGCGCCCTCGCCGTTGGTCTCCAACTGCAAGCCAGCTTCAGCAGGGAAGAGGACGAAAAAGCGCGTCCCCTCGGAAAGCTGTTGCAAGACTTCCTGCGCGGAGGATTCCGGAGAATCGCTCTGGACTACTCGCCCGCAGACGCGGCAGTAGGTCGTGCCCGTGCGCGCGTAGAGCAGGCGCAGGTAATCGTAGATTTCCGTTTGCGTGCCGACGGTCGAGCGCGGGTTGCGCGTGGAATTTTTCTGGCGGATGGCGATGGCGGGCGCGATGCCGCGCACTTCGTCCACGTCCGGCTTGTCCATGCGCTCAAGAAACTGGCGCGCGTAGGCCGAGAGCGATTCGACGTAGCGACGCTGCCCTTCGGCGTAAATCGTGTCGAAGGCGAGCGATGATTTGCCCGAACCGCTCACGCCCGTGACGACCGTTAGCTGGCCCACCGGAATGGAGAAGTTGATGTTCTTGAGATTGTTGACGCGGGCTCCGCGTACTTCAATGGCTTCTTCTGTCATGTCTTAAAACATAGCCGGAGCACACGGTCGGGAATCCCACGGCTGCGGCAAACCATATATGATACCCCGTTTTGCCCCGCAGGCGAAGCGGGCAGAAGAGAGGTCGTTTTAAGGTTGACAGGCTCGCGGTCTCTCGTTGATACTGGCGCGCATGAAGATACCTCAGTTCACACTGCGCGGGTTCAGGAGACCGCGAGAGGTGATGTTCCCCGCGCTCGGCAAACTTGAGCGCGAGGTGATGGAGCAGACCTGGCTGCGCGGCGAGACGAGCGTGCGCGAGATGCACCGCGCCTTCGATGAGCGCACGGCCTATACGACCTTGATGACGACGCTCGACCGCCTGCACAAGAAGGGCTTGCTCGTGCGTCGCAAGGATGGCCGCGCGTTTCTCTATGCGCCGCGCGTCTCGCGCGAACAGTTCGAGCAGGGCGTGGCAGAGGATGTCATAGAAGGCTTGCTCGGCCTCGGCACGGAGAGCGTCGAGCCGGTCCTCGCCTGCATCGTCGAAGCCGTCAGCGAACATGACATGGACCTCCTCGATGAGCTTGACCGTTTAGTCAAAGAGAAGAAACGGGAACTCCGCCGTAAAGACTAAAATCTGAAACTAGCTATGTACGAGATGCTGGGAATTTGTCTAGTGCTGGCAGCGTTGTTGACGCTCAACGCGCTGGCTTCGCTCCTGGCGGCGGGCCTCTGGCGCGCGCTCGGCGGCTGGACGCGCGGTTGGTCCGCGCCCGTGCGCGCCGCGACCGTCTTCGCCCTGCGCATCATCCCGGCGGCGGTCGCGCTCATGTGCGTCGTCACCCTGCTCATCCCGTCATATCTCAAATACGAACCCTATTCGACGGGCGAAGGCATCAGTCTCAAACTCGGCCTCATCTCGCTGGTTTCGGCAGTCGGGTTGGTCCTGGCGTGCTGGCGCGGCATCGCTTCATGGCGCGCGACGCGCTCTCTCATGCGCGAGTGGATGCGAGAGGCCGTGCCCGTGCGTATCGCCAGCGTTAATATTCCCGCCTATCGTTTTCGCCACCCGTTTCCGGTCATCGCCGTGGTGGGAACGATGCGGCCCAAGCTTTTCGTCGCGGGCCGCGTCCTGGACGCCTTGAGCGAAGAGGAGATGTCTGCGGCGGTGGCACACGAGTGCGGACATCTGGCGGCGCGCGATAACCTGAAACGCATACTGCTCAGAGCGTGCCGCGACGTGTTGGCGATTGTGCCGTGTGGCCGTTCCCTAGACCGCGCCTGGGCCGAGAACGCGGAGGCCGCCGCCGATGAGCACGCGGCGAATCTTGGCCCATCCGTCGCGCTCAATTTGGCTTCGGCTTTGATTAAGATAGCGCGCATGATTCCGGCGGGCGCGAGACCGACGATGCCTCTCGGCGCATTCCTGCTCGGAGACGAGGGGAGCGGCATTCGCTGGCGCGTGCGACGCCTGATAGATTTGGCGACGAACAACTCCGCCGAAGAACGCCACGTTCAAAGCCGCCGCTTCGCCCCGCCGGGACTCAGCCTCTGGATGGCCTGGACCGCCCTCTGCGGCCTGCTCATCGCCTGGGCCTTCACAGTGACAAGCACGCACGCCCTCTCCGCGATGCACGCCGCCTTAGAGCAGGTCGTCCGCCTGCTGGACTGACTATCTCTCATCTTCAACATCTCTCACTTCGCGCTCTGGTCCAATTCCGCAACCTCTCTTTTCTCTTCAGACACATTTCATCAAGGCCGCGTTGATTGACTACGACCTCTGGTAGTAATTGCCCGCGCGGACTACTCTCCAACCTAGACTCCTCGTTCTTGTTATCTGCCAAAGCGTCAAGAAGGTCTCGCCAACTCTGAGGAAGGTCCGTTCCATCTGCCAGTGAAAGGAAAGGTGTGTCATGAAAAATCTAACTCTGCGGCTCTCGATGGTCGTCTTCACAATCCTCTCTCTCAACGCCGCCGGTCAGGCGCAATCGAACGCGGGGATGATTCGCGGCACTGTGACGGACCAGGCGGGCGCGGTCGTTTCCGGCGCGCGAGTGCGGCTCTCGAATCCGCTCAACGGTTACGCGCAGGAGGCCACGACGAACCGCGACGGCGTTTACCAACTGATTGATGTGCCCTTGAATAACTACACGCTCGCGGTGGAAGCCACAGGGTTCGAGCGCGTGGTCAGCGAAATCAGCATCGCCTCGAATCTCTTGCGGCAGGAGAATATTCAACTGGGCGTCGCGCCCGTCAAGCAGTCCGTCAACATCGAAAGCGAAGCGAGGCAACTTCTTGACACTGACAGGACCACTCCGAGCGTCGTCATAGACCGCAACCGCATCAACACTTTTCCGACCGCGCAGCCGAGCCGCAGCACAGAACAACTCATCACGACCGCGCCCGGCTGGACCCTCGACGCTAACGGGCGCATGCACGCGCGCGGCATCGAATATCAGGTCCAGTACAACATTGACGGCGTGCCCGTCACAGACACCATCGCCTCCTCGTTCGCCAGTTCGCCCGACCCGCGCAACTTCCGTTCGGTTGAAGTGACGACCGCCAACGTCCCTGCTGAATACGGCAATAAGCTGGCGGGCATCATCGCCGTCAATACGCGCTCCGGCCTGGAGATTCCCAGGTCAGGCAGCGTGACCGTCTCCGGCGGCAGCTTCAATACGCTCGAAGGCTCTTTCGATGTGGGCGGGCACACGGAAAAATTCGGCTACCTGTTGAGCGCGGCGGCGACCCGGACGGATCGCTTCCTGGACCCGCCCGCGCTGCAAAACTTTCATAATCGCGGCACGAGCGGCAAGGGCTTTTTCAAACTGGACTACACGCCGGACCAGCATAATCTCCTGCGCTTCAATCTCTTTCTGGACGGGCAGAAGTTCGACGTGCCGAACTTGCCTGACCAGCAGGAGGCCGGGCAGGACCAGAGACGGCGCACGGGCGATAACATGCAATCGCTCTCATGGCAACATACCTTCAACGCGAAGGCCGTCAGTTACCTGGCCCTCTTTCAACGCTACAACTCCGCTAAACTGCGCAGCAACCTTGAGGCGACGCCGGTCTTCGCGGAGCAATCGCGCCACCAGTCAAACTATGGCGCGGTCGGCTCGCTGACTTACCTGGCCGGGCGCAATACTATCAAGACGGGCTTCGAGTATTTTCGCTTTCCCGTCACGGAGTCTTTCACCTTTGCGATTACGGACCTCGATGCGCTGCTCGAAAAAGAGCCCGACCTGACAGAAGAAGCGCAGGCGTTCACGTTGGCTCATCCCTTTTTCTTCCGCGACCACCGGACAGGCTCGGAAGGCTCGCTCTATATTCAGGACCATCTCAACGCGACGCGCTACCTGACCTTAGACCTCGGCCTGCGCTTCGACGCCTACCGTTTTCTGGTCCACAAAAATTTTCTCAGCCCGCGACTCGGCGCGGCCTACTACATCTCGCGCACGGGCACGGTCCTGCGCGCTTCCTACGGGCGTTTTATGGAGACGCCCGCGCTCGAAAATCTGTTGCTCTCATCTTCCGAGGAGGCGCGTCTCTTCAGTCCCGGCGGGGAAGATGAAGCGGACGGCGGCAGCGATGCGGACAAGGGCGCGCCCGTCCAGGTCAGCCGCGAGTCGCAGGTTGATGTCGGATTTCAACAGGCGTTCTCGCATTACCTGCGCCTTGATGCGGACTACTTTTATCGCCGCTTGAAGAGCCCGCCGGAGATTACAAACTTTCTTGAGACCGGCATCATCTTTCCGGCGAACCTCTCTCGCAGTCGTTCAAAGGGTCTCGAAACGAGACTGGACCTCGCGCCCGTTCATGGCTTCTCGGGATTTTTGAGCTACACGAATTTGCACATCTACGGCTTCGCGCCGATTACGGGCGGCCTCTTCTTGGGCGAGGCCGTGGACCTCTTGAGTAGGGCCGGGCAGCGCATCAAGATTGAAGAGGACCAGCGCAACACCGCCGCCTTCGAGATGCGATACGACCATCTGCCGCAACATATCTTTGTGGCCTTGACGGGACGACACGATAGCGGCTTCAGCGTCGAACTTGACCCTGACGTGACGCGCGAAGAGTTCGCCAATGAATTCCCGGATAAGATTCTGGACCAGGTCAACTTCGAGCGCGGTTTCATCAAGCCGCACACGGTCTTCAATTTCTCCATCGGGAAAGAGACACGGCTGAGCGAGCATGTCGGCCTCAACGCTCAATTCAACATCGAGAACCTCGCCAACAAATTCTATTTAATCACCTTCGAGAGCGTCTTCTCCGGGACCACCATCGGTCGCCCGCGCACCTATAGCGGGCGGCTCACCATGAATTTGAAGTGATGAAACTCTGGGCTGAAAGATGAAAGGAGAGCTATTCAACCGTTGAATAGCTCTCCTTTCATCTTTATACCTTACGACTTCCTACTTGCTTTTGCGTCGCCTGCGGACGAACGCGCCGACTCCGGCCAGGCCCGTGCCGAGCAGGAGCATCGTCGTCGGCTCAGGCGTCGGCAAGGCCGGGTCACGTTGAAAGACGAAGATATTGGCGTAGATGGGAACTGTATGGCCTGGGTTCAGGAAGTCCATGTCCGCGAAGATGAGGAATTTGCCGTTCACGCCGTTGACGGAGAAGGAGTAGGAATTGATGGGGATGGCGACGTTGACCCCGTTCGTGTCTGGAAAGACTTCGAGCCTGCCGTTGAGAATGATGGGGTTCGGCGTGACCGTATCATTGAAATTTAATTGCAGCTTGAAACTGTTGTTCCCGGCGGGTATTTCGCTTATTGGACCATTTAAGCTGAGATAACCCAGTATCGTGCGCGGCCCGCCTAATGTTTCGGTGAAGCTGAAGCTCGGCGCGGCGGTGAAGGTCAATGGGCCAAGCGAGGCCACGGAGCTAAAGGACGCGGAATTGAAGGCCGCCTGCGCGCTCCCGTTCAGCACGACGGGGTCCGCCTGCGCGTCCTTCGTTGACAGGCAGAACATCAGCATCAGGAGGGCGGCGAGCGGGAGGGTGTTTGTAAGTTTACGCATCACTTCTTAAATATATAATGAATCAATGCCTATTACTAGAAATAAGTTGAATGAGAGATAAGCGAACGAAAGCCACTAAGGCATCGGGTTCACTTTCGAGCCGACCTGTTCGATGACCCAGTTGATGCGATCCGTGCTGGCCTGGGCGTTGAGGCGGTGTGTGGCTTTGTACCATTTGATGGTCTTGGGCTTGCTCGCCGCGTCATACAATCTCTGCGCGGACTCAGGCGGGATAATCTCATCGTCTTTGGCGCACTGGAAGAAGAGCGAGGCGGGCGCGGCGTGTGAGATGTAGTTAATCTGCTCGACGGGCTCAAGGCTCTTGACGTACAACTCGAAGCGTTCCGGCGTGAGCCGTTGTTTCAGTGCCCCGGCCTCCGGGTTGTCGGGTTCGCGCCAGAACTCTATCTGGCCCGCGCTGCCCGCCATCAGGACGTAAGCCTTGATGCGTTTCTCAACGCCCGCCAGTACGCCGCCGATGGCGGCCCCGTTGCTATAACCGACGAAGGCTATGCGCCTTGCATCAACGTCTCGACGGGCCAGGAGCAGGTCAACCGCGCGCCGCAAATCAACGACGGACTGCGCGCGAATGTCGCGGTCGGCTTCCAGATATGTGTAGGGCGATTTGCGCCAGGGTTCAGGACGGGAGGCGGGCGCGTCTATCATGAGCGAGACGATTCCTGATTGCGCGAGGATTAAGGCTTCATTGAGAAACTGGACGCGGCTGGCTCCCGCTCCGTGCAGGAACAACGCGCCGCCGAACCTTCTCTTGTCAGCAGGGACCACCAGATAAGCGGTGACGCGCCCGCCTTTCGGGCTGGCATAATTGATGTCGTGAACGCTCGCGCCCTGTCTCTCTTCAACGCCCTCCTCTTTAATATCCAGAGGCGCGCTGGCATCGTAGTCGAAGAGTCCGGATGATTGCGCAAGCGGCTTCGCCTGCGCTTGCGTGCCGGTTGATATGAAAGGGGCGAACAGTAAGAGCGCGGACAAAATATATTTACTCAACGGGCGGCTCCCTCACCTTTGGGTAGTCTCCTAATTTGAAAATGCTAGCTCGATAAGTGCCGACCGTTATTTTCAAATTGGGACACTACTGACGATTTAAGTTTTGTTGATGAGCTTCGACAATCGTTTAGCCAGACTCCGAGGATCGCTGCGGCGCACGACCACGGACAAAGTCTTGTGCCAGGCGGCGCACTCTTCGATGGCCGACGCGAGAGCCGAGACCAACTCATCCGCGACCGGCACGCCCCGCTCAAGGTGAAGCGACTTGACCTCGAAGAGACCATCTTTGCGATGCGCCTTCGCATCCAGCCGCCCGACCAGCGCGCCCTTGTGCAGAATGGGCAACGTGAAATAACCGTAACGTCTCTGCGGCTCCGGCGTGTAACACTCAAGCCTGTAATCGAAGCCGAACATCTGACGCGCACGCGCGCGATCCCACACCAGAGGGTCGAAGGGCGAAAGCAGCGTCGTCAATTCCGGCTTGAGCCTGCCCGCGCTCGCTTCCTTCAAGAGCTTGCGATTGGACGGGTGGACCAGCGCAGGCTCTTTCCATCCCTCCACCGATACTGTGAGCAACTCGCCATCGCGCGCGAGCCTCTTGACGGTCTCCAGCGTAGGCCGTTTCTCGCTCCTGAAATAATCGCTCACCCAAGAGGCCATCGTGATGCCCAGCGCGCGCACGGCCTTGAGGGCCAACTCGCGCCGCGCCTCCTCGATTGAAGGCAAGAGGCCGTCATGCCAGGATGGCAACACGCGCTCGCGCAGGTCGTAAACGCGCTGGAAACTCTGCCGCCGCGCGATCATCAATTCCCCCGAAGTGAAAAGCATTTCCAGCGCGCGCTTTTCCGCCTTCCACTCCCACCATCCGCCAGCCTTTCCGTCCGTCCGCTCAAAGTCCGTCGAACGAACAGCCCCTCGCTCTCTTATCAAATCGAGTAGATGGTCAATCAACTCTCGCTGCGACTCGACCCAGGAGCGAGAGTAATGCCAGCCCATCCCTTCGGCATCAAGCATCCGGTGACGGTACAACCTGTAATCCTCCACCGGCAGAAAACATGCCTCGTGGGCCCAGTACTCGAAAATCTTGCCCTGGTCCAGTAATTCATCCAACCACCGCGTCTCGTAATCACCGACCCGGCTCCACAACACCAGATAAGGACTGCGCGCCACCACACTGATGGTATCAATCTGAAGCACACCCATGCGCCGGATAGCCCGCAGCACATCCGCCCTCGTCGCCTTCCTCCCCGCTCGCCTCTCCAACCCCTGCGCCGCCAACATCATCGCCCGCGCCTGATTCAAACTGAGCATCATCCGATAAGTTTTCCTCTCAAGCGTGGGCCAACAAGCCCGCCGTTGTGGCGAGCTTGTTGGCCGTATCTATAACTCAGTGAGACGCCGCTTGCGCCGAAGCGTCGCGCAATTCCTGAGCTTGCGGGGTGGCAGCCACATCGCTAAAAGCTTCGGTGCGCTCCCCTGCCGGAGCGTTTTGAATCCGCCGGACCTGATTGATAAGCGTGGCG
>JAXDFO010000414.1:0-3260 GCA_034665545.1 Blastocatellia bacterium
AGACATCATCGTCGGCTCTCCGATTGCCAATCGCACGCGGGCCGAAGTCGAAGACCTCATCGGATTTTTCGTCAACACCTTAGTGCTGCGGACGGACCTCACAGGCGACCCGGAGTTTAGAGAGCTATTGAGGCGGGTGAGGGAAGTGACGTTGGGAGGGTATGAGCATCAGGAAGTGCCGTTTGAGAAACTGGTCGAAGAGTTGCAGCCGGAAAGAGACATGAGCCGCTCGCCGCTCTTTCAGGTGATGTTCATGTTGCAGAACGAGCCGGTCGAAGCGTTGGAGATGACGGGTCTACGGATTAGGCATGTGCCTGTCGAGGGCGCGGTCGAAATGTTTGACCTGACGCTCATCATGAACGAGACAGGCGAAGGGCTTCGCGGCGCGCTGAGCTACAGCACGGACCTTTTCGATGAGACGACGATTCGTCGCATGTGCGAACACTTTGAGAAACTTCTGGAAGGCATCGTCGCAGACCCGCACCAACGTTTATCCGAGTTGCCCTTGCTCACTGCAAAGGAACAAGAACAATTACTGGTCCAATGGAACGATACTCATTTTGAGCTAAGAGAGAAGGGCCAGCTTCTTCAACACATGTTTGAGGCGCAGGTCGCGCGCACGCCTGAAGGGGTCGCGCTTGTTTATGAAGGCGCGAGCCTGAAGTACGGCGAATTGGACCAGCGTGCGAACAGGCTGGCGAATTATCTTGCGAAGATGGGTGTCGGGCCTGAAGCGATTGTCGGCGTGATGATGGAACGCTCGCTTGATTTGGTGGTTGGCCTGCTCGGCGTGCTCAAAGCGGGCGGCGCGTACCTGCCGCTTGACCCGCAATATCCGCAGGAGCGACTCCGATGGATGCTCGAAGATTCCGGCGCGCAAGTCGTCCTTACAGAAGCCAGACTGCTCGACAGAATTGACGAGAGAACAACGAGAGCCGTTTGCCTTGATGAAGACTGGGAGACGATTGCGGCGGAGAGCGATAAGCCCCCGGCCCGCATGATGAGCGCGGGGCATCCCGCTTATGTGATTTACACTTCGGGTTCGACGGGCCAGCCGAAGGGAGTCTTGATTCCTCACAGGGCCATCTGCAATCGCCTGGAATGGGGCGCGCAGGTGTTTCCTCTGAACGAGACAGACCGCATCCTGCAAAGCACTACCATCAGCTTCGACGTGTCCGTGTGGGAATTTTTCGCGCCGCTCGTCGAGGGGGCCGGGCTGGTCCTGCCAAAGCCCGGCGGGCATCAGGAGATAGCGTATCTGGCAGAGTTGATTGAGAGAGAAAAGATAACCATCCTCAACCTTGTGCCGTCGCTGCTGCAAGTGTTGATGGAAGATGAGCGATTCAGGCAATGCCGTAGTCTGAGGCAAGTCTTTGTCGGCGGCGAGGCGATGCCCGTCGGGCTGCCCGCGCGTTTCTTCAGCCAGTCGAGCGCAGAGTTATATAACCTCTACGGCCCGACCGAAACCACGATTGATGCGACGTGGTGGCGATGCAGCCCTGAAGATGCAGAGCGGCGAAGCATCCCGATTGGCCGTCCCATCGGAAATTTGCAAATCTATTTACTGGACCAATACTTTCATCTTGTGCCCGCCGGTGTGGCCGGAGAACTATACATCGGCGGCGAGGGACTGGCGCGCGGTTATCTGAATCGCCCTGAGTTGACGGCGGAGAAGTTTATCCCGCATCCATACGGGACGAGCGCGGGCGCGCGGCTCTATCGCACGGGCGACCTGGCGCGTTACCTGCCGGACGGCCAGTTGGAATTTCTGCGGCGAGTTGATGACCAGGTGAAGATTCGCGGCTTTCGTATCGAGACGGGCGAGATAGAAGCGGCCTTGTTGAAACATCCGTCTGTGAGGAATGCTATTGTCCGCGTCTCGCCGTCCGTGCCAGCACAGCCGCGTCTAGTCGCTTACGTGATTACGTCTGACAACGGCGAGGTCACAGGCAGAGAGTTGCGCGACTTCCTGAAGCAGCGATTGCCTGAGTACTTCATTCCTTCTTCGTTCATGTTGCTGGACCAATTTCCGTTGACGCCGAACGGCAAAGTTGACGTGCGTGCCCTGCCGCTTCATGAGACGGTCGCGCAGGATAAAGATGAGACGGACAGCATCCGGTATACGCCGACGGAAGAGATGCTGGCCCGCGTGTGGTCCGAAATTTTGCGCGTCGAGCGTGTCCGGACGCATGACAACTTCTTCGACCTGGGCGGCCACTCGCTGCTCGCCATGCAGTTGATGTCGCGTGTGCGTGAAGTGTTCGGCGTGGACGTTTCCGTGCGTCAACTGTTTGAAGCTCCGACGCTGGCCGGGTTGGCCCATCATCTGGAGGCGAGCCAGCAGCGTGCCGGTCAGGTCCGTCAACCGCCGCTCGTGCCCGCGCCGCGCGTGGGCGGCCTGCCGCTCTCATTCGCCCAGCAGCGTCTCTGGTTTTTGGAGCAGATGCGCCCCGGCAGTCCCGCCTATAACATCCCGGTCGCGCTCCGCCTCAAGGGCCAACTGGATGTGCGCGCGTTGGAGCAGAGCCTTAACGAGATTGTCCGGCGTCATGAGGCGTTGCGGACTAACTTTCGCTCAATCAACGGCGAGCCTGTGCAGGTCGTGCAAGCTTTTGAGCCTGAGCCGCTAGCGATTAATGACCTCAGCGCGATGCCGGAGAGGGAGCGAGAGTCGCTGGTCAAACAACTCTCGACAGCAGAGGCCGGGCGTCCGTTTCAACTTGAGAGCGGTCGCATGATACGCGCCGCCTTGCTGCGGCTCAGGGCGGACGAGCATGCGCTGCTCGTGACCTTGCATCATATCGTCGCGGATGATTGGTCCTTCGGTATTCTGATACGTGAGTTGTCCGAACTTTACAGGGCATTCTCTTCCGGCCAACCTTCGACGCTGCCTGAGTTGTCAATCCAGTATGCGGACTTCGCGGCCTGGCAACGCGCGTGGCTCACGGGTGAAGTGCTTGAAGCGCAGTTGGCCTACTGGCGCAAGCAACTGGCGGGCGCGCCCCCTTTGCTCGCATTGCCGACTGACCACCCGCGCCCTGCTGTGCAGAGCGCGCGCGGCGGCGTTGAAACGCTCTGGCTCGACGCGCGATTGACCGCCGCGCTCAGACAGTTAAGCCTTGAAGAGGGCGTCACTTTATTCATGACCTTGCTGGCGGCCTTCCAAGTCCTGCTCTCCCGCTATACACATCAGCAAGACATCATCGTCGGCTCTCCGATTGCCAATCGCACGCGGGCCGAAGTCGAAGACCTCATCGGAT
>JAXDFO010000415.1:0-8976 GCA_034665545.1 Blastocatellia bacterium
GATCAGAATCAGACTCAAAGCTTACGATCATCGCGTGCTGGACCAGTCCACCTCGGAGATCGTCGAGACGGCCAAGCGAACCGGGGCGCGCGTCGCGGGACCGATTCCGCTTCCCACTTTGAAAAACAAGTGGACCGTTCTCAGGTCGCCGCACGTGGACAAGAAATCGCGCGAGCAGTTTGAAATCAGAACGCACAAGCGTCTGATGGATATTCTAGACCCGACGCCGCAGACCGTGGACGCGCTCATGAAGTTGGACCTTCCGGCTGGCGTTGACGTGGAAATCAAAGCGTTCGGCAGAGATAGATAGCAGTCTGGAATCATGAGCTCAGGATTTGACTCGTGACTCCAGACTCCAGACTTAAGACTGAGGGTTATGATGATTAACGGAATCATCGGTAAAAAAATCGGCATGACGCAGTTGTTCGCGGACGATGGGACGGTCACGCCTGTGACGGTCATCAAGGCCGGGCCGTGCGTCGTGGTGCAGAAGAAGAGCGCGGCTGGTCGTGACGGCTATAACGCGGTCCAGCTTGGATTGGTGGAAGAGAAGCCGGTCAAGCTGAAGAACGTCAACAAGCCCATGCGCGGCCACTTCGAGAAGACGGGCGGCGGCGTGCCTCCGACTCGTATCTTGAAGGAGTTTCGCCTGGAAGATTCGACGGACGCGACCAGCGTCGGCGATACCATTCTGGTGGACCAATTCGCGGACGGCGACAGCATTGAAGTCATAGGGCGTTCAAAGGGACGCGGGTTCGCGGGGACTATCAAGCGTCACAATTTCAATCGCGGCCCGGAATCGCACGGCTCTATGAACGTGCGCGCGCCGGGTTCGATTGGTGCGTCGGCTTATCCGTCGCGCGTCATCAAGGGCACGCGCTCTTCGGGCCACATGGGCGACGAGCGTGTGACTATCAAGGGCTTGACTGTGGCGCGTGTGGATGTCGAAAACAATTTGCTCATGGTGCGCGGCGCAGTGCCGGGCGCGCAGGGCAGCGTCGTGATTATCAAGAAGTCTGCGAGGCAGAAGAAAAGCTAGTGGGCCGTGAATAGTATGCAGTGGTCAGTCAAAGCTTTCGTCTTTATCTGAACACTGAGAACTGTCCACAGACTACTACGAACGGAGTGAGCTATGCCTACCGTTAAGGTGCGCAATCTGAAGAACGAAGAGGTCGGAGACCTGGAGTTGTCCGATGCTGTGTTCGGCGCGGAGTTGAACGAAGCGTTGATTCATGCCGCCGTCAAGAATTTCATGGCGAAGGCCAGGGCGGGCACGTCCGCGACCAAGACGCGCGGCGATGTTTCGGGCGCGGGCCGGAAACTCTGGAAGCAGAAGGGCACGGGCCGCGCGCGTATCGCCTCCCTGCGCTCGCCGCTCTGGAAGGGCGGCGGCAACGTGCATGGACCGCAGCCGCGCGACTGGTCCTATAACCTGCCGAAGAAGATGCGGCGCGGCGCGTTGCGCTCGGCTCTCTCTGAGCGCGTGCGTGAGGGGAACGTCATCATCGTGGACGGCTTTACGCTGGACGGCGTGAAGACGAAGGCCTTCGTCCAGACGCTGGGGACGCTCGGACTCGAAGGCAAGACGCTGATTGTGGATTCGTTGGAGAACGAGAATTTGTTGCTGGCCTCGCGCAATATCAAGCGCGCGAAGGTCGTCAACAGTTACGGCCTCAACATCTACGACCTGCTCTATCACGAAAAGCTGGTGCTCTCGCGCGCGGCTGCCGAAGAGTTGTCGGAACTGCTGGACCCGCAGGCGAGGAACGCAGCAGGAGCGCGTGACGAACAGGATGAAAGCGATGCTTCACAGAATGAAGCGACGGGCGAAGTCGGCAATAGCGGCGATGACGAGAACGCTCAGGAAGAGGAGGCGGCGTAAGCGAGATGAGAACAGTATGGGACATCATCAAGTCTCCGGTGATTACGGAGAAGGCTTTAATCGCCAAAGAAGAGTCGCAGGATAGCCGCCAGCTTTTGACTTTCCGTGTGGACAGGCACGCGACCAAGCCGGAGATTAAGTCTGCGGTCGAGACCATCTTTCAGGTCAAAGTCGAACAGGTCCGCACCATCAACTACATGGGCAAGACGGCGCGGCGCGGACGCTACGAAGGCCGCAAGCCATCCTGGAAGAAAGCCTACGTCACCTTGAAGCAGGGCGAAAAGCCCGTGGATTACGGCGAAGCAATTTAACGGTTTCAGTTTGTTAGCCACGAGCCGAAAACTGAAAACTGAAAACTGAAAAGTTATGGGCATCAAGAAACTTACACCGACATCACCGGCGCGGCGCTATCAGACATATCTGACGCGCGATGAATTAACGGTTGGCGCGGAGCCTGAGAAGTCTCTGCTTGAACCGAAGACGCGTATTTCGGGTCGCAATAACGACGGGCGTATTACCGTGCGCCGTCGCGGCGGCGGACACAAGCGTTTCTATCGCATCATAGACTTTAAGCGCGATAAGGACGGCGTGCCCGGTCGCGTCACGCAGATAGAGTACGACCCGAATCGCTCGTCTCACATCGCGCTCATCACTTACCTGGACGGCGAGAAGCGTTACATCATCGCGCCCGTCGGACTCGAAGTTGGCAAGAGCATCATGAGCGGCCCCGAAGCCGACATCCTGCCGGGCAACACCTTGCCGATTCGCAATATTCCTCTGGGCACGCAGATTCACAATATAGAGATGCGTCCCGGCAAGGGCGGCCAGATGGCGCGCAGCGCGGGAGCCTTCGCGCAACTGGTGGCGAAGGAGGGCGATTACGCTCAGCTTCGCATGCCTTCGGGCGAGGTTCGCCGCGTGCCCGTAGTGTGCCGCGCAACCGTGGGCCAGGTCGGCAACGTCGAGCATGAGAACGTCTCTTTCGGCAAGGCCGGTCGCTCGCGCTGGAAGGGCATTCGCCCGCACGTGCGCGGCGTCGCCATGAATCCTGTGGACCACCCGCACGGCGGCGGCGAAGGCAAGACTTCCGGCGGGCGCAATCCCGTCACGCCCTGGGGACAACCGACGCGCGGCTATAAGACGCGCAGCAATAAACGCACGCAGAAGATGATCGTGCGCGACCGAAGAGTTAAATAAGTTTAGGTTTCGGGTTTTCGAGTTTCAGGTTGGACTAACTTAAAACTTTGAACCTGAGTTGAGCGGAGCGAAATAAAGTTATGGCGCGTTCAGTTAAAAAGGGTGCTTTCGTAGATAAGAGCGTCTTGAAGGCTGTGGAGCGAACCCGCATGAGCGGCTCGCGCCCGCCAGCCATCAAGACGTGGTCGCGTCGTTCGACCATCACGCCGGATATGGTGGGGCTCACCTTCGGCGTCCACAATGGCAAGCGGCATCTGCCCATCTACGTGACGGAGAATATGGTCGGACACAAACTCGGCGAGTTTGCCCCGACGCGCACGTTCAAGGGCCATTCGGGCACGAAGGCTGAAAAGTCCTCGAAGGTAGCTAAGAAATAGTAGTCGGTTAAAAGCTTTAATGTTGGGCCAATAACTGACTACTGCAAACGGAGTGAGCAATGGAAGCAAGAGCGAGTGCAAAGTATCTACGAGGTTCTGCGCAGAAGGCGCGGCTGGTGATAGATATGATTCGCGGCAAGAACGTCAACAAGGCTTTGGCGATTTTGCAGTTCACGAACAAGCGCGCGGCTGACGGCATAGAGAAGTGCGTGCGCTCCGCCATCGCCAACGCGAGCGAGGCGGCGGAGAAGGCGAACATCGCCATAGACCCGGACGAGTTGTGGGTCAAGGCGTGCTTCGTGGACCGTGGCACGACCAAGAATAGACGCCGTATGCGCCCGGCCCCGCAGGGCCGCGCCTACCGAGAGCGTCGTCACTTCTGTCATGTGACGGTGCTGCTCTCAAGCGACGAGCCGGTTGCCACGACGACGGGCGGCGGTAAGGGCGCGTCATCATCCGCTACTACGGCGGCGACCAATCCAGCAGAGAGCAAGAATCGCAAGCGTGGCGGAGCGGCCTCCGCGCCCCGCGCCAAGCGTACCACAGCAGCCACGCCGACCGCTTCGGAGAAGAGGGACGCGGCGGGCGCGACCGAGACTACTGAGACCGCCGCGACGGCCGAGACCACGGGCGGGGCAAGTGAGAATATGACGTACGAACAGTAATGTTCACGAATCGAAACGGATAATAAGAGTGGGTCAGAAAGTTCATCCATACGGTTTCCGCCTCGGCTATAACAAGGACTGGCACTCGCACTGGTATGCCAAGAAACAGTTCGGCGAGTTTCTCCTCGAAGACTTGAAGCTGAAGAAGGAACTCAAAGCGAAATTCGCCGGAGCGGGCGTTTCGCACGTTGATATAGAACGTGCCGCCAATCGTCTCAAAATCATCATCTACACCTCGCGCCCAGGCATCATCATCGGTCGCAAGGGGGCGGAGATTGACAAGCTCAAGGGCGATTTGTCCGCGCAGACGGGCCGCGAAGTCCTTGTCTCCATTCAGGAGATTCACAAGCCGGAACTGAACGCGCAGCTTCAGGCGGAGAAGATAGCGGCGCAGCTTGAGAAGCGCATTGCCTTCCGTCGCGCGATGCGCAAGACCGTTGAAGAATCCCTGCGCTTCGGCGCACAGGGCATCAAGGTCAAGGTTTCGGGCCGCCTCAACGGCGCGGAAATCGCGCGCAGCGAATGGCACTTGCAGGGACAGCTTCCTCTTCATACCTTGCGCGCAGACGTTGATTACGGTCTCGCGGAAGCGCACACGACCTTCGGCGTCGTCGGCGTCAAAGTCTGGATTTATCGCGGCGAGATTCTGGACCCGAAAGCGGCGATGGCTCGCGGCACAGGCTCCGACCCGATTAACGAACCGCGCGGCGAAGGACGCGGCGAACGCAGGCCACGCACCAGACGCGAACGCGAAGGCGGCGGCGACCGTGGAGATCGCGGTGGACGCGATGGCGATAGAGGACGCGGACGCGGGGGAGAAAGAACATAACGATTTCGGATTGGCGATTTTGGATTGAAGGGCAAAGTTGTTGGACCTGTTCAATTCATTCGTTAATTCAAAATCCAGGACGAGGGTTTCATCATGTTGATGCCGAAAAAAGTTAAGCACCGAAAGCAGATGCGCGGGCGCATGACGGGCAAGGCGCAGAAGGGCGCGGCGGTCAGCTTCGGTGAGTATGGATTGAAGGCTTTGGAGCCTGCGTGGATTACAGACCGCCAGATAGAGGCCGCGCGTATCGCTATGACGCGGCACATCAAGCGCGGCGGCAAAATCTGGATTCGCATGTTCCCAGATAAGCCTGTCACCAAGAAGCCTGCGGAAACGCGCATGGGCAAAGGCAAGGGCGCGCCCGAATACTGGGTCGCGGTCGTCAAGCCTGGCCGCATCCTCTACGAGATTGAAGGCGTGGACGAGACGACGGCGCGCGAGGCGATGCGCCTGGCCGCACAGAAGCTTCCCATCAAGACGAAGTTTGTGACGCGCGCGGAGCAAGAAGGAGGCGCGATATAGTTTATGAAGAGGCACGAAGAAGTAGACAAACTGCGCGGCCTGACGGACGAGGATTTACAGATGGAAGCGGCGCGTCTCAAAGAGTCGCTCTTTCGCTTGAACTTTAAGCTGGCCCTCGGCGAAGTTGACGCGATTAAGCGTATCCGCGAAGAGAAGAAATCGCTCGCGCGCATTCAGACGTTGGCGCGTGAACGCCAGTTGGGATTGACGAGGTAGAGAAATGGCAGAAGAAAATCAAGAAGAAGTGAAGCCGACATCTGGCGAGAGCGAAGTGGTCGAGAACACCACGGCGGGCGAGACGTTGGCCCATGAGTTGGCCCCCAACGTTGATTCGCAAGCGGGCAATGCTTCCGCCACGGAGGCGGGCAAGGATCGCGGCAAACGCTCGCAGAAGATCGGCATCGTCTCTTCGGACAAGATGCAGCGCACGGTCGTCGTGCGTGTTGACAGGTTGGTCCTGCATCCGAAGTATCGTCGCTACGTGCGTCGGACCTCGAAATTCATGGCCCACAATGAGACGGACGCGGCCATCGGCGATAAAGTGCGTATCGTCGAGACCCGACCCCTCTCGGCCAGAAAACGCTGGCGCGTCGTTGAGATAGTCCAGAAGGCAGCGAAATAGCGAGCGGTGTTCAGTTATTGGCCCAAGCGCTTTGACTGACCACTGCGAACGGAGTGAGCAACAATGATTCAGATGCAAACCTCTCTTGAGGTGGCGGACAATTCGGGGGCGCGGCGTGTCGAGATGATCATGCCGATTGGCGGCTCGACGGGCAAGATTGCCAGCCTCGGTGACAAGATTAAGGTCACGGTCAAGGAAGCATCGCCCGATGGCGCGGTCAAGAAGGGAACGGTGCAGAACGCCGTCATCGTCCGCACGCGCAAGGAAGTCAGGCGCAAGGACGGAACCTACATCCGCTTCGACCAGAACGCGGCGGTCCTCATCAAAGATGACGGAACGCCCATCGGCACGCGCGTTTTTGGACCAGTCGCGCGCGAACTGCGCGATAAGAACTTTATGAAAATAGTATCGCTCGCGCCGGAGGTAATATAGTCGTGAATAAAGGAAACAAGCGCGCCAAGATTAGAAAGAACGACCAGGTCGTGGTTATCGCCGGGCGCGATAAGGGCAAGCGTGGACGCGTGCTCGAAGTCGCGCCGATGAAGGGCAAGATTAAGGTCGAGGGCGCTGGCATCATGAAGAAACACCAGCGCGCCAACCCTGGCACCAATCGCGGCGGCGGCATCATTGACAAGGAAGCTTTTATAGACATCTCTAACGTGCAGTTGATTGACCCGCAGTCGGGCCAGCCGACGCGCGTTAAGTATGAAGTCGAGGGCGACGGGACCAAGAAGCGCGTCGCCGCGCGGAGCGGTCAGTTGTTGGAGAAGTAAGAAAGAAACGAGGAGCCTGGAAACGCTTTTTAAGTTGAGAGCCGAGCGAGACCCAGGCGAGAGGTGGAAGAAAAGACGATGGCAGCAAGGTTAAGAGAACGTTATACGAAAGAGATTGCGGGCGCGATTTCCAAAGAGTTCAACATAGAGAACCCTATGGCCGTGCCGCGCCTGGAGAAGATAGTCATCAACATGGGGATGGGCGAAGCCATCGCCAACGCGAAGATTCTGGACACGGCGGCGGACGAGATTCGTTCCATCACGGGCCAGAAGCCCGTGGTCACGAAGGCGAAAAAATCTATCGCCTCGTTCAAGCTGCGACAGGGCATGCCTATCGGCGTGATGGTCACTCTGCGCGGCGACCGGATGTACGAATTTCTGGACCGGCTCATCACCGTCGCGCTGCCGCGCGTGAGAGACTTTCGCGGCGTCTCGCCCAAAGCCTTCGACGGGCGCGGCAATTATACGCTCGGCATCCGCGAGCAATTAATCTTCCCCGAAATTGATTTCAATAAGGTGGACAAAACGCGCGGGCTTAATATCTCTATCGTCACCACCGCGCGCAACGACGAACAGGCTCGCGCCCTTTTAAAAGCGTTGGGGATGCCTTTTAGACAATAGAGGTTTTATGGCAAAGAAATCACTGATTGCGAAAGCGAACCGGAAACCGAAATTTTCCTCGCGCGCCTATACGCGCTGCAAGCGTTGCGGGCGGCCCAGAGGCTACCTGCGCAAGTTCAACTTGTGCCGCATCTGCTTCCGCGAACTGGCGTTGGAGGGACAGATTCCCGGCGTCGTTAAATCGAGTTGGTAAGAGATAGCAACCAGCGTTCAGTGTTCAGCCCAGAGCAGTTGCTTTGACTGACCACTGAATACCGAACACTGTTGTGGAGTTTGAGTAATGACTGATCCTATTGCCGATATGCTGACGCGGGTGCGCAACGCCATTGCGGCGAAACATTCACGCGTGGATATTCCGGCCTCAAAGTTGAAATTGGAGATCGCCCGAATCATGAAGGAAGAGGGCTACATCAATAACTTCGTCGTCAAGGGCGAGGGCGTCAAGCGCACGCTGCGCATTTTCCTGCGCTACGATGCGCGCGGCACCTCTTCCATCACGCACTTGCAGAGGGTCTCGCGCCCTGGCCGCCGCGTCTACGTCGGCTCAGGAGCGATTCCGAGGGTGCTCGGCGGCTATGGCATCAACATCGTCTCGACTTCGCGCGGGCTGATGAGCGGCAAGACCGCACGCCGCGAGAACATCGGCGGCGAAGTGCTCGCTGAAATCTACTAGGAGTCAGAATTCAGCGAACCGGAAGCCGGAAGAAAACGGCTTGTTGTGTTCCTTCTGGCTCCTGGCTCGCTGAATTCTTAACCGAAGGTTAATAATTATGTCTCGCATTGGAAAGAAAGTTATCACGGTGCCGAAAGGCGTGACGGTCACGGTCAGCGACCGCGAGTTGGAAGTGAAGGGACCGAAGGGAACCTTGAGAACGCCCGTGCCGGAGGGCATCAGCTTTACGCTGGAAGGCGACCAGTTGCAGGCCGAGCGCACGTCGGACGATTTGGCGGCGCATCACGGGCTGGCTCGCGCCCTGGCTAATAATGCCATCGTCGGCGTGACCGAAGGGTTTAGCCGCCAGATGGATGTCGTCGGCGTCGGTTACAAGGCGGACGTGCAGGCCAAGAGAATCGTCTTCTCTCTGGGCTATTCGCACCCGATTGAGTTTCCGCTCCCCGATGGCGTCGAAGCCAAAGCCGAGCGCATCCCGACCAAGTCCAGTATCCAGCAGTACCAGACGACGCTCACGCTCTCAAGCATTGACAAGCAGAAGCTGGGCCAGGTGGCAGCCAACATGCACAAGCTGCGCAAGCCGGATGCCTACAAGGGCAAGGGCGTGCGTTACGCAGACGTGCCACTGAAGTTGAAGCCCGGCAAGACCGGGAAGTAATTTATTTAGGCGCGTGCTGTTGAGATGGTAGCGCCTGTGACGGTCGAACAAGACGCGCAGAAAGATTTAGCGTCCGACCTATCCTCAAACTATGAGGGCAGGAGAAGAGAGAAGAAATGGCAAACAGGAAGAGAGCGGAAGTTCGCAACGCGATTCA
>JAXDFO010000416.1:0-7451 GCA_034665545.1 Blastocatellia bacterium
CTGCCATTGCAGCAAATTTAAGAAAGCACGATGAGGAACGCCTATGCCTTTGGGCAAGCCCGTCGAGCCGGAAGTGTAAATCGCATAGAGCAGATTTTCCGAAGTGCAGCCGCTCGCCGGATTCTCCTCGCTCTCGTCTACAAACTCCGTCAGCCCACGGTCCAAACATATTCTGACAGCGCCGGTTTCAGGCAGCGATGCGGCGAGGCTTTCCTGCGTGAGTAGGACCGGCATCCGTGCATCCCTGATGATGAAAGCAAGGCGGTCAGGCGGATACTTCGGGTCGAGCGCCACACAAGCACCACCGGCTTTAATCACGGCCAGTAGACCTAAGACCATTTCCAGCGACCGCTCCAAACATATTCCGACCAGCACCTCCGGTTTGACGCCGAGCCTGCGCAGGTAATGGGCCAATCGGTTGGCCTTCCGGTTCAGTTCGTCGTAGGTGAGCGTTTGGCCCTCGAAGATGACGGCCACTTCGGACGGGCGCTGCGCGGCCTGTGCCTCGCACACTTGATGTATGCAGTGGTCCGTTGAATAGTCGGCGCGTGTGTTATTCCACACGATGAGTTGCCGCTCTGCTTCGACAGGCGTCAAGAGCGGCAGGCTCAAGAGACGCGTCGCCGGATGCGCTGCCAGACCTTCAAGCAAAGTCTGAAAATGTCCGGCCATCCGTGTGATGGTAGCGGCTTCAAAGAGGTCACTGTTATATTCGATGGAACCGCCCAGAATGCCCGCTTCTTCCTGCATCAACAAGGTCAGGTCAAACTTCGACGTGCCGCTGTCAACCTCGAACATCTGCATTGAGAGGCCGGGCAGTTGCAAAGGCGGCATGGGCGCGTTCTGCAACACGAACATGACTTGAAAGAGCGGATTGCGACTCATGTCCCGCTCAGGGTGTAACTCCTCGACCAGTTTCTCGAAAGGCAGTTCTTGATAGTCGAAGCCTTCCAGGGTCACGTCGCGGACCCGCTTGAGCAATTCAAGAAAGGTTGGATTGCCAGAGAGGTCCGTGCGGAGCACCAGCGTGTTGGCGAAAAATCCTATGAGCGTTTCCGTCTCGACCCTGGTGCGGCTGGCGACGGGCGTCCCGACCGCGATGTCAGGCTGGCTCGTATAGCGGTGCAGTAAAACCTGAAAGGCTGCCAGCAACGTCATAAAAAGAGTG
This sequence comes from Blastocatellia bacterium, assembly GCA_034665545.1. GTDB lineage: Bacteria > Acidobacteriota > Blastocatellia > Pyrinomonadales > Pyrinomonadaceae > DASYML01. The sequence goes on from JAXDFO010000416.1 coordinate 1,169, forward strand.
GCCCCTTCGTCCAGGCACAGCTTCTTGAGCGCGGCGGTCTGGTCCAGCGTCAGTTGAAAAGAGAGCCTGCGGCCTTGAAATGTTTCGACCGCAGGGCGTAGATAATCCGCCGGAAGTTCCAGGACCGGAAGATGACCTCCTAATTGACGCTTCCAGTATGCCAGTTGTTGCTCAAGCACTTCGCCCTGCAACCAGCGACGCTGCCAGATAACAAAATCCGCATACTGAATTGACAACGGCGGCAAGGTCCGGGCCAGCCCGCCAGCGAAAGCTTCATAGAGCACAGCCATTTCCTTGATGAGGATTCCGGCTGACCATCCATCCGAGATGATGTGATGCATGGTCAAGAGCAGGACGTGCTCTTCTTCGCAAAGGCGGAGCAGCGTCGCGCGCACGAGCGGGCCGCGCGCCAGGTCAAACGGTCGCCGCGCCTCTTCGCGCGCCAGGCGCTGCACTTCCGCCTCACGCTCGGATGACTCGAAGGCGGAAAGGTCTACGACGGGCAGAGACAGTGTGAGAGCAGGCGCGATAAGCTGTATCGGCTCTCCGTCGAGGGCGGAGAAGGTCGTTCGCAAAGCTTCATGACGGCGGATGATTTCGTTAAAGCCTGATTCAAGCGCGGCTATCTTGAGCGAGCCGTTCAAGCGCACGGCGGCGGGAATGTTATAGATGGGGCTGCCCGGCTCCAATTGGTCCAGAAACCAGAGCCTCTGCTGCGCGAAGGAGAGAGGAAAGGAATCAGACCCGCTACTTTCTTCCTGCAACATCGCCTCCAGCAGCCTGCGTTTCTCAGGCGAGAGGCCCGCGATCCTTTGAGAAAGCTCACTCATCTTCAAGTCCTCTTCTAAAGCCCTTTCTTGCTCAGCAATGTTCGCGCTTCCGCTTCGGAAATGAGGTCGAGCTCTGCCAGCAGCCGGTCCAGATTTCCTCTTCCTCTAGGGGCCGCTTCGATGGACGGCGCGCTCTCGACGCGCTGCTCGCGTTGGAACTGTTCCATGAACTGCGCGAGTTCCGCGATGGTGGGTTTTTCAAAAAGGGTGCGGAGCGGCGCTTCCACACCGAAGGCTTCGCGCAGCCTGGACATCATCTGAACGGCGAGCAGAGAGTTGCCCCCCAACTCGAAGAAATTGTGATGAACGCCAATTCGTTCGACGTGGAGCACTCCGGCCATCATGTCGCGCAAGGTCTCTTCTATCTGATTGCGAGGCTCCGTGAATGACTGCTCGACCATCTGCGCGTCACCCTGCATGGCGGCCAGCGCTCTGCGATCAATTTTGCCGTTGGCGTTGAGCGGCAGCGATGACCGCAGCACGAACGCGGCGGGAACCATATACTCCGGCAATCTGCCTTTCAGAAAGTCGCGCAACTCCGCCGACTGCGTCGCTTGCCCTTGTTCCTGGACCAGGTAAGCAATCAACTGCTGGTGTCCCTTGTTGCCTTCCAGCAACAGCACGACAGCCTCACGGACTGTGCTGTGCTCGACGAGCGCCGCTTCGATTTCGCCCAATTCGATACGAAAGCCGCGCAGCTTAATCTGATTGTCCAGCCGACCTAAAAATTCTATATTCCCGTCCGGCAGATAACGCGCCAGGTCGCCCGTTTTGTACAGCCGCGCTCCGGGTTCATCTATAAAAGGGTCGGGAATAAAATTCTCAACCGTCCGCTGAGCGTCGTTGAGATAACCGTAGCCGACACAGATGCCGCCAACATGCAGTTCGCCCGCGATGCCCAGGGGCACGGGCGATAGTTGCTCATCGAGAATGTAAAGCCGCGTATTAATGATGGGCCGCCCGACCGGAATCCGCGTCAGATGGTCTGCGGGCGGGACCGAGATGCGATAGTGCGTGACATCATCTGAACACTCCGTAGGCCCGTAGGCGTTGAGCATGGGGACTCGCGGATAAAGCTTTAACCACTGCCTGCAAATATCCGGCGGGAGCGCTTCGCCCGTCACGAGCATCCATCGCAACGATGAGAGGCGAAGCGGGGCGGGCGCATCCCTGCCAACGTCTTCGAGCATCGCACGCAGCAGTGAGGGCACGGTTTCAATAATCGAGATATTCTCGCGCGCCACCGCTTCCAGTAAACGCCGTGGGCGCTGCGCCACTTCGTCGCTGATTATCTGCACGCGCCCGCCCGTGACCAGAGCCGCAAAGAATTGCCACACGGAAATATCGAAACACTGCGAGGCCGTCTGCGCTACATTGTCATCTTTCGTCAACTTTAATTCGCCGATTTTCGCCGCCAAATGATTATTCATTCCGACGTGCGAGACCATAGCTCCCTTGGGCTTGCCGGTTGAGCCGGACGTATAAATCACGTAAGCCAGGTCATGCGGGGCCGCGCGAGCGGGAAGGTCGTCTGCGGGCTGGTCCTGCTTGAGCAGTCTCTCTATCTCCATGATCGGAGGTTTCTCTCGCGGCCATTCTCCTTCCAGGGCTTGCAAGGCCGTGTCCTGTAAATCTTGAGCGACAAGAATGAGAGCGGCTTCGCTCTGACTGACGACCTGGCCGAGTCGCTGAGCAGGATGCAGCGGGTCCAGTGGAAGATAAGCCCCGCCAGCCTTGAAGACTGCGAGCATGGCTATCAGCAATTGAGGATTGCGCCGAGCCAGAATCGCCACCAGCATATTTGGTGCGACGCTGTGCTTCATTAGAGAACGCGCCACGCGGTTCGCATGCCGGTTCAACTCTCTATAAGTGAGTCTTTCATCTTCAAAGACGACCGCAATGGCATCGGGCGTGCGCTGGCATTGTTCTTCAAACAGTTGATGGACGCAGACATCCTGTGGAAAGTCCGCGCGGGTTTCGTTCCACTCTCGCAGGAGCCTCGCGCGCTCTACGGAAGTCAAGAGGGGCAGCCTTGAGACGCGCTGCTCAGGGTTAGTCAAGATGCCTTCAAGCAAGGTGACAAAATGTTCGAGCATGCGTGCGATGCTGGCGGCCTCGAAGAGGTCCGTGTTGTATTGCAAAGAGGCTCCGAGTTGGCCGTCCATCTCAGCCATCATGAGCATGAGATCGAATTGGGCCACTTCCTGCTCCAGGGCCACAGATTCAAGCTGAAGCGTGCCGCACGACAGACGGCTTCCCTCCGCGCCGAGCGCAAAGGCCGATACCCCTTCATCGTTTAGATGTTGCGCCTTTTGCAGCACGAACATCACTTGAAAAAGCGGTGAACGGCCCGCATCGCGCGTCGGCTGTAAGCGGTCAACCAGCAGCGCGAAAGGAAGACGCTGATGCTCAAGGGCTGCCAGCACCGTCCCGCGCACTTGATGAAGAAAGAGCTTGAACGTCGGTCCTCCGGAAAAGTCCGCACGCATCACCAGAGGATTCACAAAATAACCGACCACACCCGACAACCATGCAAACGGTCTGCCAGCCGCAGGAGAGCCGACCAGTAAATCATCCTGCCCCGTGTAACGATGAAGCAAAACCTGGAAGGCTGCCAGGAGGAGCATGTAAAGCGTCACGCCCTCGGACTGGCAGAGGTCTTTAAGCCGCCGCGTCAATTCCGAACCGAGACAGAGCGCTTGAGACGAGCCGCCAAAAGTCTGGACCAACGGGCGTCTCCGGTCCGTCTGTAGATTGAGCACGGGCAGTTCGCCCGCCAGTTGTGTTCGCCAGTAGGCCCAGAGCCGTTCGCCCTCCGGCCCGGACAGCATGTTGGTCTCCCAACGAACATAATCCACGTACTGCAACGAAAGCTCCGGAAGGGCCGCTTGCGAATCATTCCTTTCCGCTTCGTACAGCATGCCGAGTTCATGCACCAACACGGCGAGCGACCAGAGGTCTGCCACGATATGATGGATGGACAGAACCAGCAGATGGTCTTCCGCCGTTCTTGAAAACACTCGCACTCGCAGCAGTGGCCCCTTCTCCAAATCGAAAGGCGCGTGGGCTTCGCGCTCCATCATCTCTTTCAACAGAGGCTCGCTGTAGAGCGAAGCATCAATCGCCTCGAAGTCTACAGAGGCGTGCTCGCGGACTATCTGCCTGGGCGCTCCGCCCGCACCTGTGAAAATGGTTCTGAGCGCCGGGTGGCGGTTGACGAGTTTCTGAAAGGAGTGGCGCAGAATCGTCAGGTCCAGCTTTTGAGCGATACGGGTCGCGCGGGTGATGTTGTAAGCAGGGCTCTCCGGAGACAGTTGATATAAAAACCAGAGGGCCGTCTGGCCGTGCGAGAGTTCGTGCCCGGCAATGAGTTGCTGCGGCGCAGGCTCTAAGATGTTCAGGGCCGGAGGCGAACTGGCTGCACTTGAGAGCGCCTCTTCCGCGAGCATCTTGATGCTGGGATTTTGCAGGAGCTTGACCAGTGGTAAGACCACATCGAAGGTCGTTTCCATCTCATGTATCAGTTCGATGGCCGTCAGAGAATCAAAGCCGTAGCGAGAGATAGGCTGGTCCACATCCACGCGGCTGGAATCAAGATTCAACCTGGACGCCAGCCAGGAGACGAGCCAGGCTGTGATGCCTTCCGCGCTCGTGGGATACTGCGCCAGTGGTCCAAGAATGGGGTCGGTCGTGGCGAGAGCGCTGTCCCGGCGCGCGATGATTTCCAGGTTCCCGGAAAGAAAGTTTTCAAGACAGGCGCGGCGGCGAATCTTGCCGCTCGATGTCTTGGGAATCGTGCCGGGTTTGATGAGGATTATCGTGAAGACTTCTAACTCGTGTTCCTCTGCAATCGCGCGCCTGATGTTTTCAAAGACGGCGTTCGTCTCAGGGCGCGCTCGAAAATTCAGTTCGTGAATGACGACCAACCGCTCCACGCCTTCGACTTCGATGGCGAACGCGGCCCCGCAACCGGGTCTCAGTGAGGCATCCGATTGTTCGGCGGTCAGTTCGATGTCCTGCGGATAATGATTGAGACCTCGAATAATGATGAGGTCTTTATAGCGGCCTGTGACGAACAGTTCCAGACCTCTTAAAAAACCTAAATCGCCCGTGCGTAGGAAATGGTCCGGCTGTGCGCCCTGGATGCGCGCGTGAAAAGTTTGTTCCGTCTCTTCCGCTTGATTCCAGTATCCTGCGGCGACGCTGCGCCCGGCGACCCAGATTTCTCCAACCTCATCCGGCGCGCACCTCATCAGCGATTCGGGATGGATTATGAAGACCTGCTGGCCCGGCAGCGTCTCGCCGCAACTCACTAAAGATCGGACATCCTTATCATCAACGGAGGCCGGGACTACCCGATTGTTTTCCAGGGCTTTGGCTTCCAGCTTGATTGCGGCGGCCTGGCTATCGGCCTTACCACAGGAGACCATCAAGGTCGCTTCGGCCAGCCCGTAACATGAAAAAAAGGAGTCGCGCCGGAAGCCGCAGGAGGCAAAAGTCGTCGCAAATTGGTCCAGAGTTTCCTGGCGTAGAGGCTCTGCACCATTAAAGGCTACGCTCCAACTGCTCAAGTCCAGCGTCGCCATCTCTTCAGGCTTGATTTTGCGCGCGCACAGTTCATAAGCGAAGTTTGGCCCACCGCTGATCGTGGCCTTGAAGCGGGAGATGGTTTGCAGCCAGCGCGATGGGCGCTTCAAGAAAGTCGCGGGGGCCATCAAGACGCAGGGGAACCCTCCGTAAAGCGGCTGAAGCACTCCGCCGATGAGACCCATGTCGTGATATGTAGGCAGCCAGCTAACACACATACTCTGCGGACCATAATGAAAAGCCTGCTCCATCAACATCGAGTTGTGCCAGAGATTTTCATGACTCAACATGACGCCCTTGGGCTGGCCCGTCGAGCCGGAGGTATATTGAAGAAAGGCCAACTGCTCATTATCTACTAGAGTTTCCCTCCACTCGCGCTCGATACCGTCTGCCAGATGGTCTGTACTCAACCAGCGTAGGCTTCGCAAAGACGTGGCATGCTTCAGAAGAGGCTCAAGCCTTGTCAGGATGGCGTCCGTGGTGAGCGCCAGCGCGGGGCGCGCGTCTAAGATGACGGCCTCTATACGGGAGAGAGATTGGTTGAGCCTCGGAGGATATAAAGGCACAGCCACAACGCCTGCATAAAGAGCGCCGAAAAAAGCCGCGAGGTAATCGAGTCCGGGCGGGTAAAGCAATAAGACTCGCTCGCCGCACGCGGCCTGTCGCTGAAGCATGGCGGCGATGGCTCGTGCGCGCCAGTCCAAGTGTCCATAGGTCAGGCTGTCAGGTTGCGTATCTTCATCGAGCAGGAAGCTATAAGCCATCTGATCCGGCTCAGAGGTTGCCCGCAAGCGGAGGAGGTCCGGCAGGTTTGAGGCTCTCAAGCGCGTTTGAGAAAAGCGATTAGTAGAGGTAATCATCTCGCC
>JAXDFO010000417.1:0-5792 GCA_034665545.1 Blastocatellia bacterium
GTTGGGCGTTAGCCTCATTGAGTTTCTTAAGCTGCGCTGAAAATGTCCTCGCCTCCTGTTCCGCCTTCAAGGCGCGCTGCGTGGCCTGCTCGGCCTCCTTGCGACGCGCGTCGGCGAGTTCGGCCTGCTTCTTCGCTTTCTCGCTTTCGACCTTCGCCAGCTTCTCCGCCGCCACAGATTTGTCGAGCGCGTCCGCCGTCTCTTTTTTGCGGTCCTCCGCCAGATGGCGTTGTTCCTCTGCTTGTAACGCCGCATTTTCAGCTAGCAATTTCTGAACAGCCGTCTCCTCTTGCCGCGCCATTGCGAATTCAGTCTTCTCTTTCGCTAGCCTGGCCTGCGCGATGCCATAGACCGCCGTGCCGATTGAAACAATCAACAGCAGCGCGAGGATGGTTAAGAAGGAGCGAAGGCGGCGAGCGTTCCTCGCTATCGCTTCGTTCTTTTGTTGAAGCGCAAGCATGTTCGCCTGCTCAAGTTCCTTTTCGCGCTGGCGTGCTTCCTCTTTCTCCTGCTCCGCGCGTTCAATGGTTGACTTGCTCACACGCACGAACTCCTTTTCGAGGTCGTTCAAATCGTCATACCTGAGCGCCTCTTCAAGGAGCGAACCGCCGAGCAGGCCGCCCTCGTCCTTGCCGTGTTCGAGCCACTGTTCGGCGGAAGCCGTGAGGCGCAAACGCTGGCGCATGGCGGCGCGTTCTTTCTCAATCCAATCAACGAGCGTGCCCCAGTTGCGCACGAGAGCCTCGTGTGCGACCTCAACTTTATCCTGCTCTTTCGTCTCACCTTTGGTGATACGCACGAGGCCCGCCTCGTACAACTCTTCCAGAACTTCATCAACGCGATAAGGAGCCTCGAAGTAGAGCGTCTTGCGCCTGACGGGATTGCTCGTCACCTCCGCGTTGCCGCTCGGCCTTGCCAGCCTGAGCATGATGCGCTTGGCCGTAATCTGTTTCTCATCCGAAAGCGATTGGTAGAAATCATCCGCCGTGAGGGCCAGCGCACGACGCGCGCCGCCCAGCTTTCTGTAGTCCTTCAGCGTGATGCGATTGCGTCCATCTTCACGCATCTTCCACAAACGAAGCAGGGCGAATTGCAGCAGAGGCAGCCCCGCCGGTTCTCCCAGAATATCCTTGACCAGCGCATCAACCACGCCGTCTTCAAATTTCAGGCCGATGCGCTTGGCAGGCTCTTCTATCGCGCTGCGCAAATCTGTCGCCGTGAGCGGCATGACGCGCACTTGCCCCTTTTCAAAGATGGACATCAGGGCGGGGTTCTGCACGAGGTAAGTTTCAAAGTCTGTTCTTAAAGTGAGAATGACCAGATGGCGCGGGCCGCTCGATTCCGTCAGCGCGACCAGGCTGTTAATGAAGCCGTCGCGCAGCGCATCATCCGTGCAGAGAGTGAAGACCTCTTCAAACTGGTCCACTATCAGCACGGCGGGCTCGCTCCCCGCGCTCTCGATTGTATTCAGCAAGTAGCGCGGGTCTTGTCGTAGTTTTTCGGCTGCCTGCGGGAGCCAATCGGCGGGTTGGTTGTAAACCTTGCCGAGCGCGAAGGCCAGCCCCTTGAGCGGATTCGAGCCGGGAACGATGCGCGGGAAATATTGCCAGTTTTTACTTCCTTCCGCCGCGCCGTTCTTCAAGGCCGGAATCATCCCCGCGAGAACGAGCGAGGACTTTCCGCTCCCCGATGGGCCCACGATGAACAGCATCCTCGTCTCTTTCGTCTTCTCGATTAACTTTTCGATGAGACGCTGGCGACCGCAGAAGATGTCCTTGTCTTCCTCCTGAAAAGCGTTCAAGCCGCGATAAGGGCAGAGACTGTCATCGAGTTTGAGAGCGAGCGAGGGGTCGAATTCTGCGAGGGTCGCATCGGTCGTGTTGCGCCGGGCGCGATACAGGACGGTCATCCAGTAATCCAGAAGGCTCTGGCCCGCATACCTGTCATTCTCATTATCGAGCAAAGTGCCGGTCGCGCTGCCACGCCTGACGAACGTTTCTATCTCCGCCAGCACATCTTCCGTCTCGCCTTCCTTATAAAGTTTGAGAAGCCTCGTATGCACTTCTCTCAAAGCGGACAGTGAATTATAAGGAGCGTCTACAGTATTCTCTTCGACATCCAGGCTGCTCATCTAATCATCTCCCACACGGTTGTCAGGGGTTCACCAACCTTACGTAATTGCGAGCACAGTTCCTTCAATGAAAGGTCCACTTCGTAAAAGCGATAGGTGGCCCTGGTCCTGTAACTCTGGAAAGACTGTCGTATTTTGGCCGCGTCCGCATCGGCCAGAGCCTTGTCCAACTTCGCAATCTCTTTCTTCAACAACTGCGCCCAGTCCTCTTCGTAACCATCGCACTGCGTCTCCGTCATGACCTTCAAATCGGGCCAGGAGTATTCGAGTTCGCTATTATCCTGGGCCATGTTTCCCTCCACGCGACGGATGATGATGTCAATCTCCTGCCACTTATTATGGCTATCAATCAGGGAGTTTAAATTCCCTTTCAGCTTATCAATAGCATTGACTCCCTCTACGAATTTGCTGACGGTCAAGGCATTGACGCGCCCTTCGTCCAGGCTATCGCGCACTTTGGTGAGAGCCTCTATCAACATAGGGAGCGGCAGGGCTTCAGCCGCAGCCGCGAGACGGTCGTTGATTCTGGAAGGCTCCGTTGACAGAATCCTCTGAATGGGTCTGATGGCAAGGTCAAGCTGGTCCGCGTCGTTCTGTTGAATGGATTGAAAGAGAGCTTTCAGGTTATCAATCAACTTTTGAATCCAGGGTAGAGGGGTGCGCGCGATGTTGGCCTGCTGCGCGGCATTATTGAGACCGCTCATGATGTTTTGCAGGGCCAGTTCATACTCCGTCACATTGTCCCAGATGCTCAAGTCGTCAGGGTCTCGCTTCGCCATGCGGACGATGCCCATCAGATAGTTGTAGCACTTGAATTGCAGCGTATGGAGCAGGTCGTGCAAATCCTTGTAGTAACCCAGGATTTCTATCTGCATGGATGAGGTCTCAAAGACCGCATCGAAGGTCGCAACCTTCGCCTGGACCTCCGGGTTGTGCATCAATTCGACGAGCGCCCTCAGTCCGCGCTCTGCTGATTGACTGGCTGGTTCGATTGTTTGAACTGCGGCGACGGCGACGTTGGGAGTAGTAGCAGGAGGAGCGACGTTCACAACCGTCGGCTTCGATGGCGAGTAGGGCGGTTGAGTGAAATCCGAAGTGACCAGTTCGCAGATTCTGACAAGCTCTTTCTCCCTCTCCGCTCGGTCCAACTCGGAGAGCGGTTTGTCTGGATTATTGGCCCACTGCTTAGACTGGAAAGATGCAGTCTTCCACGCGCTCGGACGCACGGCCACCGGAATGACCCGCACGTTCTTCTCCTGCGCGGCCTGTAACAGAAACGGTAACTCCTCGTTGTATATGAAGTCTGACGCGAGAAAGTCGGAACTGACTAAGAGGACCGCGATAGTGGCCGAAGCTAAAGCCCGGTCAATCTCTTTGCGCCAATCGGACCCGGCCTCGATCTTCGTATCATCCCACAGCAGGAGCGCGCTCCCGCGCAGGTATGGCTTGAGATTTATCTGAAGCCTTTCGAGCCAGTCCTTATCTTTATGGCTATAACTTATAAAGATTTGTTGAGACGACACATTAAACCTCACGCACAGTCGTTGTTATGGAAGACTGAAATACCAGTATGCGGCAAACAGAAGATAGGCCCGGTCAGGAAACGTTGAGTAAGCCGTTCAAGTTTTTCAATTCATTTGAGAAAACCGTTGACGCTCTTTCTCAAACGCAAGAACCTTGAGAATTTGAAGATAAGCTCACTAAATCTACAAGTCAACAAAAAACAGGTCCGGCAGCCGTTGAATTGAATAGTTGGCCCAATAATAACCGGGAGTCGCAAGCCCTGGACCAGTAATCAGTATCTGCGCAGAGTTCAAACAAGGCGCGAACGGCGAGTTAGCGGCTGCCCGCTCTCTTGCGCACGACCGTTTCCGTCGCGCTTTCGAGGCAGGCGCGTGAGCAGTAGGAAGAACCCGATGATGATTTGAGGGCGCGCGCCGTGGGAACCCAGGTGTCGCAGGCGGCGCAACGAAGAAGCCTTTCGCCGGACGCGCTGGCGCGGCGCAGTGGCTCTGCGGATTGCTGCTGGCTGCTCATGCGGCGAACGTCGCGCACGATGCCCAGCATCTGTTGCGCGGTGGCGATGTATGGACGCAGACGCCTGTAGAGCAAGATGAAAAGGATAGTGATGACGAGCAGGATGAGAAGGTATTTCAAGCTTACTCCTGGGCCGCTGCGTTCTTGCTCTGCGCGAGTTGGGCGCGCAGGTTGGACAAGGATGGATTGTCCGGGTTGATGCTTCGCAACTCTTCGATTCTACGTTGCGCCTCTTCGCGGTTGCCGGTGCTGATGAGCGCGGTGGCAAGGCTCTGTAAGGCGCGCTCGTCGCGCGGCGCGAGTTGCAAAGATTTGCGATACTCCGCGATGGCTCGCTGAGGTTCCGAAGGCTCGCCGTAATAATAGGTCTGGCCCAGGTCCGTATGAACGCTCGCATCGTCGGGCTTCATTTCAAGCGCCTTCAAATAATAGACGCGGGCCTTGCTGTAGCCTTCGGGCGCGCTCGTTTGCCCTATGTCGAAAAGCACGTTAGCCAGTTCCACAGTTATCTCGCGGTCCTTCGGGTTGGCGTCGTAGACGCGCTTGAAAAATCTGGCAACATCCGCCAGATAGCGAGCGTCCTGCGTCTGGTTGGCGTATTGGTAAAGCGCGCGACCGAAATTTCTTTGCAAGTTAATATCATCGGGCCTGGAGTCTGTTTTGGCGATGGCTTCGCGTATCTGTTGATCTGTGACGGCGGGCGTCTGCTGCGCGCCGCTAGCGGGCGCGCCTGCTTTGCCGTTGCTCGCGCTCTGGCCTTCGGGGCGCGCGCCGCCGGGCGTTCGTGACGCCTCAAGCCTGGCGCGACCGACCATGTTAGCGGAGAGAAAGCCTAAGTAAAGCCCCACCAGCAAGCCTATCGTGAGATATAAAATATTCTTCTTGAACACGGCCCATCAACCCCGGCGCGAAACGAATTTGCGTGACTGAAGTTTAACAAAACAATCGTCAAAAGGCGACGCATCGCAGATAAAGAAAGAGCGCGACGCTCTCTTTGAGCGCGCGCTCCGGCATCAAGCCTTCGCTGGTCCAATAAATAATTTGGACGGCTTAATCGTCGCCCCTGGCTGATGCGGTCTCCCCGTTCGGCACGAAGGGAACGTCACCGGCGCGACGACGCGGCTGCGGGTCTGTCGCGCGGCGTCGCGGCGTGGAATTCATCAAGCGGCGGTCAATGCTGCCGGGCGGCAGCGTGCGCCCGTGTATGGCTTCCGTCAGGATGCGCGTAATCTCCTGCGAGAGCGTGCGATGCTCCGACGCCGCGCGACGACGTAAGGATTCCTTCAACTCGTTCGGCACGTATGCCCCTATGAAAACGCCTTTACGATTTGCCATCTCTCCTCCTACACCGCTCCTGTCAGAGAAGTGCTCCGAAGTTAACAGAACCGAATCCTGAGCGTTCACGTCCCTGATAATTTTGTGCCATGCAATGTGAGAACAGGTCTGTAAGCCGAATTCTGTACCCCGGCCCTTTAGGAGCCAGAGCGGCGATCATTCATCTAGCCCATTTGTCGCCAAATGGATCGAGCGACCTACCCGGAGGTCGTAAGTCCCAGGGCCTTTTGACGGGCCGGAACTTTCGGGCGGGCAGCCCTGTTTGACGCCTCCCTATTTGGTCTTGCAC
>JAXDFO010000418.1:0-3792 GCA_034665545.1 Blastocatellia bacterium
AAAAGTTCCAACGCCCTGACGAAGTCCGGCTCCTGTTGCCATTGCCCGTCATCCGTCTGCGTGATGCGCCCGTTGTTGACCAGCCATTCGCCATATTGATAAAGGGCATCGTCATACCAATCGCTGCTCTTGCCAGCCTTGAGCGCGGCCTCAAACTCTTCGGGCACGCGCTGTCTTTGCTCCCACTCGCCATACTGGCGCAGGGCCACTGCGAGATAAAAATGTGCGCGCGATTTATCATCCGGCCTCTGCGCGATTTTGGCCGCGTTCTCCAGAACGTCGAGCGGCGGCAGGCCGTAGGAGCCCGGATAATAATTGCTGTCAGCCCAGGGCGGCGAGACAGACTTCCAGACTATCTGTAGATAGCGTTCGCGCGCCGTCTCAAGGTCGCGCTCGCCCGCCCACCAGTCCAGAGCTTTCTGATAATTGGTCCAGGCTTCGCTCCAGTTCTGCGCGTCACGCCTGGCCCACCAGAAATCTCCGAGCGACTCCGACGCCTCCGCAGAGACGCGGTCGCGCTCCGCGTCCTCCTTTAATTGGACCAACGCCATGAGCCTCTCGCGCGCCTTGTCGAGTTTCGTCGTGTCGGCTGTGTTGGTCGCGGCCTCCGCGCGCCAGAGCGCGTCGGCGCGGCGAAATTCCACCCAGCGCGCTTCGGCGGGCGCGAGTTTCATGGCCCCCGCCTTCTCGTATAACTCAAGAGCGCGCGAGTATGATTTCTCGTTGTAAAACTTTTCGGCTTCGGCCTTGAGCCTGTCGTAATCGGGCTGTTGGGCGTGGGCCGTGGCGCAAATAAGCAGGATGATGAATGTGGCGAGTTTTTTCATAGTATTAGAAAGAACGGTCGGGCTTGAAAATCATGCATCGAGCGTCGGATGAGATGAGGCGCGTGCGAACGGGTTGTGCCGGTGAGGGGCCGAAGACGCGAAAGAAGAGGGAGACGCATCGGGTTGCGATAAGGCCCGGCGCAAGGCCGGTGATGGCGACGTTGCTATTCGTTCATCTGGCTTTCCAGGGCCTGTAATGCGCGCTCAAGCGTGGCGCGATAGGCGGGGTTCGTGGCGCGTTCGAGTTGGTCCAATATTCGCGCTTTCGAGAGCCGCAGGGATTCGAGCCGGGACTGGCGCGCGCGTTCTTCCGGCGAAGTGTTATCCCTGCGCGTGCGCGCTTCGGCTGCCGCCTGTTGCCGCTCAAGCGCGTCTTCCATCTGCCCCGCGAGCGCGTCCCCGTCCCATCCTCCGGCCATCTTCTCCTCCGCCTCCTATAGACACCGCGCGCACGCCTCTGGATGGCCGCGCGCGCAAGAAATCATCACACATCCCCTTCGGACACAGAGCATGATAACACTATTTTTTCAACCTGACTGAGCGAACGTTAGCGGGACAACGTGCCGTGAGTGAAGATGAGAGCAACATTCACCACAGAGGCGCAGAAGACACAAAGGACGCACAGAGTTGTTAAATTAGTCTGTGCGTCCTTTGTGTGCTCTGCGCCTCTGTGGTGAATCTCATGATTCATCACATTCAAGACTAAGATGTGATGAATAGGGGAACGTCGTTTAGTCTCTATGGGCTGTCAGGACGTAGGTCTGCGGCTCCGTGTTTGATGCGACCTCGACCGCGCGCTCCTGGCGCGAGAGGGGCAACTCGAACCCGGTGTTCGTGCCGGGCGTCCACACCTTCGCTAGAAAATACTGGTCGCCGTAACGATGAAAGATTAACTGGCCGTCTGCGCGGACGGCGCTGGCGCGCACGGGCGTGGTCATCACGAACGTGCCCGCGTGATGGTCCTGGCTCTGAATCAACCAGACCCTATCGGTCTCTCTCCTGTACGGCGTAATCCTGTACTCGCCAGCCGGAAGCGTCTTCTCTCCGACGTGGAAGGCGAACGGAATATTGACGATGCTCTTGCGCTCGGTCTGCGCGAAGACCGCCGAGGCGGCCAGCATCAAGACGCTCAACAGTGTGACGGCTCTCAACATTTGTTTCATGGTGCTCTCCTTATCAGCACTTCAAAAATTAGCGGGGGCAGCTTAATTGCCGCCTCATCTACTAACGCGTAAAGCGCGCGAAAAGAGAATCAATCGAGCGGGATTTTTTAACGCGAGATGCGCACACGCCTTGCTTCTCGCGCACACCTCTTTGGATTTAAGCCTTGATGAGATAAACTCTCGAACCGTTAAGGCAATCAACTTTTATCTATCTCTTCCGAACACATACATGAAAATTCGTCTCTCGATTTTGCTCCCCATGCTTTTATTGTGCGCGTGGAATTGTCTGGCCCAGGAAACATCTCCCAACGCCGCCGCCGTCGCCGCAGGACGCGTGCATCACCTCATGCCAGTGCCCGCGCGGGTCCAGTTTCAGCCGGGCCGCTTGATGATAGGCAAGACTTTCAGCATTGCTATCAAAGGCCATTCGGATGAGAGGCTGCAAGCGGGCCTGTCGCGTATCATCAAACGGCTCGAAGGCCGGACGGGTCTTGAGTTGCCGCATGAACGCGCGACGCAGGAAAGCGGCGCGGGCCTTATCGTTCAATGCAACGGGCCGGGCCAGGCTATTCCTTCCGTTGACGAAGACGAGAGCTATACGCTGGAAGTCACGGAGACGCAGGCGCGGCTCAATGCTCGGACGGTGGTGGGAGCATTGCGCGGTCTCGAAACTTTTTTGCAACTGCTCGAATCCGACCGCGAGGGCTACTATCTTCCGGCGGTCAGGATTGAAGACAAACCGCGCTTTCGCTGGCGAGGCTTGCTGATAGACATCGGGCGTCACTATGAGCCGCCGGATGTTCTCAAACGCAACCTTGATGCGATGGCCGCCGTCAAGCTCAACGTCCTGCACTGGCACTTGACGGAGGACCAGGGCTTCCGCGTCGAGAGCAAGAAGTATCCCAAGCTGCACCTGATGGGTTCGGACGGGCTTTATTACACGCAGGAGCAGGTGCGCGACATCATCGCTTACGCGCGCGAGCGCGGGATACGCGTCGTGCCGGAGTTTGACATTCCGGGCCACAGCACGAGTTGGCTCGTGGGCTACCCGGAACTCGGCAGCGCGCCCGGTCCTTACCAGATAGAACGCCGCGCGGGAATTTTTGAACCCGCGCTCGACCCCACGCGCGAAGAGGTCTACAAAGTACTGGACGGATTCCTCGGCGAGATGGCCGCGCTCTTCCCAGACGCCTACATGCACATCGGCGGCGACGAGAACGAGGGCAAGCAGTGGACCAAAAATCCGCGCATTCAAGCCTTCATGAAAGCGAAAGGGATTAAAGACAACCACGCGCTTCAAGCCTACTTCAACCGTCGGCTCTTTCAGATACTCACCAGGCACGGAAAGAAGATGATGGGATGGGATGAGATTCTGCATCCCGACCTGCCCAAGAACGTGGTCATACATTCGTGGCGCGGCCCGAAGGCGCTGGCCGAGGCTGCGCGGCTCGGCTACGACGGCGTGCTCTCGAACGGCTACTACATCGACCTCGTCTTCCCCGCGTCGGCGCACTACCTCAACGACCCCTTGCCCGAGGGCGGCGGGTTGAGCGAGGCGGAGGCGGCGCACGTCCTCGGCGGCGAGGCGACGATGTGGGGCGAGTGGGTGACACCCGAGACGATTGACTCGCGCATCTGGCCCCGCGCGGCCGCCGTCGCCGAGCGGCTCTGGTCGCCGCGCGAGGTGAGAGACGTGGAAGATATGTACCGGCGGCTGCGCGTGGTGAGCGTACATCTCGAAGAACTCGGGCTCACGCACGAGCGCAACCAGGCGATGATGTTGAGGAGGCTTGCAGGAGGCG
>JAXDFO010000419.1:0-3051 GCA_034665545.1 Blastocatellia bacterium
AGACATCATCGTCGGCTCTCCGATTGCCAATCGCACGCGGGCCGAAGTCGAAGACCTCATCGGATTTTTCGTCAACACCTTAGTGCTGCGGACGGACCTCACAGGCGACCCGGAGTTTAGAGAGCTACTGAGGCGGGTGAGGGAAGTGACGTTGGGAGGGTATGAGCATCAGGACGTGCCGTTTGAGAAACTGGTCGAAGAGTTGCAGCCGGAGCGCAGCCTGGGCCACATGCCGCTCGTGCAGGTGATATTCGCGCTTCAGAATGCGCCGCAGGACGCGCTGGAATGGCCGGGCCTCACGATGAGCGGTCTGGAAGCAGATAATTCGACGGCGAAGTTTGACCTGGTCCTCAACGTTTCAGAGATCGGTGAGCAGATAGCCTGCGCGCTGAGATACAGCACGGACCTTTTCGACCCGGCAACAATGAGACGTATGCTCGGCCATTTTCAAATTCTGCTCGCGGGCATCGTTAATCATCCTGATTGTCGTATCAACGCATTGCCGCTCATGAATGAAGACGAACGGCGAAGGTTATTGAACGAGTGGAAGCCGTTGGACGCGAGACGGTTTCCCCAAGACGCGCCTCTTCATCAACTGTTTGAAGCGCAGGTTGAGCAGAGACCGGCGGCGACCGCGCTCGTCTTCGGTGATGAGCGATTGAGCTACGCGGAACTGAACCGGCGCGCCAACAGGCTGGCCCATTACCTGCGAACGCTCGGCGTCGGGCCTGAGTCGCGCGTCGGTCTGCTGCTCGAACGTTCGACGGAGATGGTCGTCGCGTTGCTCGCCATTCTCAAGGCTGGCGGCGCGTATGTGCCGTTCGATTCCTCTTATCCGCGAGAGCGTCTCGATTTCATGTTGAAAGATGCGGGGCTGACCTTGCTCTTGACCGTCAGGAAACTGGCCGACAATCTGTCGCAGCCGAACATGAGAGTCATGCTACTTGATGATGCGAAGGAGGTCTCGCTTCAGCCCGAGCATAATCCGCAGAGCGATGTGATGGCAGAAAATCTGGCCTATGTCATCTACACCTCAGGCTCTACAGGGCAACCGAAAGGTGTGCTGGTCAGCCATGCGCAGGTGGCGCGTTTGTTCAAGGCGACCGAAGAGTGGTTCGACTTTGACGAGCATGATGTCTGGACGCTCTTTCATTCTTATGCTTTTGATTTTTCCGTCTGGGAGTTGTGGGGCGCGTTGCTCTACGGCGGCAAGCTGGTCATCGTCTCTTACGAAGTAAGCCGCGAGCCTGAAGAGTTCTACAAGCTACTCTGTCGTGAGGCGGTCACGGTCTTGAACCAGACCCCGTCCGCCTTCCGCCAGCTTATCGCGGCTGAGCAGTCGCTCGGATTCAACAGAGACCTGTCATTGCGGCTCGTCATCTTCGGTGGAGAGGCTTTAGAACTGCACACTTTGAAACCTTGGTTAGAGCTTCACGGCGACGAGCCTGTGCGACTCGTCAACATGTACGGGATTACGGAGACGACCGTGCATGTGACGTATCGCCCTCTAACGATGGCCGATGTTTACTCCGGCGCGGGTAGCCGCATCGGGAGACCGATACCGGACTTGCAAGTGTATGTGCTCGACCGCGAGTTGCAGCCTGTGCCGGTAGGGATAGAGGGCGAGATGTACATCGGCGGCGACGGCCTCGCGCGCGGCTATCACAACCGCCCCCAGTTGAGCGCGGAAAGGTTCGTGCCCGATCCGTTCGATGCACTTGGCGGCGCGCGTCTCTACAGGAGCGGCGACCTGGCGCGCTATCTCGCAAACGGCGACCTGGAATACACGGGGCGCGCCGACCAGCAGGTAAAAATACGCGGCTATAGAATTGAACCGGGTGAGATTGAAACCGCGCTGGCGAGCCATGAAAGCGTGAGCCAGTCCGTCGTCATCGCGCGCGAGGACACGCCCGGCGACAAACGTCTGATAGCTTATCTCTTAACCCGCAGCGAAGATGAAGAGACTTCGCCAGGCGTCGAAGAGTTACAAGATTTTCTGCGCGAGAGACTCCCCGAACAGATGATTCCCGCCGCCTTCGTCATGCTGGACTCGCTGCCCCTCACGGCGCATGGAAAAATTGACAGGCGCGCCTTGCCCGCTCCCGGCCACGAAAGGCCGCAGCTTGAGCAGGCATATCGCCCGCCGCATGGAACCCTTGAGATGCTGCTCGCGGAAATGTGGCGAGAGGTTCTGGGCTTAGGACAGATTGGCGCGGAAGATGATTTTTTCAATCTCGGCGGCGACTCGATTAAGGGAGCAGTTTTCATCAATCGTCTTCAAGAGCGACTGGGCGAAATCGTTCACGTCGTGACTATCTTCAACTACCCGACCATCGCGGGGCTGGCCCAATATCTTGAGGACCAATACGCGGAAGCCGTCGCGCGCGCGTGCGGCAGGAGCGCGTTGGCCCACGCGGGCCGCAGTGACGGCATAAGGCCGGAGGCCGAGAGGGTTGATGAGCGTAGAATCGCAGAGGCCAGGCTCATCATTACTCCTTTGCCCGCCCGCGCTGCTCAAGAGAAGAATGCGCGCTCGAAGAATTCGCAGGCCATCTTCATTCTCTCCGCGCCGCGTTCCGGCTCGACGCTCTTTCGCGTGATGCTGGCCGGGCATCCGAAACTCTTTGCTCCGCCCGAACTCGAACTCCTCTCGTTCAACACGCTGGAAGAACGGCGCAACGCCTTCAAGGGCGGCGACAGCTTCTGGCTCGAAGGCGCTCTCCGCGCCGTCATGGAGATCAAAGGGTATGACGCGGCGCAAGCCAAAAGCATCATGCAGGCGTTTGAGGAGCGCAGGTTGACGACGCAGGAGTTTTACAGGCAGATGCAGTCATGGCTCGGAGACAGGCGATTGGTTGATAAGACGCCTTCGTATGCGCTTCATCCTTCCATCCTCCAACGAGCCGAAGAGGATTTTGACGATGCTCTCTACATACATCTGCTCAGGCATCCACTCGGCATGATTCGTTCTTTTGAAGAAGCGAAACTGGACCAAATCTTTTTTCGTTATGAGCATCCTTTTTCCAGAAGAGAATTGGCAGAGCTTATCTG
>JAXDFO010000420.1:0-4834 GCA_034665545.1 Blastocatellia bacterium
AACCCCTGCCTCATTTACTTTGGCCCTGACGCTTTTTCCCTTATCATTCCTCTCTCATGCGAAAGGTAATTTCAGCGGCTTTGATGCGCGAGCTTGACCGCCTGACGACGGAGCGGTTTGCGACGCCCCCTTTGCTGCTCATGGAGGCAGCCGCAGCCGCAGCCGCCAGAGCCATCGCACAGCATTTCTCTCATGATCTTTCGCGCAAGTCCGCCCTCATTCTCTGCGGGCGCGGCAATAACGGCGGCGACGGGGCCGCGCTCGCTCGTATCCTCTGGCTGGCTGGCGCGCGCGTTCACTTAGTCCTCTTCGGGCGCGTGGAAGAAACGGCTGGCGATGCCCTTGCGAATTTCGAGATAGTGCGTCATCTGGCGGGATACGGGGCAGGCTCGCACACATCGCCGCCGCCACTTAGTTTCCGCGAGTGCGAAGCAGTCAACGACTGGGAAGAGATTGCGAGCGCGCGTCACAGTTACGACTTTATCGTTGACGCGCTCTTCGGCACGGGGCTGTCGCGCCCGCTCGCGGGCATCTACCTACAGGTCATAGAACACCTTGACCTGATACGCGAGGCGCGACGACGCGCGCATCAAACGCACCCTCTCATAATCTCTCTGGACATCCCTTCGGGCCTCAACGCGGACGAGGCGGAACCAGACGGCAAAGTCGTTCAAGCGGACCTGACCATCACCTTCACCGCGCCGAAGCCCGCGAACGTCCTGCCGCCAGCCGCGCACTACGGCGGCCAACTCGTCGTCGCCAACATAGGCACTCCGCCCGCGCTGCTCGAAGCGGCCTCATCAAAACTCTTTCTGACCGAGGACGCAGACGCGCGCGCATGGCTGGTCCAGACGCGCTACGCGCCCGGCTCCTACAAGAACACGCACGGCCACGCGCTCGTCATAGCGGGTTCGCGCGGGATGACGGGCGCGGCTGTCCTTTGCGGCAACGCGGCGATGCGCGCGGGCGCGGGGTTGGTGACGGTGGCGACGCCATCAAGCGCGCAAGGCTCCGTCGCGGCGCGAACTTTGCCGGAGGTGATGACGACGGCGCTGGCGGAGACTGCGAGCGGCGCGGTGAGCCTCGCGGCGCATGAGGAGGTCCAGCGACTGGCCGCGCGCGTTGACATCATAGCCATCGGCCCCGGTCTCTCGTCTGCGGATGAAGAGACACGCGCGTTTGTGCGCGCGATAATCGAAGAACGCACCACTCCCATCATCATTGACGCTGACGCGCTCAACGCGCTCGCGCCCTGGTCCAGTAATTTGCGCGGCACGAAGCAGCACCCGCTCATCCTCACCCCGCACCAGGGAGAGATGCTGCGCCTCCTGGGAACGGATGACAAGAACGCCCTCAAGGACCGCGTCGGCGTCGCGCGCGAGTTTGCCAGCACGCACGAGTTGATACTGGTCCTGAAAGGCACGCGCACGCTCATTGCTGGTCCAGACGGGCGCGTCTTCATCAACCCGACGGGCAACCCCGGCCTCGGCACGGCGGGCGCGGGCGATACGCTGACCGGGATTATCGCTGGCTTTAACGCGCAGGCTTACGCGACCTTGAAGGATGAAGCGGATGCTCTCAAAGCGACTATCGCGGCGGTCTATGTGGGAGGCGTGGCGGGCGACATCGCGGCGCGCGAGCTTGGGATGCGCGCCCTCACCGCGTCGGACATACGCGCGCGCTTGAGCGCGGCCATCCGCTCGCTGGATGCGTTGGGAGAAACGCCATGAGCACGGACGCGCGCGGCTCGCTCCCGACCGGACATTGGACCAGCGAGAGCGATGAAGAGACTCTCTTGCTCGGCGCACGCATTGGCGAGCATCTCAAGGGAGGCGAGATACTCCTTCTAGACGGCCCGCTCGGCGCGGGCAAGACCATCTTCGTCAAAGGCATCGCCAGCGCGCTCGGCGTGGACGAGGACGACGTGACCAGCCCCTCCTTCACCCTCGTCAATCTCTACGAGGGGCGGCTCAAGCTCTACCACCTGGACCTTTATCGCTTGAACGAAGGCGCGGAGGCCGCGCACGCCGTTGACCTCGACGAGCTATTGACGGATGAGCGCGCGGTCGTCGTCATCGAATGGGGCGCGCGCCTGGGCCGCTATCCCCTACCCTCGCCCGTCTTCCACGTCTCGCTGAGCGGCGACGGCGACGCCCCTCGACGCATATTCATCAACAGTCTTTTAGATGTAGACGACGATTTGGCCTGAGAGATGGCCCTCGAATTTGACAGAGCCATCAATGAAGACTTTTCCATTGCTGGGCTTGACATTAAAGTGAGCTTCCCCTTGAGAATCCGTCCACTCGCCATGTGTCACGCCGCCTGAGAAGAGGGCATTGATTCCGAGCGCGACCTTCTTGCCCTTAACAGGATTGCCTGATCTTTGATGAATTACTTTGACGCTAATCATACTAACACTCCAAATCTCATAATCGAACCAGTGCATGCATCATTTAAAACGTAGCATCTTAGCAGCAAACTGTTTCCGGTTTCGAGTCGGCGTGAGAGCAAGCCGACAACTCACAGGTTTCACCGGCTTGACTATCAACGTCCGAGGCTGAATACTAACAATAGAAAACTGCTGACTGATAACAGATAATTTAAGGAGAAAAAAATGCCGTATCCAGAATTCATGATCTATCCGATGAGGCAGGAGCTAGCGAGGCTCGGCGTCGAGGAATGGAAGACGCCCGAGCAGGTCGAAGAGGGTATCAAACAAACGGAAGGAACCTTAATGCTGGTCGTCAATTCCGTCTGCGGGTGCGCGGCGGGCAAGGCGCGTCCCGGCATCGCGCAGGCTCTCCGCCACGAAGTCAAGCCCGACAAGGTGGCGACCGTCTTCGCCGGGGCCGACATCGAAGCGACGGAAAAGGCGCGCAGCTATTTGACAGGCTACCAGCCCTCCTCGCCCTCCATCGCCATCCTCAAAGACGGCCAAGTCGTCTACATGCTCGAACGCTCCCAAATCGAAAACAAAGGCCCCCAACAAATCGCAGAAGAACTGACCCGCGCCTTCGAGCAACACTGCGCCACCACTTCGGCGGCCAGCAACTAAGGCACAAGCAACAAGCCGCCGGGAAGCCCTTAAAAGCGAAAGCGCAAGCGTCCTCACTTACGCTTGCGCTTCCTAGCGGAGACGTTCAGCCTCAACGCCGATTAACTAAGACTCTACAATAAGTTGGCCCAACGGTCAAACGCCCCGCTTTTATTCCCGCCTCTCAACCCCTATATCATAATGTTCCGGCTTCAAATATTTTGACGTGCTTGTTCTATGCAACGTCCAGGTGGGCCAAGAGGGGGAAGTGGTCGGAGGCTTGGGCGACCGTTTCGGGTTGGCGTATGACCTGGCAGGAGGCTAGGCGTTGGGCGTGGGCGGCGGGGAGGAAGACGTAGTCGAGGCGCAGGTGCGGATCCCAGGTGGGGAAGGTGTAGCCCTTATCGTCGGGGTAGAGATGGCGGTAGCCGTCCAGGTAGTGCGCGTCTAGCATGACCTGGATGGTGTCGCGTTGGATGTCGCGCCCGCTAATCCAGATTAAGGCTCTGATCCAGGCGGGCATGCGCTGTGTGTCCAGGAGTTCGCCGGGGGCGAGGGTGTTGAAATCTCCGAGCAGGACGTGAAAGCCGTGCTGGTGTTGCTGTATGCCTGCGAGCAGGGCGTGGATTTCGCGTGCGCGCCTGCGCTCGCTCCACTTGGAGAAGCGCGCGGTGAGATGCAGGCCGAAGATGCGCAGGTCGTGCTCAGCCGGGACGATTTCGAGGAAGGAATGTTTGGAGCCTGCGGGGTAATGCCACTGGTGATGAGCTATCTTGAGACGGCTCAGGTAGGCTATCGAGTGTTTGCGTTGCGCGGCCCAGTGGGCCATGCCGGTCTTGACGGATAAGCCTTCGATAACGCGCGGGTCCGTGGCTTCCTGAAAGACTACTAAATCTGGCGCGATGGCTTTGATGACTTCGGCAAGTTGCGACTCTCGCTCGCGCCCGCCGAAGCGTATGTTATAGCTGAGCAGCTTGAGGGTCACGCGGATTCGTCCGCCTCTATGATAGTGAAGTAAGGCTGGTTGAAAAGCACGTCGCGCGTAAAAAGGACCAGGTTTGAAGTGGCCTGGAAGTTGACCGGACGGCCCACGAGTTTTTGCAGCGACTCGCGCAAGGGGTTGAGACCGGGCGCGATTGCGGGGTCTTTGTCGCCGAGCGGCTTGGTGTGCAGCGCGGGAATGTAGAAGGCATCTTCGAGCCAGTACTCCATCACCTTTGAACCGATGAGCGTCACGTCAAGATCGCTCGTGCCCTTGCCGTCAGCATCGAAGGGCGAGCCGTCTTCCCAACGCTCTGCGGTCACGACGCTGCCGCGCAACGCCACGCCCGTGCCCTGCGGCAAGCCCTCGCGCAATAGCTCGCAGAAAGATTCTAAACGCCGGTCGTCTCCGTCGAATCCCAGCTTGACGATACGCGCGCGAATCTCATCCTCGCTCATCTTCTTCGGGTCTTCTCCCATGCTCGTCCTCCGCTCCTCGAATGTCTTTGATGTCTTCAACCGAAAATCTTTTAGAAGCTGCCGTCCGCGCCGCCGCCGGAGCTACTATCGCCGCCAAAGCTCCCGCCCGAACTGCTGGAACTACCACCGGAATGACTGGAACTGCTCCCAAAGTCTCTGCTGCTTGAGCCGCTTGAGCGGCTTGAACTGCTTGAGCCGCCGAACGGGCTGCTGCCCCAACTACTCCCGCTACTGCTGCCGCCGCCGATGCTGCTGCTATTATCCCAACTGCTCCCGCCGCCACTGTTGCCTCCCCAGAAGGAGTTCTGATTTCTGTTGATATTATCGTTGTATCTGCGA